>NZ_PPQF01000025.1 GCF_002901865.1 Staphylococcus agnetis
ATGTGATACTTACAATTCCATTTTGTATGTGCTAAACTGTTTGTGTCGTTAGACATTATGGCATCTCCTCGTATAGTTAATTTTGGTTGGCTGACCAAATTTTATTCTATAATAAGGAGGTGTCTATTTTAATACAACGGTGGAACCTCTCCGGAACCATACGCATAGCGCATGGTTTACTTTTATAAAAAAAACACTTCTCGACAAGTTTCGAGAAGTGTTTTTGATATAAAAACGATATTAACGTTTTGAGAATTGTGGTGAACGACGTGCTTTTTTAAGACCTGGTTTTTTACGTTCTTTCATACGTGGGTCACGTGTAAGTAATCCAGCGCGTTTTAAAGAACCTCTGTACTCAGGATCTGCTTCTAATAATGCACGTGCGATACCATGACGGATAGCTTGTGCTTGTCCAGTGAAACCGCCACCGTGTACGTTAACTAATACATCGTAGTTACCTTTAGTTTCAGTAACGTCAAATGGTTGGTTTAAGTCTAAGATTAATGATTCGAATGGTAAGTACTCACGTACGTCACGGTCGTTAACTTTAATGTTACCTTCACCTGGTACTAAACGTACACGTGCTACTGAGTTTTTACGACGGCCTGTGCCTCTATATTCAACTTGTGCCAATGTCATTTCCTCCTTCTAATTAACCACGTAACTCGTAGTTTTCTGGTTGTTGTGCAGCGTGTGGGTGTTCAGCGCCACGATAAACGAATAATTTTTTACCTTGTTTTTCACCTAAACGTGAACTTGGTAACATCCCTTTAATTGAGTTTTCTAATAAACGTTCTGGGTTTGTACGTCTTAACTCACCAGCTGTGATTGATTTTAAACCACCTGGGTGATTTGAGTGTCTGTAGTAGATTTTGTCTGTTTCTTTGTTACCAGTGAATTGGATTTTTTCAGCGTTGATAATGATTACGTAATCACCTGTGTCAACGTGTGGTGTATAAGTTACTTTATTTTTACCGCGTAAGATAGATGCTACTTCTGATGATAAACGACCTAATGTTTGGCCTTCAGCATCAACAACATACCATTTGCGCTCAATGTTTGATTCATTTGCCATAAATGTTTGACGCATTTTAAATGTCCTCCTAGTGAATAAATGTTTCTAAGCGTGATTTCAACCAGATTTCGTACACAACCGTGAACGAAATATTTATTCCGTTAACTGTTGATCTGTCCTGCTTCTATATCTTGTAACACAATAAGTTTCCGGGGCTTATCGTGGGGTGATATAAAACAATACCGTTAACTATGATATAATTTTTACCCGTTATTGTCAATGTGTTTCAAAGAATTTTGTAATGATTTTTTCTTATGAATTCTAATATCAGGGCCGAATTTTGTGATTAATTCATCCTCCGCTAAATAGATGCGTTCTAAATATAGACCTTCAGCTGGCGCAGTATGAGGAACAAGGTTACGATCCTGCGCTTTTAAAAGTGAAGTCACCTCATGTGCTTGGCGTTTTCCCTTTCCAACTTCGATTAAAAAGGCCATAATGACCCGCACCATATTATATAAAAATCCTGATCCTGATATGACAAAATCTAGACCTTCATTGGTTGCGACTACGTAACTTTCATAAATGGTGCGTTCTTTACTTTCGACGTCCGTTTTTTGAGAACAAAACGTAGTAAAATTATGAGTTCCAATAAAGTGTTCCGCTGCTTGATTCATGTCATCAATATTTAAGCGGTCAGGGATATGTGTTTTTAAGTGTGCTTGAAATGGATCTTTGTGTACACTTTGATAGATTTTATATCGATATGTTTTACCGACACAATCGTAACGACAATGAAAGTCATTGCTTATCATAGTGACTTCATGCACATAGATATCTTCAGGCAAGGCACGATTCATCGCATATTGCCATTGTGTGGGCTCAATTTTCAATTCCGTATCAAAATGAAAGTATTGTTCTATCGCATGCACACCTCGATCTGTTCGACTTGATGGATGTATGCGCACATCATGTTTGTGCATCCGTTTTAAAATCTTTTCAAAGTAGCCTTGTACGGTACGCCCTTGATTTTGTATTTGAAACCCTAAAAATTGGCTTCCTTGATAACTTATTTTTACAAGTACCCGTTGCATGCCTGACAACCTTTCTATAAATATGTTCGAATCCAATACACTACCGCCCCTATTGGAATGATCATTAACAGTGTGATGGTATCTCTCATGTGCCATTCTAAATAGCGAAAACTTGTCCGTTCAAGAGTGGCATCATAGCCTCTCACTTCCATCGCAATTGCTAAATCTTCTGCACGTTTAAACGCGGATACAAATAAAGGAATGAGCAATGGAATAAAAGCTTTAACCCGGTGAAAGAACCCACCAGAATTAAAATCTGATCCTCGTGATTTTTGAGATTTCATGATTTTATCTAGCTCTTCCATTAAAGTTGGAATAAACCTTAATGCGATTGACATCATCATACTTAAAGCCGCGACTGGTATTTTAAAATATTTTAATGGTTTAAATAGCCGTTCAAACGCATCTGTAAGCTCTAGAGGGCTTGTCGTTAACGTCAGTATCGTAGAGGTTATCATAATAAAGGTAAGACGTAATACAATTAAAGCCCCTTCATTAAGGCCTTGACTATCGATAGATATAAATCCCCACTCAAAAAGACGTGTTCCCCCTTTAGTGACGAACATGTGCATCACAAAGGTAAAACCCACAAAAATAAAAATGGGCGTCAGTCCTTTAAATAAAAATAATAACGGCAAACGTGCTAATTTTATACCAATCAGTATTAAGCATGCCAACCACAAATACGCAATCCAATGGTGGCTTAAAAAGATGATGATAATAAATAGAAATACAAAAATAAATTTTGCTCTTGGGTCTAAACGGTGAATAATAGAATCTAATGGCAGATAACGACCGATAATCAATTTATCTTTCACGTCGCCCACCCCACTTTTCATACAATGCGACAAAATCCTCTTCAGTAAGTGCAATGTCTTCAAATGGAATACCTGATTGTCGCTCCAAATCTCTTTGTAAGCGTAAAGTATCTGGTAAATTAAGATGCAATGAACGCACCAATTGTTCCTGTTTGAAGAACGTTTCAGTATCATAAGAAGCAACCACATGACCATGTTTCATTACTTTGACTTCATGCGCATAACGGGCAACATCGTTCATTTCATGCGTCACAAGGATGACGGTTTTGCCTTCTTGCTCGTTCAAATGCTGAATCAGTGTCATCACCTGTTGCTTACTTCTTGGATCTAACCCAGCAGTCGGTTCATCTAATACTAAAATATCGGGGTTACTTGCTAAAATGGCAGTTAAAGCAACTTTACGCTTTTGACCACCTGACAGTAAAAAAGGAGACTGCTCTAATAAGTGATCAGGTTGTTCGCCCATCATACGTAGATATGTTTTCCCTTTATTCAGTGCTTCTGTTGTATCCTGATTGAAATTTCGTGGGCCAAAAACGATTTCTTTTTGAACCGTTTCTTCAAATAACTGAGATTCTGGAAATTGAAATACCATTCCAATACGTCGACGTATAGACTTAAATGCACGATCTTTCGTTTTACGGTCAACTTTTAAATCAAAAACTTGCAGTTTGCCTCGCGATGGTTTTAATAAACCATTTAAATGTTGTATAAGCGTGGATTTACCAGAACCTGTTTTTCCAATCACCGCATAAAACTTTCCTTCTTCAAAAGTAGTGGTCACAAGGTTCAATGCTTGATATGCATAAGGGGTGTGTTGTTGGTAGGTATAAGAAACCTCATTAAACTGAATCATAATAATCTCTCCACTAATGCATCATAAGTTAATAAATGCGTGTCTAGTTTTAATTTTTGTGCCAGTCGCATTTCAAAAGGCAAATCAAGTCCTAAATCTTTTAGACGTTTCGCCTCGTTAAAAATTGTATGTACATCTCCTTGTAGTGCGACTTGTCCTTGATTCATCACAATCACTTTATCTGAATCAACGACTTCACTTAAATCATGGGTTATTGATAAAACCGTCACACCCCATTCACGGTTCATCTTTTTCATCATTTTAAGCATTTCTGCTTTTCCTTCAGGATCTAGCATTGAGGTTGCTTCATCTAAAATGATTAATTTAGGATTTAGCGCGAGTACACCTGCAATCGCAACACGTTGTTTTTGACCACCTGAAAGCGCAGTAGGCTCATGATTTTGTTTATCATACATGTCTACATCTTTTAACACTTGCGGGACAATTTGCTGCATATCTTCATAAGGTGTACAGCGATTTTCTAGTCCAAATGCAACATCATACTTCACCGTAGAACCCACAAATTGATTTTCCGGATTTTGAAAAACGACGCCAATCTGTTGTCGAAATGCGACTTGTTCTTGCGCTTTGATATATTCGCCATTCATACAGATGTCACCTTCGAACTCTGTTTCAATGCCCGTTATTAATTTCGTTAACGTTGATTTACCAGATCCATTATGCCCTACGATAGACACCCACTCTCCATGATTTACAGAAAATGTGATATTTTTTAATGTCATCGTGTCGGCAGTATCATATTTAAATGAAACATTTTCAAACGCAATGATCGGTTGCATAATTTATCCTCACTTTTTTAACTTCTTCCCTATTTTACCGAATAAACCCTTTTATGTATACTCACCGAATCGATGAATCCCCGTGTATCCATATATTTAACTTTTATCAATAAATATATATTCAACAAAAAAAGGGCAACTCCACATGGTGGAACGCCCGTAGTCAAAAAGACAAAATGCCTGTCGCTTTTCATCATTTCATGTTTTCATCCGACTGCAATAGTATTGCGTCAAATGTGACTCACAAGAAAAAAGCGCGCACCCCATCTAAATTGAGTTCACGCTTTGTCGTCAATATTTAGTTAGATGGGGTACTTTGAGCTAGACAATATTTGTATGTGGCAAACATTATCGTTGCACTCATATGCTTTAAATGTAGTAGTGTGTATTTATTAAACTAATTCGATAATTACTGTTAACGCACCGTCACCTTTACGAGGTGCAACTTTAACAATACGAGTGTATCCGCCTTGACGCTCTTGGTAACGTTCAGCGATTTCACCAAATAATTTTTGTAATGCAGTTTGTGTCGTTTCATCTTCGTTTAAGATTTCCACGTTACGTAATGTTTTAGCAGCGTTACGACGAGAAGCTAAGTCACCTTTTTTACCTAAAGTGATCAATTTTTCAACGACGCTACGAAGTTCTTTCGCACGTGCTTCTGTAGTTTCAATACGCTCATTAACGATAAGTGAAGTTGCTAAGTCACGTAACATTGCTTTACGTTGATCTGAAGTACGACCTAATTTTCTGTAACCCATGAGTTAACCTCCTTTATCAATCTTCTTTTCTTAGACCTAAACCTAAGTCTTCTAATTTGTATTTAACTTCTTCAAGAGACTTGCGACCTAAGTTACGCACTTTCATCATATCAGCCTCTGATTTGTCAGCGAGTTCTTGTACTGAGTTAATACCAGCACGTTTAAGACAGTTATAAGAACGTACAGATAAGTCTAATTCTTCAATAGACATCTCTAATACTTTTTCTTTTTGATCTTCTTCTTTTTCAATCATGATTTCAGCATTTTGAGCTTCATCAGTTAAACCAACAAAGATGTTTAAATGCTCAGTCATAATTTTAGCAGCTAATGATACAGCCTCTTTAGGTGTGATTGAACCATCAGTCCACACGTCTAAAGTTAACTTATCAAAGTCAGAGCTTTGACCGACACGTGTATTTTCAACAGTATAATTCACACGTTCAACTGGTGAATATAATGAATCTACTGGGATTACACCGATTGGTAAATCACTAGAGTTGTTTTGATCAGCTAGTGCATATCCGCGACCTTTGTTCGCAACTAAACGCATTTTGAAATGACCACCTTTAGATACAGTGGCAATTTTAAGGTCAGGATTTAAGATTTCAACATCACTGTCATGTGTGATATCTTTAGCAGTGACTTCGCCTTCTTCTTTTATATCGATTTCTAATGTTTTTTCTTCTTCAGAGTATATATTAAGCGCTAGCTTTTTAATATTCATGATAATTGTAGAAACATCTTCTACAACGTTATCAATCGCTGAGAATTCGTGTAAAACGCCTTCGATTTCGATATATTTCACAGCCGCACCTGGTAATGATGATAGTAGGATACGACGTAAGGAGTTTCCTAGTGTAGTACCGTAACCACGCTCAAGTGGTTCAACAACAAACTTACCGAATTTAGCATCATCACTAACTTCAATTGTTTCAATTCTAGGTTTCTCGATTTCTATCATTTACATATCCTCCTTAAGTACGTCGACTTGCATAAACTATAAATTTTTAGTGTTAAGTGAATAGTGACAAAACAAAAATTTAATTATACGCGACGACGTTTTGGTGGACGGCAACCATTATGTGGAACTGGAGTAACGTCTTTAATCGCTGTTACTTCTAAACCTGCTGATTGTAATGCACGGATCGCTGATTCACGACCTGGACCAGGGCCTTTTACAGTTACTTCAACTGATTTTAAACCGTGTTCCATTGCAGCTTTTGAAGCTGTTTCTGATGCCATTTGCGCTGCGAATGGTGTTGATTTCTTAGAACCTTTGAAACCTAATGCACCTGCAGATGACCAAGATAAAGCATTTCCGAATTCATCTGTAATAGTTACGATTGTATTATTGAATGTAGAACGGATGTGAGCAACACCGTTTTCGATATTCTTTTTCACTCTACGTTTACGTGATACTTGTTTACGTGCCATAGATTAATTTGCCTCCTTTACCTATTATTTTTTCTTGTTAGCTACAGTTTTAACTGGGCCTTTACGCGTACGCGCATTGTTTTTAGTTTTTTGACCATTTACTGGTAATCCACGACGGTGACGGATACCACGGTATGATGAAATTTCCATTAAACGTTTGATGTTTAAGTTTACTTCACGACGTAAGTCACCTTCAACTTTGTAGCCATCTACAACTTCACGGATGCGGCCTAATTCGTCATCAGTTAAATCTTTAACACGAGTGTCTTCTGAAACGTTTGCTTCAGATAAGATTTCTTTAGCTGAAGTTTTACCGATACCGTAGATATAAGTTAATGAAATTACTACGCGTTTATCACGTGGGATATCAATTCCTGCAATACGTGCCATATTATTTACACCTCTCTTTTAATTAACCTTGTTTTTGTTTGTGTTTAGGGTTTTCACAAATTACCATTACTTTACCTTTACGTTTAATGACTTTACATTTTTCGCAAATTGGTTTTACTGATGGTCTTACTTTCATTTTTTATACCTCCTTCAATGATGGAGTGACAATTATTTATAACGATATGTGATTCTTCCGCGTGTTAAGTCATACGGAGACATTTCTACTGTTACTTTATCGCCTGGTAAAATACGAATATAGTTCATGCGAATCTTTCCACTTACGTGAGCTAAGATTTCGTGACCATTTTCTAATTCTACTTTAAACATTGCGTTAGGTAAAGTGTCTAATACCGTACCTTCAAGTTCGATAACATCTTGTTTTGCCATGAATTAACGCCTCCTTTTCAGTTGTAAGGATCTTAATATATCAACGAGATAATAGTTGGCTTGGTTTACATTGTCAAAGCGTATCGTTATAAGACTTGTCACGAATTTTGATTACAGTTTCAAAGTTAACGACGTGTAAAGTCAAACACTTTAAACCAAGTCGTTATTATTTTAATGATTCTAAAATAGTGATGACGTCTTCTGTAACTTCATTAATATTTTTAGAACCGTCAATATTTTTAAGAACGCCTTTTTGGCTATAGAAATCTAAAATCGGTTTAGATTGTTTAATGTTCACATCTAAACGATTTGCAACTGTTTCAGGGTTGTCGTCTTCACGTTGGTAAAGTTTACCACCTTCAAGATCACATGTACCTTCAACCTTAGGCGGATTGAAAACAAGATGATACGTCGTGCCACAAATTTCACAAATGCGACGTCCAGTCAGACGGTTCATAAGTTCTTCTTCGGGCACATCAATGTTAACAACTGCATCGATTTCTCTTCCAAGGTCTTCTAAAATCGAATTTAAAGCTTCAGCTTGTTCGATTGTACGAGGAAATCCGTCAAGTAAGAAACCTTTTTTAGCATCGTCTTCAGAGATACGTTCTTTTACAATGCCTACTGTAACTTCGTCTGGTACGAGTTCCCCACGATCCATATACGATTTAGCTTCTTTACCGAGTTCGGTTTCATCTTTAATCGCTTTTCTGAACATATCCCCTGTTGAAATATGTGGAATTGGGTACTTTTTAATAATTTCACTCGCTTGAGTTCCTTTACCAGCACCAGGTAATCCCATTAAGATAATATTCATAAATGCCCTCCTATGAATTATCGTCTACCAAAGCCTTTATATTCTTTTTCATTGACTTGAGCTTCTAAACCTTTCATCGTTTCAATGGCAACACCGATAACGATAAGTAAGCTTGTACCACCAAGTTGAATGGCTTGCGGTAAGTTCATAAACTTCGTAGCAATAATCGGAAGAATAGAAATTGCTGCTAAGAAAATTGAACCTGCAAACGTTAAACGATATAAAACTTTAGTAATATATTTTTTCGTTTGTTCGCCAGGACGAATCCCAGGAACGTAGCTACCTTGCTTTTTCAGATTTTCTGCCATTTTTTCTGGGTTAACTTGTACAAACGCATAGAAATATGTGAATGCAATAATAAGTACTACATACACGACCATTCCCATATTGTTTGATGGGTCAGCATAATTACCTATTTTTTGAGCCCAATCTGCTTTAGGGAAGAACAACGTTAATGTTCTAGGTAATAAGAAGAATGCCATTGCAAAGATGACAGGAATTACCCCTGCAGAGTTTACTTTTAATGGTAAATATGTTGCCTGTGAACCAAGACGCATATTTGATTGTTTTTTTGCATATTGAATTGGAATTTTACGAATCGCTTGTAAAACGAATACAGCACCTACTGTTAGTAAAATCATACCAACAATAAGACCTATCACTTTCAACCAAGCTAACGTTACATCGTCTTGTCCAACGAATTCTTGTTGATAGAATTGCATTAATGCGGACGGCAATGTAGATAAAATACCTGCAAAAATGATAATAGAAATACCATTACCAACACCATATTGCGTAATTTGTTCACCTAACCACATTAAGAATGCAGTACCTGTTGTAAGAACAACTGCAATTAATAGATATGACCATACGCTTTGAGTTTGGACGAGTGATCCACCGAGGTATGAATTAAATTGATAAGACATACCGATAGATTGAATGAATGCAAGCACGATTGTAAAATAACGTGTTAAGTTATTTAACTTTTTGCGGCCAACTTCACCTTGTTTTGCCCATTCTGTAAACTTAGGTACAATATCCATCTGTAATAATTGCATTACAATGGAAGCAGTAATGTAAGGCATAATCCCCATTGCGAAAATGGAAAAGTTCTTCAAGGCTCCGCCACCAAATGTATTTAACAGATCAGTGACGCCTTGAGAACCTTGTTGATTATCAAATGCTGCTGGATTAACTCCAGGTGCTGGAATATACGTACCAATTTTGAAAATCACTAACATTGCAAGTGTAAAGAAAATCTTGTTACGAACTTCTTTTGTTTTAAAGAAATTCACAAGCGTGTGAAACATTAGATCACCTCGTGAGCTCCGCCCTTCGCTTCAATAGCATCTTTAGCAGAAGCTGAGAATTTGTGTGCTTTAACAGTCAATTTCTTTTCTAATGAACCATTACCTAATACTTTAATGCCAGATTTTTCACTTTTAACTACGCCTGATTCGATTAATAATTCAGGTGTAACCTCAGTACCATCTTCGAATTTGTTAAGTTGGTCTAAGTTAACAATAGCATATTCTTTACGGTTGATGTTAGTGAAACCACGTTTTGGAATACGACGGAATAAAGGTAATTGACCACCTTCAAAACCTGGTCTAACGCCACCACCTGAACGTGCTTTTTGACCTTTTTGACCACGACCACTTGTTTTACCGTTACCAGTAGCCGCACCACGACCTACACGGTTACGTACTTTACGTGAACCTTCTGATGGTTTTAACTCATGTAATTTCATTTCGGCACCTCCTTAATTATTTTTCTTCTACTGTTACTAAGTGACTTACTTTATTGATTTGTCCACGAATCGCATCGTTATCTTCAACAACAACAGATGAGTTAAGTTTTTTCAAACCTAAAGCTTTAACTGTTTTACGTTGAGTTTCTGGACGTCCGATAACGCTTCGAGTGAGGGTAATTTGAATTTTAGCCATTTTAAATGTTTCCCTCCTTAATTATATAATTCTTCTACTGATTTACCACGTAAACGGGCAACATCTTCAGCATTTTTTAAGTTTTGTAAACCGTCTACAGTTGCGCGCACCATGTTAATTGGTGTGTTAGAACCTAATGATTTACTTAAGATATCTGTGATACCTGCAAGTTCTAATACGGCACGAACTGGACCACCTGCGATAACCCCTGTACCAGGAGCAGCTGGTTTCATGAATACACTACCTGAACCATAGCGTCCAGTGATTGTGTGTGGTGTTGTACCTTCAACACGTGGAACTGTGATAAGATTTTTCTTCGCAGCCTCAACAGCTTTTTTAATTGCTTCAGGTACCTCTTGTGCTTTACCAGTACCGAAACCAACGCGACCATTTTTGTCACCTACAACTACAAGTGCTGTGAAACGGAAACGACGTCCACCTTTAACAACTTTTGCAACACGGTTAATCGTAACAACGCGTTCTTCAAATTCTTTAACTTCTTCTTCTCTACGAGCCATTTAAATTGTCCCTCCTTTAAATTAAAATTGAAGTCCATTTTCGCGAGCTGCATCTGCTAACGCTTTAACACGTCCGTGGAATAAGTATCCTCCACGATCGAATACAACTGCTTCGATTCCTTTTTCGCTTGCTTTTTTAGCGATTGATTCACCGACTTTAGTTGCCATTTCAACTTTAGTCACTGATGTGTCGATATCGCTATCTTTAGTAGAAGCTTGAGCTAACGTTACACCTTTAACGTCATCAATGATTTGTGCATAAATGTGTTTGTTTGAACGGTATACGTTTAGACGTGGCTTTTCGCTAGTACCTGACAATTTCGTACGAACACGTGCATGTCTTTTTAAACGTACTTTGTTTTTATCAATTTTGCTGATCATGTCAATACTCCTTTCTATAGAGTTTATTTATTATTTACCAGTTTTACCTTCTTTACGGCGTACGTATTCACCTTGGTAACGGATACCTTTACCTTTATAAGGCTCTGGTGGACGTACATCGCGAATTTTAGATGCTGTAGCACCAACTAATTCTTTGTCGATACCTTCAACTTTTACAGTTGTATTTTTCTCTACTGAGAAAGTAATACCTTCAGCAGCTTCGATTTCAACTGGATGAGAATAACCTACGTTTAATACAAGTTTAGAACCTTGTACTTGAGCACGGTAACCAACACCGATAAGTTCAAGTCCTTTAACGTATCCTTGAGATACACCTTGTACCATATTATTAATTAACGCACGAGTTGTACCATGAATTGTTCTATGTTCTTTAGAATCTGATGGTCTAACAACTTCAAGTGTGTTTTCTTCTTGTTTGTAAGTCATTTCTTCGTTAAGTGTTTGTGATAATTCACCTTTAGGTCCTTTAACAGTAACTTTGTTACCTTCGATTGTTACAGTAACGTCACTTGGGATCTCGATAATTTTTTTACCAACACGGCTCATGCTGTGGCACCTCCTTATTTATTTAATGATTACCAAATGTAAGCTAATACTTCGCCACCAACATTACGTTTTCTAGCTTCTTTATCAGTGATAACACCTTCTGAAGTAGATACTAATGCGATACCTAAACCGTTTAATACTTTAGGTACTTCGTTCGCTTTAGCGTATACACGTAAACCTGGTTTAGAAATACGTTTTAATCCTGTAATAACACGTTCGTTATTTGAACCATATTTTAAGAATAAACGGATTACACCTTGTTTATCATCTTCAATATATTCTACATTTTTAATGAAACCTTCATTTTTAAGGATTTCAGCAATTTCTTTTTTAATGTTTGATGCAGGTAATTCTAATTTTTCGTGACGCACCATGTTTGCGTTTCTCACACGAGTTAACATATCTGCAATTGGATCTGACAATGTCATAGTTTGTTGCCTCCTTTCAAGAGTTAAATTTTTACCAGCTAGCTTTACGTACGCCAGGAATTTGACCTTTATAAGCTAATTCACGGAAACAAATACGGCAAAGTTTAAATTTACGATATACAGAATGTGGACGTCCACATTGTTCACAACGCGTATATTCACGGACTTGGAACTTTTGTTTCTTTTGTTGCTTAGCAACCATTGATTTTTTAGCCACTTAATTAGCCTCCTTTAGAGATTATTTTTGAAATGGCATACCGAATTGTGTTAACAATTCACGAGCTTCCTCGTCAGTGTTAGCAGTAGTTACGATAACGATATCCATTCCTCGAACTTTTGATACTTTATCATAATCGATCTCAGGGAAAATTAACTGTTCTTTAACACCTAAAGTGTAGTTACCGCGACCATCAAATGCGTTTTTAGAAACACCACGGAAGTCACGTACACGTGGTAATGATACAGAAATTAATTTGTCTAAGAATTCATACATTCTTTCACCACGTAATGTTACTTTAGCACCAATTGGCATACCTTCACGTAAACGGAATGTCGCAACTGATTTTTTAGCTTTAGTGATTAAAGGTTTTTGACCAGTGATTGCTGTTAATTCCTCAACTGCTGTATCTAATACTTTTGAGTTTTGAACTGCATCACCAACACCCATGTTGACTACGATTTTATCGATTTTTGGTACTTCCATTACTGAGCTATAGTTGAATTTTTTAACTAAGTTCTCACTAACTTCAGAGTTGAATTTTTCTTTTAAACGGTTCAAAGTGGATCCTCCTTTCAACTTTTATTATTTATTAGACTTGATTTCTTCGCCTGATTTTTTAGCGATTCTTACTTTTTTACCATCAACAAATTTGTAGCCTACACGTGTAGGTTTGTTTGTTTTAGGGTCTAATAATTGTACGTTAGAAACATGAATAGCTGCTTCAGTTTCTAAGATTCCACCTTCAGGATTGATTTGAGTTGGTTTTTGGTGTTTTTTAACGACGTTTACACCTTCCACAACGACGCGGTCTTTTTTAGGTTCAGTTGCTACAACTTTACCTGTTTTACCTTTGTCTTTACCTGCGATAACGATTACGTTGTCACCTTTTTTAATATGCATGTGGGCACCTCCTTGAATTGTGATTTAGATTTTATAAATTATAGTACTTCTGGTGCAAGAGAAACAATTTTCATAAAGTTTCCTTCACGTAATTCACGCGCTACTGGACCGAAGATACGAGTACCACGTGGTCCTTTGTCGTCACGAATGATAACACATGCATTTTCATCAAATTTGATGTAAGAACCGTCTTTACGACGTACGCCTGATTTAGTACGTACAACAACAGCTTTAACAACATCGCCTTTCTTAACAACGCCTCCTGGTGTGGCATTTTTAACAGTTGCTACGATGACGTCACCGATGTTAGCTGTTTTACGGCCAGATCCACCTAATACTTTGATTGTAAGTACTTCACGAGCACCAGAGTTGTCTGCTACTTTTAAGCGTGTTTCTTGTTGGATCATGATTAAACCTCCCTTATCTTTAAATAGTCATTAAATAATTACTGATTCTTCGACAATTTCTACTAAACGGAAACGTTTTGTCGCTGATAAAGGACGAGTTTCTTGAATTTTAACGATATCTCCTAGTTTAGCTGAATTGTTTTCGTCATGTGTTTTATACTTCTTAGAATATTTAACACGTTTACCATATAGTTTGTGCGTTTTGTATGTTTCAACTAAAACAGTCACTGTTTTGTCCATTTTGTCTGAAACGACTTTACCAACGTAAACTTTACGATCATTTCTTTCGCTCACTTTAGTAACCTCCTCTTTCAACTATTATTGGTTAGCTTTTCCTTGTTCTAATTCTCTTTCACGCGCAACAGTTTTAAGACGTGCAATTGTTTTTCTAACAGTTTTAATACGTGCAGTCTCTTCTAATTGACCTGTAGCTAATTGAAAGCGTAGGTTAAAAAGCTCTTCTTTCGATGATTTGATTTGTTCTTCGATTTCAGAAGTGGTTAAGTCTCTAATTTCCTTAGCTTTCATTTGTTTCACCACCCAATTCTTCACGTTTTACAAACTTCGTTTTAACTGGAAGTTTGTGGCTCGCTAAACGTAATGCTTCACGCGCAACTTCTTCAGATACGCCTGCAACTTCAAATAAGATACGACCTGGTTTTACAACTGCGATCCAGCCTTCTACCGCACCTTTACCAGCACCCATACGTACTTCTAGAGGTTTTTTAGTATATGGTGTATGAGGGAAGATTTTAATCCAAACTTTCCCGCCACGTTTCATGTAACGTGTCATAGCGATACGAGCTGATTCGATTTGACGAGAAGTGATCCAAGATGTTGTTGTTGCTTGTAAACCAAATTCGCCAAATGTTACGTAGTTACCGCCTTTAGAACGACCTTTAGTGTCAGGACGATGTTGACGACGATATTTTACACGCTTTGGTAGTAACATAATTATTTTCCTCCTTCACTATTTTTCTTAGTAGGAAGAACTTCACCACGATAGATCCATACTTTAACACCTAACTTACCGTAAGTTGTGTCAGCTTCAGCATGTGCGTAATCAATGTCAGCACGTAATGTATGAAGTGGTACAGTTCCTTCTGAATATTGTTCAGCACGCGCGATGTCAGCGCCACCTAAACGACCTGATACTTGTGTTTTGATACCTTTAGCACCAAGTTTCATTGCTCTTCCGATAGCTTGTTTTTGTACACGACGGAATGATGCACGGTTTTCTAATTGACGTGCAATGTTCTCAGCTACTAAACGTGCATCTAAATCAACTTTCTTGATTTCAACCACGTTGATGTGTACTTTTTTGTCAGTTAATTGGTTTAACTTGTTACGAAGTTTCTCGATTTCTGAACCGCCTTTACCAATTACCATACCTGGTTTACCAGTGTGGATTGCGATATTGATACGGTTAGCAGCACGTTCGATCTCTACGTGAGATACTGATGCATCTTTTAATGCAGTATCGATAAATTTACGAATTTTTAAGTCTTCGTGTAATAATGATGCGAAATCTTTTTCAGCAAACCATTTTGCTTCCCAGTCGCGAATGACACCAACACGAAGTCCGATTGGATTAATTTTTTGACCCACGGTGTTCCCTCCTTAGTATTTATTAAGCTTCTTGTGCTTCTTCTTTACCGTCACTTACTACGATAGTAATGTGGCTTGTTCTTTTATTAATTGCGCTTGCACGTCCTTGAGCACGTGGACGGAAACGTTTTAAAGTTGGTCCTTCGTTAGCGTATGCTTCCTTAACAACTAATTCGTCAGTGTTCATACCGTAGTTGTGCTCAGCATTAGCTAAAGCGGACATTAATAATTTTTCTACAACTGGAGAAGAAGCTTTGTTAGTTAATTTTAAAATAGCTACTGCTTCTCTTACGTCTTTTCCTCTAATTAGATCTAATACTAATCTAACTTTACGAGGTGCGATTCTGATCGTTCTAGCAACCGCTTTTGCTTCCATTCGTATTTCCTCCTCTACTTACTATTGAGTGATTATCTTCTTGTTTTCTTGTCGTCTGCAGCGTGTCCTTTGAATGTACGTGTTGGTGCAAATTCACCTAATTTGTGACCAACCATATCTTCAGTTACGTATACAGGTACGTGTTTGCGGCCATCATATACTGCAAATGTGTGTCCAATGAAGTTTGGGAAAATTGTTGAACGACGTGACCATGTTTTGATTACTTGTTTCTTTTCGCTGTCGCCTTGAGCTTCAACTTTTTTCATTAAATGATCATCGACGAAAGGTCCCTTTTTAATACTACGAGCCATAGTGGCGCCTCCTTTCTTATTGTGTGCGTGCAGCTAAGAAGCCGCACACCCAAATAAGCTATTTTTATTTTTTCTTACGTCTACGTACGATAAGTTTGTCTGAATGTTTCTTACCACGACGTGTTTTCTTACCAAGCGTTGGTTTACCCCATGGTGACATTGGAGATGGACGTCCGATTGGCGCACGGCCTTCACCACCACCGTGTGGGTGATCGTTAGGGTTCATTACAGAACCACGAACTGTAGGTCTTTTACCTAACCATCTAGATTTACCAGCTTTACCTACGTTAACAAGTTCGTGTTGTAAGTTACCAACTTGACCGATTGTTGCGCGACAAGTTGAAAGAATCATACGTACTTCACCAGAACGAAGTCTTACAAGTACATATTTACCTTCTTTACCTAATACTTGAGCGCTTGCACCAGCTGAACGTGCGATTTGACCGCCACGACCTGGTTTTAATTCGATATTATGAATAACTGTACCTACAGGAATGTCTTTTAATTGAAGTGCGTTACCCACTTTAATGTCAGCTTCAGAACCACTTTCAATCATTTGACCTACTTGTAAACCTTTAGGTGCGATGATGTAACGTTTTTCACCATCTGCGTATACGATTAATGCAATGTTTGCTGATCTGTTTGGATCATATTGAATAGAATCAACTTTACCTGGGATTCCATCTTTATTACGTTTAAAATCAATCACACGGTATTGACGTTTGTGTCCGCCACCATGATGACGTACAGTCAATTTACCTTGGTTGTTACGACCCGCTTTTTTCGGTAGCGGTTGTAATAATGACTTTTCTGGTTTCGTTTCAGTGATTTCAGCGAAATCTAAAGTAGTCATATTACGACGACCATTTGTAATTGGCTTATAATGTTTTAATGCCATTGTCGCTTACCTCCTTATTGGTATATTTTTTAGTTGAATAAGTCGATTTGACCTTCTTTTAAAGTTACGATAGCTTTACGGCGTTTGTTTGTATAGCCTTGGTAACGGCCCATACGTTTCTTTTTAGGTTTGTAGTTAATGATGTTAACATTCGCTACTTTTACATCGAAGATTTCTTCAACAGCAATTTTAACTTGCGTTTTGTTGGCACGTACATCTACATCGAAAGTGTATTTGTCCTCAGCCATTGCTTCAGATGATTTTTCAGTGATTACGGGGCGCTTTAGAATGTCTCTAGCTTCCATTATCCGAGCACCTCCTCAACTTTTTTAGCTGCTTCTTCAGTGATTAAAACACTGTCAGCATGTGTTAAATCTAATACGTTTAATCCTTCAGGTGTAGTGATTTGAACACCAGGGATGTTACGTGCAGATAATTCAACGTTTACATCTTCTCCAAGAGTTACAACTAAAACTTTCTTAGGTAATTCTAAGTTTGTTAATGTTGTTTTGAAATCTTTTGTCTTTGGAGCGTCTAAGTTGAAGTTATCAACAATTTTAAGTCCATTTTCTTGAACTTTGTAAGATAATGCAGAGCGTAATGCTAAACGACGCATTTTCTTAGGCATTTTGTAGCCGTAGCTTCTTGGTGTTGGACCGAATACTACGCCACCACCACGCCATTGTGGTGCACGGATTGTACCTTGACGCGCACGTCCAGTACCTTTTTGTCTCCATGGTTTACGTCCACCGCCACGAACTGCTGAACGATTTTTAACAGCGTGTGTTCCTTGGCGTAATGAAGCGCGTTGTAAGTTAATCGCTTCGAATAATACTTCGTTGTTAGGTTCGATTGCGAATACTGCATCGCTAAGTTCAACTGAACCAGCTTTAGATCCGTCAACTTTTAATACATCATAATTTGCCATTATGCATTTCCTCCTTTCGCTACTTATTATTGGTTAGCTTTAACAGCTGTTTGGATTTGAACAAAACCTTTTTTAGGGCCAGGTACGTTACCTTTAACTAAAATTACGTTGTTTTCCGTATCAACTGCAACAACTTCTAAGTTTTGAACAGTGACAGTATTACCGCCCATACGGCCTGGTAATTTTTGTCCTTTAAATACGCGTGACGCATCTGACGCCATACCGATTGAACCTGGTGCTCTGTGGAAATGAGAACCGTGTGACATAGGTCCACGTGATTGGTTGTGACGCTTGATCGCACCTTGGAAACCTTTACCTTTTGAAGTTCCTGTTACGTCAATGATGTCGCCTGCTACAAATGTATCAACTGAGACTTCTTGACCTACTTCGTATTCATCAACATTAATGTTACTGAATTCACGAATGAAGCGCTTAGGTGCAACGCCAGCTTTTTTAGCATGACCTTCAGCTGGTTTGTTTGCGTATTTGTTTGATTTGCTATCTTTTTTATAAGCAAGTTTGTCATCGAAACCGATTTGTACTGCGTTGTAACCATCGATTTCTTCAGTTTTCTTTTGTAATACTACGTTTCCTTTTGCTTCTACAACTGTTACAGGAATTAAGTCTCCGTTTTCACCAAATACTTGAGTCATTCCAATTTTTCTTCCTAAGATTCCTTTGGTCATCGAAAGTCCACCTCCTAAAATTTTCTATTATAATTTAATTTCGATGTCTACACCTGATGGTAAGTTTAAGCCCATTAAAGCATCAACTGTTTTTGGTGTAGGGTTCACAATGTCGATTAAACGTTTGTGTGTACGTTGTTCGAATTGTTCACGAGAATCTTTGTACTTATGCACCGCACGGATGATTGTGTACACTGATTTTTCTGTTGGTAATGGGATTGGTCCTGATACGTCTGCACCAGAACGTTTCGCAGTTTCAACAATTTTTTCAGCTGATTGATCAATTACACGGTGATCATAAGCTTTTAATCTGATTCTGATTTTTTGTTTTGCCATAATTTACCCTCCTTATTCGTCTTCATTAGTGATAAGACTTCTCCACGAAAACTATCTCACACAACGCCATGGCAAAGCGGCCGGGTGTGTCAGTAACCTTTCGCTTCATCGCATTAAAAAGTCCAACATTAGACATTTTACACGAAATGTTTGAGTACTTCAACCATTTTATGTAAAATCTTTTGTCTAATTCACATACCCCATTATTTTACTCTAAATAAGAGGCTACATCAACACTTTTTTATGAATTTCTTTAATCTTTTTATATCATTGAAATGCGTTTCAAATACTTTATGTATGTACAATTGGTTGAAGATACATTTTGATTAAAATGTGGTTAATCAGTTCAATCATCTATCTTAATGTATGTTTCTTCATAATTTTAAAAAACAGCCTCCCCTACGTGTATAAAAAAACTGTCACTGAATATTATTGTTCAATGACAGTTTCAATATTTTAACCATGTACAAATACGAAATATAAAATAAATATAACAAGTAAAGCATACATAATTGGATGTACTTCTCTATGGCGCTTTGTCAAGACCATCGTTATTGGATAAAAGATAAAGCCACATGCGATACCTGTAGCAATAGAATATGATAAAGGCATCATAATGATGGTTACAAATGCTGGTACTGCTACTTCAAAGTTTTTCCAACTGATAGAGGCAAGGTTTGATGCCATAAGCACACCGACAACGACAAGTGCTGGTGTTGTAACAGCCGGTGTCACAACTGCCATTAATGGACTAAAGAATAGTGCTAATAAGAAACATATTCCCGTAACGATACTTGCAAATCCCGTACGTGCACCTACCGCTACACCTGACGTTGATTCAATGTACGATGTTGTTGTTGTCGTACCAAATACCGCACCCACCATTGTTGCTAACGAATCTGAAAACAGTGCACGACCTGCGCGTGGCAAACGATTGTTTTTCATAAATCCAGCTTGAGAAGCTACAGCAACGATAGTCCCTGCTGTATCAAAGAAATCAATAAATAAGAACGTTAAAATAACAATTAAAAACTGTACTGTAAAGAGTTGTGCTGGGTCTTGAAAAGCTTCAAATGCTGCACCAAATGTTGGTGCGATGCTTGGTACTTTACCAATGACACCAGATGGTGGAGCGATTTGTTGCGTGATAAGCCCCGCTATTGCTGTTATCACCATACCAATAAAAATTGCACCAGGAACTTTTTTAGCATAGAGCACAATTGTAATCACGATACCAAATACAGCGAGTAAGACATGTGGTTCCGTCAATTTACCTAATGTTACTAACGTTGCATCTTGGTTCGTAATAATACCTGAACTTTGTAAGCCTACAAAAGTAATAAATAAACCTATACCTGAAGATACAGCCATTTTCATTTCAAATGGAATGGCATTAATAATGGTTTCACGTAGACCCGTTGCGGTTAAAATTGCAAATATAAACCCTGAAAATAACACACCTGTCAAACCTGTTTGCCAAGGGATGCCCATTGTTAATACAACTGTAAATGCAAAAAAGGCATTTAATCCCATACCAGGGGCGAGGGCTATCGGATACCTAGCGATGATACCCATGAATAAACACCCTACAAATGCAGCAAGGGCCGTAGCAACAAAAATCGCACCTTGATCCATTTTTTGGTCAGCTGGTACACCATCAACTCCAGCCAAGCTTAACACTTGAGGATTGACTGCTAAAATATAAGCCATTGATAAAAATGTTGTTAATCCACCTAAAATCTCTCGTTTGAAATTAGTTTGATGTTCATCAAAACGGAAGTATCGCTTCACTTTAATTAGCTCCTTTAATCAAAATACTTACATATTTTAATATGTTTCCTTAGCGATTTCAATACAAATTCCGAACTTTATAATTAGAAAAATGCTTTAAGTTCGATTTTTAGCTACAATTTCAATCCTTTTAAAGCGTCTTTAAACGGATTGTTATCTAATTCATCATCTTTCATATATTTTTTCATATCTCGATGCGATACTTTATCTTTTCCTTTAGACTTTAAACGTTGATTCATTTGCGCTTGTGTCTCTGTATGGCCACATACACAACGGTATGTTGCTTGTCCTCCTGTACCAAATTTAGTCAGCCTTTTTTTACATTTTGGACAACGTGCTTTCGTTTGGGTTTTGACGTCTTTCTTTGTTTTACATGATGGGTCTTGACACACAAGCATTGAGCCATTTTTTGTTTTTACTTTTAACATAAACTTACCGCATGTTGGACATTCCGCTGATGTTAAGTTATCATGCTTATATTTTTGATCACTTTCTTTTATCGTTTGAATGACACGGATTGTAAATTGTTTCATTTCATCGATAAATTGTTGACGTTGATATGTGCCCTTTTCTATCTTCAATAATTTATCTTCCCATTCTGCGGTAAGTAGCGGCGATGTTAATTCTTGTGGTGCTAATGATAAAATTTGGGCACCTTTTGATGTCACTTTTAACTTTCCATCTTGGCTCTCAATCGCATTCATCTTAAATAATTTTTCGATGATGTCTGCTCTTGTCGCAACGGTACCTATGCCACCAGTTGCTTTTAATGTTTCAGCAGAACGCTTGTCATTTAAATTAAAAAATTGGTCAGGACGTTCCATTGCTTTAAGGAGCGTTCCTTCATTAAAGTATGCGGGTGGTGTCGTTTGATGTGACTGCACATTCACATTTGACACTTTCACATGTTCTCCTTGATGAAACGGTATCTTTACTTGCGTCGTAGGTGCATCATGGTGTAATGCTTTAAAACCGAGTTGTTTCGTTTCAATGCTTTTATATAAAAACGAAGCGTGTTCCATTTCCCCTAGTATTTGACGTTCACTATAAATATAAGGATCTGATAAAACTTCAAGAAATCGTTGTACCACAAGTAAATATATTCTTTTTTCGTTTGCACCTAAATCATCCATGTATGGACGGACTTCTGTCGGTATAATGGCGTGGTGGTCTGATACTTTTTGATTGTTAATACATGAGAGTCTAGACGTAAACTGCTTTTTCATCAGTGTTTGCGCATAGGTTTTATATTCCGTACCCATAACCGCTTGAAGACGTTCTTTAAGTGTCCCAACCATATCTGTCGTTAAATAATTCGAATCAGTACGTGGATACGTCAATACTTTATGGCGCTCATACAGACTTTGTAAGGCATTCAGTGTCTGTTTCGCACTTATTTTGTAACGTTGATAGGCTGCTTGTTGAAGATCCGTCAAATTAAATAAGCGACCTGGATATGATTTTTTCTCTTTATCTTTAATTGTTTTTATCACCATGCTTTGATGTTTGAGTTTCTCGCCAAATTGCTCTAATTTTTGCAGATCATACTCACGCTGTGTTTGAACAAGTTTAAATGGCACATCATTCACTTTAACTTCCATTGTATAGTAAGTTTCAGGTTTGAAATTTTTAATTTCTTCTTGACGTTGTTGAATTAATTTTATTGTCGGTGTTTGAACTCGACCAAGAGATAGCTGAGCATCATAGCGTGTTGTCAAAGCTCGCGTCGCATTAATACCAACAATCCAATCCGCTTCACTACGCGCTAACGCCGCTTGATATAAAGGATAATAGTGTTTTGCATCTTTTAAATTGCGAAAGCCTTGTTGAATCGCTTTTGTCGTTACAGAACTTATCCATAATCGTTTTAACGGTTTTTTAACACGAACTTTATCTAGAATCAAGCGCGCTACCAATTCACCTTCTCTACCTGCATCGGTAGCAATAATAATTTCCTTCACGTCATCTCTTTTTAATAAATGCTGAACGGTATTAAACTGCTTACGTGTTTTTCCAATTACGACCGTTTTCATATGTTTTGGAATAATCGGTAAGGCTTCTAAACGCCATTGTTGATAAGTTTTATCATATTGTTCTGGTGTCGCATTTGTGACTAAATGCCCTAATGCCCATGTAATAATATAATGTTGATTTTCGATATATCCATTTTTTTCATTAGAAACATTTAACGCCTTTGCGATATCTCTACCGACTGAAGGTTTTTCTGCTAATACTAAAGATTTCATCATTTTACTCCTGTTTAAACTTTATAATATTGTTATTGTACCATGCCTCTAATGTGGATACTTCCATTTCATCATAAAACAACTTATAATTAGCTTAAAGAAACTATTAAGGAGGGGCACTATGAAGGTCAGTCAAGTCACTTCCGTTGATCGTATTTCAAACTTTATTAAGGAAAATATATCAACTTCACAGTCTTATACAAATAAAATTCCTGTTCATTATCATACAGCATATGATATGTATCTCAACGAGGCATTGAATACGACGGGTATTTTTATACTTGAAGAAAATGACGACATACAAATGGCGCTCATGTATATACCATATCTTGAAAATCGTTTTAAAGTCATTGGACCTATTACCAAAAAAGACTATATCCCTACTGGAGACGCCTTTGAAAAACTATTTAGAGAAGCGACACAACATAACGCGCCACACGCGACCTATTATTTTTCCTACGCTGCTGAAAATGAACACATTAAAGCCTATATGAAAACGATTGGTGCATCCTATACATTTACAGATTACCATCTTTCTACACAGACAGACTTGGGAGAAACTGAAAACATTCATCATATCATCGATTATAAATCAGCTTACTTCAAATATTTCAAAAAACTACATGAAGACACATTTTCTCACAATGCAATGCGTGCTGAAGAAATTACGGAAACTTTAGATGACAACCACCGCCTTATGTTATATATGGCTGAAGGATTACTTAAAGGGTATCTATATTTAATTCTTAACAAAGACCAAGGTCATGCAGAAATTCGTTATTTTTCATCACATACCCACTATCGTCTTAAAGGGATCGCTTTTGATCTCATTCAACACGCGATTCACATCGCACTGTCTCAAGAAGGCATCGATAACGTATATTTCAAAATACGTAGTAAAAATCATCGATTAGTTGAACGTTTTCATGAATTTGGGTTTGAAATGACATCTGAATATCGTAAGTTTAAGCTTGTAAAGTAAACTTTGGTCTTTATTAAGGCATAACCCCATGCGTCTTAATTTAAAGATGATGGAAAACGCCTTCAGCGTAAAAGAATACGTTGAAGGCGTTTATTTTATATTAGGATAAACCACTTAAGGTACTGCAATAAAGAAATGTTGATACATATATAGAATCCCTATACTAATCACTACAGTCATGTTACTCGCCATGGCAATCATCGGCAATGTGCGATACTGAAACTGTACAGCATAAGATAGTGTGGCTACCCCAACAGGTAATAACCAAATCAATATCAATGTTGTTTTAATCATGTCATCAGAAACTGGTAAAAAGAAATAGACGAGACTCCCAAACAAGAGCCCTAAACCATAATGTATACCTACATATTTAAACGTCAATGGTAGATAACGACGTTCAATTTTAAAATCTAATAATACACCTAATAACATCATCGATAATGGTAAATTGGCTTTTCCAAGCAAGTCAAAGAAATCGATGATAATGGGTGGAATTTTAATTGTTAACAAACAAAGAGAAATCATCACGATATAAGTCATTAATGGGATAGAACTTAAACATTTTAAAACGATTGTCTTAATGTTTAATGTACTTTCCGCATTTTTGAAATATCCTGCGATGATATATGTAACACCAAACATGAGAATGGCACCACCGATATCAGCCATACCAAAATACAGTAAACCATATTTCGGCCACATTTGTTCTACAAGTGGATATGCAAATATCCCAATATTTAAAGAAGCCATCAGCATCGCCACAGTACCTCTTACTTCATTGTTATATTTAATAAACAATATGATGACTATCAATTTAGTTATAATGCCGTACAATATCATCAAAATGGGCAACAAGGATAGTGAAGGTGTTAACGTGGCACCATTTAAATTTACAATAACGACTGCGGGTAATGTAACGTTCAGAACAATTGTCGTCATCACTTTTGCTTCCGACCCCTTAACATATCCAATACGTTTCAAAATATATCCTAGTGCTATGAGTAATAAAATCATTATAAAACGCTCTGTCACACCATCCCCCTCTTTCGTTAATTATTGATATAATTTAAATGAATCAATACATCATTTATCATATTCATTTCATTATCCTTATTGATGCATGTTATAATGTTGAAGACAAAAGGAGGCTAGTTTTATGAATTTAGAAGCCCAACTACAAGAACTCAAATTAGATTATGTTCGATTACAAGGTGATTTAGAAAAACGTGAATCTATGGGACAACATATTGACCCTTTAATCAAGCAAATGGAATCTATTGAACATAAAATTTCTGAAGTACGGTTGAAAATGGAACAGGACTGTTTCCCACAATCACATCAATCGTCTCATCAATAGATTTAGAAAGGACAAACCAATGCTCATATACTTCCTTTTATTGCCGATATTATATTTAGTTATCAGTTACATTAGCATATTTAAAATGCAAGTAAAGTTAGCAACAATTTTACGTCTCTTAATGGGACTCATTTTAATAATTGTCATTGCAACTTCATTAATTTATTACACATGGATGACATGGTGGGTGTTTGTCGTGTTACTCTTATTAGTTGCTAACGTAGAGACAACTGCATTCAAACACGGAAAAAATGATAAAAAAGGCGTAGACATATTAAATATGATGACCGTACTCATAGTTGTTATTTATGTCATTTTAGCAATTGTACTTTTATAAATGACGCTTCATATTTAACGTCCCTTTAATATTCACCTTAAAAGTTGTGATTGAGGTATCAACTTTTAAGGTTTTTTCTATATCTTCTCCACTTTATACTCATTTATCATGTTCAAGAATGGTAGCATTCAGCAATAGATGTCAGTCGACGCAGTGCTTCTTTTAACTGTACTTCATCAATTGCAAAGGACACACGCACATAACCTTCCCCTTGTATGCCAAACGGATGACCCGGCGCTACTAAAATAGAACACTTTTTTAATAAATATGCTACAAATTGATCACTCGTAAACCCTGGAGGGCATGGCAACCACAAGAATATGCCACCTTTAATTGGCTCAAAAGGAATTTTCGCGACCGTTAGTGCTTTCTCTATAATATCTCTTCGCTTTTTAAACGTTTGTGCTTGAAGACGCAACACATCGTCACATTCATTTAACGCAACGGTGCATGCATCTTGTAACGCCCCATACATACCCGCTTGTGTATGTGTATGATATTTTTTCAATTGACGTATCATATCTTCATTTCCTACTGCAAAACCTACACGATACCCCGACATGTTATAGCCCTTTGAAAATGAAAACACTTCAATCGCACGTGTTTTCGCACCTTTTGCTGCAAGAATACTAGGATTGGCTGCATCAAAACCAAAAGCCTGATAAGCAAAATCATGGACAATCATCGTCTCTGTACCTTCAAAATGATTTATTGTCTCTTGAAAGAATTCGGGTGTCGCAACAGAGCCAGTAGGGTTATTCGGATAAGTTAAATACACTAACTTAGCTTGAGAGGTGTCTAACTTATCCCATTGCGGAAGATACCCATGTTCTGGATACAATTTCATCGCATGTGGCTGACCATGAGCAAGTAAGACACCCGCTTCATAATCTGTATAACCTGGATCTGGTAATAATACCTCGTCCCCTGGCTCAATAACACAAGTAGGTAGCGCCACCAAACCATTTTTTGTACCATAAAATAAACACACTTCCGTTTCAGGATCTAACGACACATTAAAATGACGTTGATAAAAACGGACGATAGCTTGTTTAAATGTACTTTTACCTTGAAATGCCAAATATTTTTGATTCTCTGGTACCCGGATGGCATCTGTGAGTGCATCTAAAATACGTTCAGGCGTATTGGCGTCCGGAATACCTACTGCCAAATTGATCAAAGGCAAAGGTCCATGTTCCACCGCTTTCCCCATCGTTTTTCCAAAGTAACTTTCTGGAATATGCTTTAAAATTGATGTTTCTTTCATAAGATGTCCCCCTTTGAATATCATGTTAAATGGCGTAATGATACATAAAAGGGAAGAACATGACCTCTTAAGGATGCACGCTTCCCTTTTATGGTTAACGCATAATTTAGGCTGAAACAAGTGATAGACTATATGGCAATACTACAATATAGTAGTCAACGTATTTCTAATAGCCTACCAAAATCATAAGAATTCGTCAATTTGCCTTTTTACGCGTAAATTTATTTTTTAAAGTAAACAAGATTTCGTATATCACTGGGACTACGATTAACGTTAATAATGTTGAAGATAATAGTCCTCCAATGACTGTGGCAGCTAACCCTTTAGAAATTAATACTGAGCTATTTTGTCCAAAAAGTAACGGCACTAATGCGCCAATCGTTGCAATTGCAGTCATTAATATAGGTCTAATACGCGTTCCACCCGCTTCTATTAATGCTGCTTGCATTGGCATGCCTGACTTTTCATTATTGATGACACGATCAATCAATACAATTGCATTCGTGACAACGATCCCGATTAACATCAGTAAACCAATCATACTAGGCACCGAAAGGGTTTCTCCTGTCGCTATTAACGCAATCACCACACCAATAACGGTATATGGTAATGAAAATAAAATTGTAAACGGCGCAAGTCCACCTTTAAACGTTAGCACTAATACTAAATAAACAATAATGATTGCTGCACCCATCGCAAGTAACAATTGAGAAAATGCTTCAGTGATATCATCATTGGTGCCACCAACTTGAGTTTTAACATTGTGCGGTGTGTCCATTTTTGAAAGTTTTTGAGAGACTTCTTGTGTTATCGTTCCGACATCTTTACCAGAAAAATTCGCAGTAATCGTACTCGTGTAATCCCCTTTTTCTTTCACAAGTGCATTTGGCGTCGTCGTTTGGTGTAATTGCGCAATGTCACTCAATTTAAGATTTGGATTCTGAGGTGACGGTATCGGTGTATTTTCGAGTTTTTTCTGCGTCCATTGCGTCTCTTTGTTTTGCTTAACAACCACATCATATGTTTGACGGTCAGCTTTAATTTTTGAAATGGTCATATCTGGTATATTTTGATTCAGTAATAGTGCAAGCTGTCCTGCTGTGATACCATTTTCGCTTGCACGTTGTTGATCTATCTTCACTTCATATTGCGCATAAGTTTCGGTTAAATCTGATTTCACATTTGTTAAACCTTTCACTTGAGCCATGCGTTTCTCAACCTTTTTTACAGTACCTTTTATCGCTTCTGTAGATGGGCCTGTAACCTGAACTTCGAGCTGATTGGAGCCTGTTCCTGTACTCATATCAAGATTTTGCCAATCTCCTGCATGATGATATGAGGCAATATGTTTTAATACTCGCTCTGGTTCTGTTTTGAAATTCGGTGTATCACTATCATATTCGACCATTAATGCGGTACTGTTCGTACTTCCTGTAGGGTCAGCCGGAGAAGGGCCACCCACTGAGTACTGTACATTTCTCACATGTGGTTTATGATTCAAATACTTTTGAACTTGTTCAGCATTTTTTAATACATCGTCTTTGGTTTCACCTGGTTTTGGCTTATAGGTTAATGCCATAAATTTATCTTCACCAGTAGAAATAAAGCTCGTACCGATTTTCATACTACCGAGCACCACACTACCGATTAATAGCAGAGTACTTAAAATAATAACAATCCACTTATGATTCAGGCTCCATGATAAAACACGACGATATCCCTGTCCTAACTTTCCAAGATGATGTTTCGGTTGCTTTCTTAAACCATTTTTAAAAAATACTGATCCTAGCACAGGTACGATTGTGATAGATACAAGTAATGACGCGAGTAAACTGAATGTTACCGCATACGCAAATGGTCTAAACATTTCACCTACTGAACCTGTTACAAAGGCGAGAGGTAAAAAGACCACGATGGTCACTATCGTTGATGACATAATCGGGATAAATACTTCTTTCGTCGCTTGAATGATTAATGGGTCACCTGTGAGCTTTTCATCCTTTTTCGCTAATCGTCTATAGATATTCTCAATGACAACAATTGCATCATCAATCACTCGGCCGACTGCCACAGTTAAAGCACCTAATGTTAAGATATTTAATGAAACATCCGTAAGCTTTAATGCAACCATTGCAATCAGAATAGACAATGGAATCGATACGACAGAGATGGCAGTCATCTTGATATTTCTTAAAAATAGCAATATCACTATAATTGCAACGATGGCACCTAACAATGCTTTTTCAATCATCGTCGATAGCGCATCTTTAATTGGCTTTGCAGTATCCATGATCTTGACTGTTTTAAGGTTGTCCTGTGTTTTAACAAAGTCTTTAATCGTTTGATCCACTTCATTCGCTACAGCTACTGTATTGGCATCTTGAGCTTTAACAATTTGGACGTCCACAGCATCTTTTCCATTTGTTTTTGATATAGATTTGCGTTCATCTTGAAGTTTTATAGTTGCAAGTAATTTTAATGGTACCGTTTCCTGTGGTGATGAATTGTTCCCGCCTTGGGATGCAACCATAGGAGGGGAATTTGTCCCATTCTCGCTTTGCCCTTGATTTTTATTATCAGATTGCCCCATAGATGAAGGCGGTTGCGATGCAATTGCCAATGGTATTTCTAGATTTTCAAGCGCATCCATTGATGTAAATTGACCATCTATGACTACTGATTTTTCAGTATTGCCAAATTGAAATAATCCTAAAGGCGTTTCTTTCGAAGCATTTTTAATATAGTCGGAAACTTGTTGCTGGTTTAATCCGACTTCTTGGAGTTTTTGATCATTAAACGTTATTGTAGCTTGACGTGATGTCTGACCATTTACCGTCGCTCGTTGCACACCTTTAATTTCTTGTAATTTAGGAATCAACTCATCCTCTACAGCCTTTGTCGTTGCTTTTACATCATTATGTTGATTTATAAATGAATACGCGACAACAGGAAATGCATACATTGAATTCCGCTTAATCTCAGGGTCTTTCACACCATCAGGGAAAGACATTTTTTGAAGCGTTTTTTGTAATTCTTGCTCAGCTTTATCTAAATCAGTTTGATCATCAAATTTGACAGTGATCAACGATGCGTTAGATAAAGATTCTGTTTTTACACTTGTTACATCCGCCATTCCCCTAATTTCTTCATCTATAGGATTACTGACTTCTTTCATCACCGTCTCAGGTGTAGCACCTGGCATTGTGGTTGTAATTGTCATCATAGGTGGTTCAGTATCTGGCAACAATTCTAATTTCATTTTGAAACTAGAATACCCCCCGCCCAAAATAACGAGCAATACCATTAACATAATTGCAAATTGATTTGATAGTGAAAAATCTATCAACTTTTTAATCACTTACATCGCCCCTTTATTCCTCTAAATGCTTTATTTACCTATCTATATACTCAAAACGTGATGATTTATGTGCACTGAATCACAACACTATATATAAAAAACGATGAAGTATGTTTCATTTGAGGTCACTTCATCGCTTTATCTATCTACTTATGAATTTTTCAACTTACGTATGATTTTGATTTTTAATTGTGTTAATTGCGGTTTAAACTGTTCTACTGCTTTATATACAATCGGGTTTAACACAAAATCGAATTCACCTATTTTTTCGCTTAAATAAGTACCCCAAGCTTTTTTAAACGTCCATAAGCCATAATGACTTGAATCTTTATCTGGATTATTATCTGTTCCGCCAAAATCATATGTTTTAGCACCTTTTTCACGCGCATATTGCATCATCTTAAATTGCATATGATGATTTGGTAAGAAATCACGATGATCATTAGATGACGCGCCATATAAGTAATAAGATTTATGACCACAGAACATTAAAAGGGCACCAGATAAATATCGCCCTTCAGGATGTGTTCGCTCCAGATTTTCTAAATCCTGAATTAAACTATCCGTTTTTTGTTGTTTATTTTTCAAATCATTGATTTTATTCAATGTTTTTTTATCTTGTTTTTTGGCTTTCAATCTTGCTTCTTCTTTATCTTGTTCTTGACGTTCTGCACGTAGTTCTTCTAAAACAGGTTTCGGTTCAAGTTTTACTAAAAACAATTCTGCATCACCATCTTCATGTAACGCATCGTAAATTGTTTCAAAGTAAGAGACATCTCGCGTTAAAAAGCCATCACGTGCACCCGTTTCTTTCATCAAATCCGCAAAAATCTTTAAATCTTCACGGCCCTTACGTTCTACTTTTGTTCCACGTTTTAAAGCTAAGCGCACTTTAGAACGATTACGGTTGTCGAAGCTTTTAATTAAAGCATCGTCCGTTTGATCTAATGGTGTAATCATAGTCATACGTGGCTGTATATAATCTTTAGAAAGACCATCTTTAAAACCTTTATGCTTAAACCCTAAAGACTTAAGACTGTTTACAACTGAATGTCCCTCGTCCACCTCTACATCTGGATCAATTTTAATTGTATATGCCTTTTCAGCTTTAGCGAGTTTGATGGCTTCAGCTAACAATGTTTTCACAGCTAATGTTTCTGAATAATCCACGACAAAACCGCGAGAAGCGTAACATAGTGTGAAAGGTGTACGTGGTATTTTTTTGAAAAGAAGTTGAGCGACGCCTTTGATATCTCCATTTTCACCTACTGCGATACGTTTTGCATACCATCCTGTTAATTTTTTTGTTTCACCCCACTTTGTGAGTTGAAGCAAATCACCATTTGGATGATTTTTCACAAATGCATCATGTTCTTGATCCGTGATATTGATTAATTTCATATCTACTGACTCCTTTAAATCTGCTTTGCCCATATTTATTTTAACCTAAGCGGTATATCCATTTCTTATATTCATAAAAGGATATGCTATACTTAAATTGAAAATGGAGGCCTTCACATGAGAAATATTGTTTTAATTATTTTAACACTCATTCAACTTATTGTATTCATGATTTCAATGATTTATATGATTAAAATAGATTTCTTGAGTTTGCGTATTATGCTAGTAGCTTTAACGACTGTATTAGCTATTTTCTTTATTTTATTGCATGAATCGAAGTGGCAATTATATATAGCATGCATCGCACTCATTTTAGCATTGATTCATATAGGTTGGTTAATTCGAACGATTTATCTTGTCATCTACGCTTAATTTGGAATAAATTGATAATTTGCGCCATGCGTGCGTATTAAAACAGGTGCCTCTATCGTTGTATCTGTGATATATACCGTATCTATCACATCTTGCCGGCCTTCAGTAATTTTAAATTTTACTTTTTTAGCTGGACTGTATAAAACCGTATGTTTATCAGTTTCTTCAATGGTTTCCATATCAAACCACCGTTTCCAATTATAAACCATTGTTTGACGTTGGTGCGTTTTAAACTCTACCATATCAATGTTCAAATGAGATTGAAATACATCTTTTAAGTCTTCGTAGCGACTTTCATCATCTTGGTTCCATTGAATGAAAAAGGGCATCATCATATCATACGCATGGTCGTTAACATAGAGTAATTGCCATTCTATAAGATGGCCTTTTTTATTATATCGCGTCATTTTTACAGGACCAACCGTTTGCAACCCACGTTCTTGAAACTGTGTTTTTAATAGGTGAATATCTTTTGTACGAAAACAAATTTTTTTAAACCCTTGTTTGTAACCATTCTTCATAACAGCAGTTGCAAAAGACAATTTACCCTCTTGTGTTTTAGATTGGTGCTTTATTTTACCTTTATCAAAAACATCTATCAGTTCTATGTACGATAGGTCGATTTGGACTAAACGGTTAAATGTCCCTAACTTTTCATGTTGCCCGCCTTTGTGAATTTTTAGAAATTCTCCCGGAAATTCAAAATGATTGAGCCCTTTTACATAATGAATAATATGATCCAGTTCGATATCGACCATATGTGCTCCTCCTCAATTACGTCTTACTTTCTATTTTATCAAAGTTTTACCATAATAGCTCTTACGTATCATTTACCATTACCTTAAATCTTAATTAGTATCAAAAGCGCTTTCCAATATGCATGATATAATACGATTAACGTTAATACTGAAAGGAAGTTATCTATGAAACCTTCATTACTTTTTGACAGTTTCACTAAACTTTACCGTCCTTATATAAAAATGGTTCAACCTATAATGACCGACTATGACTTACATCCTGCGCAATGGTTGATTCTTAAAGATATCGCAGTCAACGTTGATACAACACTTGTACAAATCTCAAAACGTCGGTCCATTGAAAAACCAACCACACGTAAAATTTTAAAAGCACTTGAAGCACGTGAATGGATTGTTGCACGAACTGGGGAAGATCGTAGAGAAAAATTACTTCAACTCTCACCTAAAGGACAGGACGTTTATGAACACATGACCTCTAAAATCGCGACGCTACAACAACAACACCTTGAAGCGTTAAATATTTCAGAAGAAGAATATTGTCGGACAGTTGAGATACTCGATCAACTATACGATTCAATGATTTCTCATATCAAAACACAACATACATCATTTTAATATGCATGCTTGAAAGCCTAATGTGGCTTGCGTACAGTACTCATTAAAGCGTGCTAACGGCAATCAATGACGTGATACATTATATCTATCGCACACGCTATTATGCGCCAAGAGTATTTGATTTCTACATCAATACCCGTTTTGTCGTCTTATTATGTGAATAAACCATTGTATTTATGATAAGCGACGCTCAAGACCCCTGTGCTTAAAACCCTAATTTTAAAATGATTTTACCCTTTTTTTACATGTTTTTAATCTAAATAAATATTGATACTGATATACTTAAATAAATTAATAAATTGTTAGGAGTGTTATTTGGTGAAGAAATTATTTGTTTCCTGTCTTTCTATTGGTTTAATAAGTTCTACAATCGCTTTAACACCTATTGATGCGCACACATCAACGAAACTTCAAATTCACGATATCCAAGGCGATACATATGTATCAAAATATGCAAATCAGCATGTAGATGGCGTTGAAGGAATTGTCACATTTCAATATACGCTTAACGGACAGCATTACTTTCATTTACAAACGCCTGACCATTTAGCGGACAATAACCCAAACACGTCTGAAGGTATTATAGTTTTTGCGGGTAAAGAAAAACCTCGTGTCAAAGTTGGAGATGCTGTTGAAGTTTCGGGCCTTATATCTGAATACCCCATTGAAGGGTATAAAGAAAAACAAAAAACGGACCAACCTTTAACTGAAATCGATGCAAGATATAGTAAACAAGGTAAAATCAAAGTGATTCGTAACAATCAACCTTTACCGAAACCTATAAAAATTAAACGAGTACCATCTAAAATAGCCTCTACAGATGGACGCTTTAATCCGAAAAAATATGCATTAGACTATTGGGAATCACTAGAAGGTATGCGCGTTCAAGTAGATAATGTTCGTAGCGTCGGACCGCAAGAGCATGGAGATATTTTCACTGTAAAGGATAATGTACGTAAAGAAACCATCCATGACGGCATCTTATTAAAAGAACGTAGTGCCAAAGGGCAACGCATTCCTTTTAAAGTACATGGCCCTTTACAACAAACACGTAACTTTGATGTGTCAACAGGTGATCAATTCAAAGGACCACTCATTGGATATGTCAACTATGGCTATCAAAATTACAAGATTAATATTGATTATGATACTATGAAAAAAGCGCATGTCAAAGGTCCCGCACAGCCACAAGGCACATCATTAACGCCTTCAAAAGATAAATTGACAATGGCATCTTATAATCTTGAAAACTTTTCTAACAATCCCAACTCAACGACGGATGATAAAGCACAAAAGTTAGCGCATGGTATTGTCAGTCATATGAAAAATCCTGATATTGTTGGGGTAACCGAAGTACAAGATAATGACGGTCCTGGTGTTGGAGGTCCTGAAGCAAATGAATCCTACCAACGCTTAATTGATGCCATTAAAGCAGATGGTGGTCCAACATATGCTTATAAAAGTATAGATCCAGAAATGAACCAAGACGGGGGTCAACCTAATGCAAACATTCGTGTTGGTTTTCTATATCGTCCTGATCGCGTCTCTTTCAACAAGAATATTAAGCCTGGAGATGCCAAAACAAGCGTGAGCTATAAAGACGGACATTTATCACATAATCCTGGTCGCATAGCACCATCGAATCTAGCATTTAATAATTCTAGAAAACCACTTGCAGCTGAATTTACATTTAAAGGTAAACAAATTATTGCAATTGTAAATCATTGGAATTCTAAAAATGGAGATGATCCATTATTTGGTAAAAAACAACCTGCTGAGCGCCGTAGCGAAATACAACGTGTGCAAATGGCTAAAGCTGTAGGAGAATTTGTACAACACGTCCAATCTCAAAATCCGAAAGCCAACATCATCTCTGTAGGAGACTATAACGATTTCCAATGGTCGCAAGCGCTTAAAACATTCGAACAATATCAAATGGTGAATCTCGTGAACAGCGTACCCTCAACATCACGTTATTCTTATAATTACCAAGGAAATGCGCAGACGCTAGACCATGTTTTTGTATCTAAGCATTTAAAATCACGTTCTAAATTAGACATGATACATGTCAACAGTGATTTTACTGATATGTCAGGTCGTGCCAGTGATCACGATCCATTGTTAGCACAAATTGATTTTTCCAAAAATAAACGCTAAGATGATTAAGTCTATCCAAGGTATCGTTCTATCAAGGCATGATTGCCGCATTATTTAGGAGCTTACCTTTATTCATATCAATGCACTTATGCCTCACAAATTATCATTAAAAAAGAGCAATGAACACATTGGAAATAAAGTGTACTCATTGCTCTTTTGTATTATAGTGATTAACCACCAATATAATTCATATTGATTTTTTTCTTCCGTCGATTTTCTACTGTTTGCGCTGTTCGTTCATCTGAGTAACGGTCGTCGCGCAAGTGCCAAAGCTGTTTCACTTTAGCTCCAATTTCATCGTCATCAAGACCACTACGTAACAGTTTTCGAATATCATAACCTTCAACCGAACTAAAGAGGCAACCGTAAAATTTTCCATCTGATGATAGTCTCGCTCTCGTACAAGTCGAACAAAATGAATCTGATACACTTGTAATCAAACCAAATTGAGATGTCGCACCTTTATGTCTATAATATTTCGCCACCTCACCATAATATTTAGGTTGAACTGGTTCAATATCAAAATGCGTTTCTATCATTTTTAACATCTCGTCTTTTGTAATTACTTTAGAAAAGTCCCATCCATTATCATTACCTACATCCATAAATTCGATGAAACGTATTGTAACGCGTTTATCTTTAAAATAGTCTAACATTGGGATGATTTGGTCGTCATTAACCCCTTTTTGAACGACCACATTCACCTTGACTTGAAATCCTATAGAAACAGCATAATCAATTTGTTCTAAAACGGTACGTGCTTTAATATTACGATTATTGATTGATTGAAAAATAGCATCATCAATTGCATCTAAACTCACATTGATCCTTCTTAGACCAGCATCATACAATTTTTGACCATGTTTTTTTAATAATAAGCCATTTGTCGTCAATCCAATGTCTTCAATACCATCAATGCGCGTCAATAATCGAATCAAATGATCTAAATCACGACGTAATAAAGGTTCCCCACCCGTAATGCGTACTTTTTTAACACCTAGGTAGGCATAAATTTGCGTAATTCGCGCAATTTCTTCAAATGTTAAAAGTTGATCTTTAGGTAAAAATACATAGTCATCCCCAAAAATTTCTTTAGGCATACAATAATCACATCTGAAATTACATCGATCTGTTACGGAAATGCGCAAATCACGGATAGGACGTCCTAATTTATCTAAAATTTGATCGGTCATTATTGCGCCTCCCCTCTCGTTTATCGATTGATTTCTGTTTTTAATGCTAAAAGGTCTTCTTGATAATTAATATTCCGATACCAATACGATGGTGCCTGAACTTTCGTCACATCTAACCAATCTGTAGAAACAGCTTGATATACACGACGCATACTAAAATCTTCCCCATGTAACGCCGCTTCTATTTCAGGCAATATGGCCTTATGATAAAACGCGATCGTTGGTATTGGATGGCCATCGGCTTTGAATCCTGCAACCACTAATTGAGATTCAATCAAATTAGAAATTAAAAATTGGTACAATAGGCTAATGGCTTTATCCGTAATCATCGGTGTATCGACGGACACCACAAAATATAAATCTTCATCTGTTTGAGACATGACTGAATATAAACCACTTAGCGGCCCTTTACTTTTGTGTTGCGGTACATCTGTAATAACCGTAAACGTGTCAAATTGCGGTGCTAACGTGTCATTTGAACTAATAATAATTTCATTAAACATATTGGTCGACACGAGTGTGTGGTATATTTTTTCAATAAATGTTTGATTGTCTATTTTTGCAAATGCTTTAGGTGTACCGAAGCGCGTGGATTCGCCTCCAGCTAAAATAATGGCTTTCATTGGAATAGCTTAACCTCCACTTACTGGTGGTATCAATGCCACCACATCATTCGGCTTAATCACTTCATCTGCTTGAACGAATTCTTCGTTCACAGCAACTTGAAATTTCTTTCCTTGAATTACAGGATACGTTTGATATAAGTGAGATTTTAATGCTTCAACCGTTACTTCATAATCAAAATGAAAATGATCTTCTGACCGGTCTAGCAATTCTTTAATTTCAGCAAAATATAATATTTTCACGATTGGCCTCCTTGGTTGATTGCGTCATCATGATAGCCTCGCTGATGCCCTTGCCACTCAGCACCATCTTCCCATATTTCTTTCTTCCATATCGGAACAACTTCTTTAATGCGTTCAATCGCATACTCATTTGCGCGATAGGCATCTTTTCGGTGTGGCGAAGATACGCTAATTACAACAGCGATATCTTTTATATTTAATGCGCCAATACGGTGTGCAATGGCTGTAATCGTTCCAGGCCATCGTTCTTGAATTTCATCACCAATTTGCGCTAGTTTTTTCTCTGCCATCGGTACGTAGGCTTCGTATTCAAGGTGCTCTGTACGAATGCCTTTAGTCCATTCACGAACATGACCTGTAAACACAACAACTGCACCTTGATTTTCATTTAACGTCCATTCCCGATACTGTTCAGGATGGAGGGATTCTGATGTCACTTCGAATTGTTTCAAGTTAATCATCCTTTGCTTCTGATAACCACGTTTGTAACACTGCATCAACATGACTATAATCGATGTCAGTATCTGATCGTTGAATACGATATTTAACGTTTGATAATTGTGTCAATGCATGTAACTCAGCTTCATTACGATATAAAATGATTTTATCATAAGGCGCGTGCTTATAACCTTCAATTAAAATGATACTGTTTTTTATCGTAACACAGTCTTTTATTAAAGTCTCTAAGGCGATTCCCTCATTTTTTTGTATTGTCTCAATAAAATCATGACCTTGTACAATACTTTGATCTGCACCCGCCATAAAATGTTTCATATGATCGACGTTGTTAGTGGGTAATGTAATTTCCTCAGCTTCATGACCATGGTGTTTAATCGTAACTACGGGGTAACCTTGTGCTTTGAAAAAACGTACGGCATGTGCGACAAGTGTGGTTTTCCCACTGTTTTTATAGCCTACAACTTGTAATATCATACGTATAAATCCTGCTGATAATAATCCGTTGCTGTTAACAAGGCCTCTACACGTTGTCCTGTTGTATATCCGCGTGTACCGCTTGGCAATACCATTATCGCATTGCTATGCGCAATAGCTACAACAGCACCTGATTTATTAAATCCTGATGGCTTCACAGTCGCTTCTTTTCCATTTAATGTTGCCGTTGCACGTACAAAACGCGTAAATGGATTAGGTTTTTTAAAATCTTCCATTAATGTAGCATTTACCATTGCTGGGTAGTAATGCGTCGCACCCATCATCCGATATATTGAAGGTTTCACAAACAGCTCAAAACCTGTATAACATGCCGAGGGATTACCTGAAAGTCCAAATAAATACGTGTCTTCCGTCACAGCTACCGTCGTCACACTACCAGGACGCATTGCAACTTTATTAAAGAGTACGGTCGCATTTAGCGCACGATAAATATCTGGAAGATAGTCAAAATCACCGACGGATACACCACCAGTAGTAATCACAATGTCATGTTTTTGCACCGCTTGACGCACCGCATCTAAGCTACTTTCAAAATCATCTTGTTGAATTTTATAGACATATGACGAGATATTTTCTGCTCTTAATAATGCATGTATCATAGGACCATTAGAATTACGTATTTTACCAGGTTCAAGTTCATCTTCCACATCTAACAATTCACTGCCTGTCGCAATGATGGCAACCGAGGGTTTCGTAAATACGGGTACATGTCGGTATCCAAAAGTTGCTAAAACAGCTATGCCCCCTGCATTAATACGTTGTCCTTGTTTCAGTACAATATCACCTGTCGTCGTTTCTTCACCTTTTAAAGCAACATTCTCATGGGGTGTAAAAGGTTTCCGTAACGTAAAGCCTTCATCAGTTTGTACCGTTTGTTCTAGCATCACAACCGCATCTGCACCTTGTGGCATTTCAGCACCAGTCATAATGCGCACAGCTTCTCCTTCACCTAATGTTGCTTCAGAGATTGATCCTGCACCGATATGATCAATCACTTTAAAAGCAATACGATTTGTGCCACTTGCACCAACAGTATCTTGACTTCTTATCGCAAAGCCATCATAGGGTGATTTATTAAACCTCGGAATGTCGTATGTGGCTACAATATCTTCAGCGAGGATATATCCATCTGCTTCATATAAATCAACTCTTGTTTTAGGTAGACGTATCTGTTCTTTTACACAACGCTGTATCGCTTCGATAACAGGAATTGGTTGTCTTTTTTCAAGTGTCATAATGTACACTCCTAACATTTATTGTATTTCATGCTATACTATCCTTGATTTAATAAGGAGGTATAACATGACGGAATTTACGCATATTAATACACAAGGCAATGCAAAAATGGTGGATGTTTCCCACAAAGATATAACGAAACGTACTGCCATTGCGCATTCAAGCATTCAAGTCAATGATACAATTTATAATCAAATCATTAACAATACAGCTAAAAAAGGGAATGTGTTAAATACAGCTCAAATCGCAGGTATTATGGCTGCAAAGAACACTGCTACAATCATTCCTATGTGTCATCCCCTTCCACTTACAGGTATAGATATCCAATATGAATGGCGTCAGGAGGACACACACTTTACACTTCATATTACTAGCACAGTTTCTACTACTGGTAAAACGGGTGTAGAAATGGAAGCATTAACAGCAGCCTCTATTACAGCTTTAACCATTTATGATATGTGTAAAGCCGTTGATAAAGGGATGATTATCGGAGAGACATACCTTATTGAAAAAACAGGTGGCAAATCCGATTTTAATCGTTCATCCTCACAATAGCACACTGTATAATGACATAAAGAAAATGCGTTGGGACGTCAAATCTACCTGCTATCATCCGATTTTCGTCCCACTTATTGTCTTATAGGTACTACTTATTCAATTCGTGAACAAGATGATTGAGTTCTGGCATAATTAATTTTCGCATGCCTAATGTCACCGCACCTGTAGAACCAGGTAAGCAAAACACCAATTGTGACCCTACAGAACCACCTATAGCACGTGATAACAAAGCCCTACTTCCTACATCTTCTGCATAACTTAAATATCTAAATAACTCTCCAAAGCCTTCGATTTCTTTTTGTAATAACGGTTTAACAGCTTCAATGGTGCAATCTCGTTGTGCAATTCCTGTGCCACCAGTTGTAATAATCACTTCAACACCGTCATTTAACCATGTTGTTACTTGTGATTGAATTGCAGATTGGTCATCTTTTACAATTTTGTAGCAATCTTCCGAAATGTGCGTGTTCAGTTCATTGAGCAATTGTATGACTAATTTGCCACCTTTGTCCGTCTCTTGCGTTCTTGTATCTGAAACGGTTAACACCGCACATGAAATATCTCTACCTATGTTCACATTTGTATGCATTGTTTGTCTCCTTATCCGAATAGTTGATTGATGATTGTATACGCCTTATCCGTTTCTTTTATGCCGTGAATTAACAGACGACCACTTTGAAACGCAATCATGCGATGATGTTGAAATTCAAATTGCACCATATAGCCATTACTTTTATATGCGATATGACGCTGTTCCAGAAATTCAATTAATGTCTTGATATCTAATTCAGGGTGTTGGTACTGAACTGTATCACGACCACACAGGGACGCAATATGAGATTGTTGTTGCTCCAAATATGGGTACGTTGGATGTTGCCCACATGTGGGACAGTCGTCACGTTGTAATTTACTAAAACCAAACGTGTGATGTGTCCCTTCCCAAATGTCACCATATGTCAACTTAGGTTTAAAGGGTGTTTCAGTTAAAATTTTCAAAGCATCTTTAAGTTGAAAACTTGTCGTCATGGTTACAGCTGGTTGAATCACACCCACCGTATCACATGTTAAATTCATTGACGGTATTTGAGGCACTAAGCATTGGAAACATGGTGTTTTTCCCGGAATAAATGGGGCCTCTACATATGTACTACGAACGACGCCGCCATAAATCCAAGGAATTTGATGCTTGAATGCTACATCATTAATTACCATTCTAGTCTCGAAGTTATCTGTCGCATCCATAATGAGATCGACACCATCAATAAGCGCATTTAACGTGTATACATCTGCATGATCAATGACTGCTTCAATTAAAACATCTGAACGAATCGCTTTTAATACGCGTTCAGCAGCGACCACTTTAGGTATCGCATGATGCGCGTCTTCCTCAGTAAACAACGTTTGACGTTGTAAATTAGATGCTTCAATGTAATCGCGATCAATGATGCGTAGTTGTTTTACACCTGCCCGAACTAACCCTTCAGCAAGATGCGTACCTAACGCACCCATTCCGACGATTAAAACAGTCTTCGAATTTATTTTATGTTGTCCCTCTGTTCCAATTTCTTGGAATAACATTTGTCTTGAATAACGATTTTGCATCATATTATGTACCTTTCTAACATCATCTATGTTATCTATTATAAAGTTAAGTTGAATCGGTCTCAAAGAAATGACTTTATAATCAAGTTTTCTCTATTTAATACTAATGTATATGATAAACAAAACAAATTCATCCCGTAAAAGCACGCTTTTTAAGGAGTAAAATCCCTATATGATGCTAAATAGAACAAGTGGCTCCAACATAAAATAAAAGCCCTCAAAATTCGATACTCTGAATTTTGAAGGCAATTGAAGTCATATATAGATGTTTTATTTTGACACAGAGATTTTAATGACATGATTCGCCAATTGGGCCGCTTCGTATTTGGAATGGGTTACAAAGATAATCGGAATGCCCCACAAATGATATATTTGCTTGATGAGCGCAATACTTTCTTCTTTAGTCTCATCATCCAAACTTGATAAAGGTTCATCTAAGAGCAAAAGGTCTGGCTTTTGACTGAGCGCTCTCGCTAAAGCAATACGCTGCTTTTCGCCCCCAGAACATTGATGCGGATATGCATCCAATAAATGATCAATTTTCAGTGATTGGCAAAGCGTCTGAACGTGAGAGGCATCAGGATGCATAAAATTAATATTTTCAAGCGCCGTCATATGTGGGAACAATTGATAATCTTGAAATAAATACCCGATATTTCTTTGTTGTGGCGCAAGGTTTACATTGTTCTGCGTATCAAGAATCGTATGTTGACCGAGTATAATACATCCCTCTTCTGGCGTACGTAAACCTGCAATCATATTCAATAATGTTGTTTTTCCTACTCCTGATACCCCTTCAAGAGCGTAGATTTGCGGATAAGACGTATCAATATTGAGTTGAATCATATGGTCATTAATATGATGTTTGAGTTGAATACGTAACATCTAATCCCTCTCTTTATATGCATCTTTATTTAACAAATTCATAGTACCGATAATCGTAATTGAAAATGCGACCAATACGACAACCCATAACCATGCTTGACTTTCGCGACCTTGTTGTACCAAAAAGTATATTTCTAAAGGTAATGTATTTGTCCGACCTGGAATATAACCAGCCACCATTAACGTTGCACCAAATTCACCTATCGCACGTGCAAAGGCTAACATTGCTCCTGAAATGAGTGCGCGTTTTGAAAGTGGTAATATTAACTTCAAAAATATTTTTGATTCAGAAGCGCCCATTGTACGCGCTGCATTCAACATTTGGGTATCGATAGTGCGAAAACCTTGGACTGCATGTTGATACATTAGAGGAAAGCTCACAATTATCGAAGCGATCGTAGCGCCTACAAGAGAAAACACAATTTGTATCCCTAAATTGTCTGTAAGTAAATGCCCAATGGGGCCCTCTACTGAAAAAACAATTAATAATAAGAAACCGAGTACAGTTGGCGGTAAAATAATGGGTAAAAATATGAAACTTTCAATTAAACGGGTCCAAATATTTTGCTTATTATATAACAATTTTGCCAATGTTATACTTAAAAACACAACAACGATCGTACTGATGCATGCAATGCGTAACGAAATCCATAATGGCGTTAAATCAGCCATAATATCACCTATTATTCAAAATGGTATTGCTTTAAAATTGATTTTGCTTCTTTAGATTTCATAAAAGTAACCCATGCTTTACTTAAATCGTGGTCAGAAATACGCCCCATCTCATAAGTAATCGGTTGATTGATTGGTGTCACTTTTACTTTCTCAACGTTTATATCCTGTGTATTGCCAGCATATAAATCGGTTTGGTATACGAAGCCATAATTCGCATTCCCTTTATCTACATAGTTTAGCACTTCACGCACATCTTTTGTATAGACCACATGTGGCTCGACTTTATCCCACAGTCCGTGTTTATCTAAATACATTTTGGCATATTTTCCTGCGGGAACAGAGGCCACTTCACCCATCGCAACATGGTCATCACGCTTTAATTGGTCTAGTGGTGGCGTCTTTTTTCCGCGTCCTTTTATTAAAATTAATTGGTTATGTGCATAATCATATGTATCTTTAATTTTGCCTTTTTGATGTAAGACCTTTACATCTTTTGTATTCGCAGACATAAAAACATCAACCGGTGCCCCTTTTTCGATTTGTTGTCTTAAAGCACCAGACCCACCATAATTGAAATCAATGTTAACATTTGGGTGTTCTTTTTTAAACGCTTTTTCGAGCTCTTTCGTGACATCTGTTAAACTTGCAGCAGCAGAAATCGTTAAATGTGCCTTCTCATGATTATTTTGCGATTGATCACGACATCCCGATAAAAGCACACCGAGACTGATGATTAAACATAAGCATACAACCCTTTTCATTTATAACAATCCTCTCCGCGTATGAACTTATCAGTATATATTATCCATGAAACAATGCTGAATTGCACGTTAAAACGTATATCATTCGACATCTTAAAACATGTGAATTCGGCCTAATAGGTTTAATATTTTTATATTTAAGCGTAAAATAAATACAAATGTGTAAAGGGGGCACAGGGGTGAATCAAGATATACATTACAACCAAAAAATCATCAGATATGAACACGGTCAACTCCACGAAACATATGATGATTATGTGACGGAGTTCCCATTAACAATTATGATTAATGGTGAAGAGTTTGCTACAGTTATTTGTAGTCCAACACACTTAAATGAGCTCATTTTAGGATTTTTAGCATCTGAAGGTGTGATTTTAAAACGTCAAGAGTTAAAACAAATAGATATTGATGAGAGTAAAGGTTTTGTACATGTTGAACTCACCTATAATGTACATGACCGTATTCAACTTTCAAATAAAAGATTGGTCGCATCTTGTTGTGGCAAAAGTCGCGAGTTCTATTTTCAAAATGATGCGGCTATAGCCAAAACATCGATGTCAAAAATTCAGTTACATCCTGAACAAGTTTTAACAATGATGCACCGTCTTCAAGACGAAAGTGAGACATTTCAAGCTACTGGTGGATTACATAATGCCGCCATTAGTGATGGAGATGCGTTTTATATTCATCGTCAAGATATCGGGAGACATAATGCGTTAGACAAATTGTATGGATACTGTATCGAAAATGAAATTTCTGTTAGAGATAAAATATTAATTTTTAGTGGGCGCATCTCATCAGAAATCTTAATTAAAGCAGCTAAAATTGGCGTAGGCATGATTATTTCAAAATCAGCACCAACGACCCTTGCTATTCAACTTGCTAATGATTTAAATATTACTGCCATAGGCTTTGTGCGTAATCAACATTTTAATATTTATAGTCATGCCCATCGCATCACTCATCCCAAAAGTTAAACACACATCCATCAAACATGATTCAACATTGACGTGAACACCATATAAAACACCCTCAAAATAGTTCACAAATTCGTGAATTTTGAGGGTGTCTCCCATTTATAATCTATAAAATTTTAGTTTAGGCATGCTCTAATAGTGCACTATAGCGAAAATGCATGTATGTGTAACCTTGTTTAATATACATATCTTTTACAGTATCTTCAGCATCAGCAACTAAAATAACCGAACGTTGGCCTGCACGTTTTCCAATTTCGGCTTGGATACGTTTACCATAACCTTGCTTTTGATACTCAGGTTTTACTGCGAAACCGTCTAATTCAAGTGTAGTTTCACCTTCGATTAAGTTTAATATCGCGACAGGCACATCATTCTCATAGGCCACATAATAGTCTAAGTCACCTTCTCCATGGCTAACCTGTTCTCGAATATAATTACACGCTTCATTTACATAAATAGTACCATAAGGTGTACTTAATTCACTGAAGATTTCAAGGTAATCATTAATACGATGTGAATTGACTTTAACTAAATGTAGCGTTTCCTCTGAAAGTGCTTTTAAAGCAACGCCATCTATTGCATACATTTCAACACACCCTAATTCGAAGCCTTCTGTTCTTAATAGACGTAGCATTTCTGTTGATAATGCCATATCAGCTGGAAATTCAAAATAAAGGTGTGTTGATGAAGTTTGCATGTGTTGCTGCCGTTGTATGACCATATCATGTTTAAATGTTAATGTATCCGGCATTATATGATACCGCCATTTGTTCCCATCAAATTTATGAGGATGTTGAGGTGTAAGAAAACGCGTATACCGTGAATAACTTTCAATAACTTGAGCATCTGTATAAATCGTTTCCATCGATATAGGCATCCCTATCATCCCCTTTATGTTTTTATAGATGTGTTTGTTTTAAAACACGTGCAGTTACTGGATTTTTAAGAAGCGCTATTGCAAAAAATGATGCAATCACCGCTTTGATCAAATCTCCCGGTACAAACACTAACGAGGTATAAAGCGCTTTAGACACAGGTATATGTGTGATAAAGCCCATCACGATAGCGCCAACAAAGTCTAATAATACTACACCAATAATGAAAATAATGAAAAATACTTTAAGTACATTGAGCTTCTCAAATTGACGGTCTCTCACCCAACCAATTAAGAATGCGACAACTGGATACATGAATAAAAAACCTGCGCTCGGGCCCATAAAGACACCAATGCCACCACGTCCACCTGATAATAATGGTGCTCCACAAGCGACAAGTAATAAAAATACGATAACACTTAACGTCCCATATTTACGCCCTAATAATATACCAGCTAAAAAGATACCAATATTTTGGAGTACAATAGGTACGGGTATAAACGGCAATTGAATAGGCGTGACAAACCCCATGACAGCAATTATTGCCGTCATTAAGGCAGTATAAACGAGTAATCGAGTATGATTCACTTTACTTCCTCCCTAAAGATATTAAAGATGTCACAAAACATATGACTTTCTTTAAATAGTCATCATAAAAATATAACCATTGCCGTATTATACATGATTGTAAACATTTTTTCTAGAGTGTTTACAATTTTGAAACCGCACCTATTAGTGCAGCATCATTGTGTAGTTGTGCAGTTTCAATTTTAGCATGACCATAATGAGGAGGTAAAAACGATTGAACGTGTGGTTCAATGTATTTTAGCAAGTCACGTTGTTGTTTAGAAATACCCCCACCAATGATGATATGCGCCGGATCGTACATGATTTGTACTTCAGCAATACCTCGAGCTACTTCACGTCCCCATGTATGCAGAAGTTTTTGACTTGCTTCATAGTGGTGTGCATCTTCAAACAATTGAATAACATTATCATGACCGTAGTTTTGAGCTACCATCAGTTTTTTCAGCGCGCGTGTCGATGCACGGTCTTCATAGTTTGTTTTTGTTTCAAAATCATAAAGGAGATTACCAATTTCATTCGCACGGTGTCGTGCACCTACCATTAAACCGTTTGGTTCTTGGAAATAACTTCCACCAATTCCTGTGCCTAATGTTAAACAAAATACGCTTGCCAGTGATTGTTTACGGTAACTTAATTCGCCTAACAAAGCGGCGTCTACATCATTATAAACATTCACATGTGATGCGCATCGACGTAACGCTTGTTTAAAATGCGTTCCTGAATAGTTTAAAATATTATCGTTTGCATAAACGATTGTGCCTTCCGCTTGATTTACCGCACCTGCTGTCGAAATACCAATCCGTACCTCTTTAAGATGGAACGTGTGCATATATGTCTTTACACGTCGCAATATTTCGTTTAAAATCGCGTCATTTTCATTTACTGGCGTAGGCAACTTTTGATAGCCTTTCAAATTAAATTCAGAGTCAACGATGGCAGATTTTAAAAATGTTCCCCCAATGTCAAATGCAATTTTCGTCATAAAATTGAGCACCTCGCAATAAATGTTGAGTTAATAATGCTTTTGCTTTTGTGAACTGTTTGGCTTTTAAAGCGTCAAAAATCGCTTGATGATCATCAATACTCAATTGATTGTCTATCATTGATGATTTAATGGGTGTTTGATAAAAATAGGCATGAACAACAGCGCTCATTTGTTTAAACAATGGTACATTGACCGCTTCTAATATACTTTGATGAAATGCTTTATCATCTGCAATACTAAACGAAGATGCGTCATTTACAAGTACGCGTTCAATGGCCTCTAAAGATGTTTCATCGCGTTCGATCACATCAATTGCAGCAAGTTCAAAGGTTAATCGCAACATCATTAAATCTTTTAAATTCCCACGATTTACTTGAAAGCTAAATAAAAACCCTTCTATTAAGGGTGTAATATCTTGTGCCTTTACAAGCGTACCTTTCCCTTGAACACTTTCAGTCACGCCGGTGTTTTCTAAATAACTTAAGGCCTCTCGAACCACCGAGCGACTCACTTGATATACTTCGGCTAATTTACGTTCAGTAGGTAATTTATCTCCGACCTTAAGTTGTTCTTTTAAAATATAGTCTTTAATATTTTTTACCATTTTTTCTTTTAAGCTTTGACGACCGTTCATGCCTTCCATCTCTAAGCACTTCCCCTTTCATAACGATTCAAGTTTATCATACATTGTCATATTACTATAAAATGATATATTGACCTCGTAAATGATAGCGCTTACAATATAAGTATAAATTGGTCTGACCAATATTTCAATAGCTATAGGAGGATAACAATGAAAGACGACTTAAAAGGTTTATACGCTGCACTATTAGTGCCTTTTGATGAACAAGGTAACATTATCGAGAGTGGATTGCGTGAGGTGGTTAGAAACGCGATAGATACACAACAACTTGACGGTTTATATGTTAATGGTAGTTCAGGTGAAAATTTCTTAATGAATACAGAGCAAAAGAAGGACGTATTTCGGATTGTTAAAGATGAAGCACAAAATGATGTTCGCTTAATTGCCCAAGTCGGTTCATTAGATTTAAATGAGGCAATTGCATTAGGTCAATATGCAACAGAACTCGGTTACGATGCATTATCTGCAGTTACACCGTTTTACTATCCATTTACTTTTGAAGAAATACGAGATTATTACTTTAAAATTATCGAAACAACTCAAAATGACATGATTATTTATGCGATTCCAGGATTAACAGGCGTCAATATTACAATCGAACAGTTTGACACGCTGTTTAAAAATGAGCGTATTATTGGTGTGAAATATACAGCGCCAGACTTTTTCTTACTTGAGCGCTTACGTCATGCTTTTCCAGATAAACTCATTTTTTCAGGGTTCGATGAAATGCTTGTTCAAGCGGCAATTTCAGGCGTTGATGGTGCAATCGGGTCAACTTATAACATTAATGGTGTCCGTGCACAAGCCATTTTTAAAGCAGCACAATCTGGAAATGTAGAAAAAGCTTATCAATTACAACGTGAGTCAAATGACATTATCGAACAGGTTTTAAAGATGGGATTATATACAACTTTAAAAGCCATTTTAAAAGAAAAAGGCATCGAAACAGGCTATCCTAAAGCACCTTTTCATCCTTTTAATGAAGCACTTAGACCACAATTAGAAACACTCGTTCGAACGTATCACTTATAACTTTTGGCACTTTGAAACACGTTTAGCGTATTTACCGCATTCATCATGAATGAGAGAGGGGTTATGATTATGAATACAATTGGGTTTGGTTTTTGGAATTGGGTTGCATTGATATTATATTTATTGCTCATGCTTATGATTGGCGCCTATTTTACACGTCGTGCTGGAAAAGATACTGAAAGTTTTTTCACTGCGAGCGGTCGCTTGCCCTCTTGGGTAGTGGGCTTTTCAATTTACGCAACAACTTTAAGTGCAATTACATTTATGTCCACACCTGAAAAGTCTTTTCTCACAGACTGGTCTTATATCGCTGGAAATATAGCGATAGTAGCAATTATCCCGTTATTAATATACTTTTATATTCCATTTTTCAAAAAGTTACATGTCACTTCAGCATATGAATATTTAGAGGCGCGTTTCAATCCTGCAGTGCGTGTCATTGGTTCATTATTATTTGTGCTATTTCACTTAGGACGTATTGCAATTGTGATTTATTTACCAACACTTGCAATCACTGCTGTTTCCGACATTAACCCATATGTTGTAGCTTGCCTAGTAGGTATTTTATGTATTATTTATACATTTCTTGGTGGATTTGAAGGTGTGGTTTGGAGTGATTTTATCCAAGGGGTGATATTACTTGGCGGTGCTATTGTTATTATTGTCATGGCAATCAGTCAAGTCGATGGTGGTTTCTCCACAGTTGCACACGATGCCATTCAAAATAAAAAACTGATCAGTGCAGATAATTGGAAGCTCAGTGCTGCTGCAGCTGCGATTCCGATTATATTTATAGGAAGTGTATTTAATAACTTACAGCAATATACTGCAAGTCAAGACGTTGTTCAACGTTATCAGGCTTCAGAATCGATGAAAGAAACGTCTCAATCCATTTGGACAAATGGTATCTTAGCATTAATCTCTGCACCCATTTTTTTTGGAATGGGTACCGCACTCTATGCATTTTATGAACATCAAACAGCACTACCTAAAGATTTTAATACCTCATCAATTGTTCCGTATTTCATATTGACACAAATGCCTCCATTTGTAGGCGGATTATTGATTGCTGCGATATTTGCAGCTGCACAATCGACAATATCATCAAGCTTAAATTCAATTTCAGCTTGTCTGTCAATTGACATTAAGCAACGTTTCTTTGGCAAACAACTTGAAAAAGCTGAAGTACGTTTTGCGAGAATAATTACCATCGTGGTTGGTTTGATAAGCTTAATGGCTTCACTGTATTTAATTGCTTCAAATTCTAGTGACATGTGGGATTTATTTCTACTCATTACAGGATTATTTGGTGTACCGCTCGCTGGTATATTTGCTGTCGGCATTTTTACAAAACGTACCCATGGCATTGGCGTGATAGTAGGTCTCATTGTAGCAGTTATTGTAAGTTACTTCCTCCAAGGTGTCGGTGGAGCTGGATCACCATTCTATACATCAATCATTGCGTTCTTTATCGCTTTTGGAACAGCGTATCTATCTAGCTTGATCATTCCACATGCCAAAAAAGATATTACAGGCCTTACAATTTATGAAAAACATAAAACGAGTACGTATATTAGAAAATAAATCACTATCATCCATGTATATGTTAAAAACATTTCAAGCTTTACATTCAGAATGAGCACGTGCTTTTTAAAAAGTTAAGCCTTCAAAATTCATGTTGAGATGAACTTTGAAGGCTTTATCAATTGTTTTATGTCAACTTAGCAATCACTTAAATGCGTCATATTTGAATTGAATATACAGGGTGAAATGCTAATATGCAATGTTTAATTCTTTAGAAATTTTTCTTTTAAATCTTTACGAATCACGTCTAGAGAATAAGGGTCATTGTACCAGTAAATACTTGAATCCACATCAAATACATGCTTTGCTTTGACCGCTTTTAAATTAGACCACATTGCAGTATGGGTAAATTCTGGTTGCGCCGCTTTTGGTGCTTTCGCTTTAACGATATAATCACCCGCATATGTTTCAATTTCTTCTTTAGAAATTTCTTTCCAACCTTCTTTTTGAGTTGCTTTTTCTAATTCTGTCGGCATTTTTAAACCAAATGCTTGGTAGATGACCTCACTACCGCGTCCCCAGTTTTTACCATAAGCATAAATTTTCTTCTCAAAATCTTCGATGATTGAAACAGTCGCATCTTTTCCAATGGCTTTTTTAATCTCCGTACCATCTTGTTTTGTCTGTTTCACCCAATTTTCTTTCCATTCTGCTACTTCTTTTTCTTTATTCATAATTTGACCTAGAAGTTCTTGTTGTTCTAGATAATTGTACATACCATAATTGATAGCTAAAGTAGGCGCAATTTTTTCAAGTTTTTTTGTATTTTTATCCGTGTTATATGTAACAATTAAATCAGGTTTTAATGATGCCACTTGTTCTACATCGTCATTGCCAACTTTATCAATATCTTTAAAATGTTTCTTCAAAATTGGACTTTGATCTACTTGATTAGATACACCTACTATATTGGCATCTAAATATTTTAAACCACCAGCATATGTAGGGGCTAGTACGACGATGCGTTTAGGTGTTTGTGGTATTTTAACATTTTGTTTACCCTCTGCTGTCTTTAGCGCTAACGTCTTAACATCCGATTGCGCAGATTGTTCCTCTTTATTTTGACCACAAGCAGCTAATAGTAAAATCATAGCTACTAATGGAATGAACCATTTTTGCATGTTTTGTTCCTCCAATTGATAATGATTATCATTATTATATACACTTTGGGCTGTTAAAGCAATACGTTTAATATCATCAAAGATTTTAAAAATACTACTTTATGAACAATTATTAAATCGCAAACTGTCAAAGCGCCGTTTTGAGCTCATTTCATCTTCATATGTATTTTTTAGGTGATCACTTAGTTTTGCAGGTCAAGCACAAAAAACGTCCCCAAAATGAATGACTTTCCATTTTGAGAACGTAATCGTAATACATGTATTAATCATTAACTCTTGTAAGTTAACTGTCAAAATTGCTTTTCTTTTGATGATTTTTTGGCAACGTGCGCACCCATGTAAATAATACAATGGTTTGAATGATGACCATAATGACAAGTCCCACTCTAATCAATGCAATATCAACAGCCCAAATTGAAAACCCTACAACAATATACAAACTAATAAGCAATTGGATTTTCTTCTTCATAGTATAGCCGCGATACAATTTAAAATCTTCAACATAGGCTTGATAGACTTTCGTTTGAACAAGCCAATCATGAAACCTCTCTGAACTTTTAGCAAAACATATAACTGCTACAAGTAAAAATGGCGTTGTGGGTAACAAAGGTAACACTGCGCCAGCAAAACCAAGTAACGTAAAAATGACGCCAATAGCTATTAATACATAGCGCATGATGCTCGTCTCCCTCTTTCGTATTCCGTTTCATTATAAAGAGGGTTTTCTTTTCTTTCAATGACTACACTTCATAAGCCATTATATTTTAATGAATTTGTAGTGCACGAAGCCCAATGTCCGCAATTTGATGATACGCCATATCTTCCATCGGGGGATTGTGTAATCCGGCGCGCATATCTCGGTAAAAGCGTTGTAGTGGTCGTGACATTTCTAAACTTTTTGCGCCAACAATGCGCATCGCTAAATCGATAACATCTAATCCCTCATTCATAACAACTACTTTACTTGCACTCAATTCAGACTGAATGGACTGATTTTGACATTTATATTGATAAGCATGCGCTGTACTCCATAGTAAATGTCGTGCTGTAATCAGTTTAGTGTCCATTTTTCCAAGGTTTTGTTGCACAACGGGTAAATCACTAATAGTGCCATCTATACTATTCGGCTGATATGAAGCTGCAAATTCATATGCATAATCTCGTGCTGCTTGAGCAATTCCCAAATACGTACTAGGTATGTGTAAGAGCCACCCATTTTCAAAAGCTGGTGCTTCTCCTTTGATTTCAACAAGATGCGTTAAAGGCACTTTTACGTGATCAAGTAGGATATCATGACTTTCAGTTGCTCTCATTCCTAACATATCCCAATTGTTCGCAATGCTCAATCCTTCAGTATCTTTTTTAACAAGAAAGAAACCTACACGTTCTTTTTCAGGTATATAAGCTGCAACCACAATATGCGTTAAAGCAGGACTCATTGATGTAAATGTTTTAACACCGTTTATCACATAATAATCCTCTTGACGTTCAGCATATGTTAATGGTTTACCGCCCCTAGTGGGACTGCCAGTTTCAGCTTCACTTACAGCACGATTAATGAGTGCCCCTTGCTTAACATCTTCAGCCAGTTGGCATAATTGACTGTGCTCCCACTTGTTTGATTCAAACAACTCGCCTATAAAACTTAAATGCCAGCCAATAGAGAGTGCTGTGGCACCATCTATTGAGCCTAACACCGTTTGTAAAATCACCATATCTTCAAGTGACGCACCATACCCTCCATATGATTTAGGTAATGTTAATTGCGTATATCCACTATCAATAAGCCATTGAATATTCTCATGTGGAAATCTACTTTGAATATCATTTTGTGCTGCATTGGCTTTAAATTGTGCTTTTTGTGCTTCTAATTTTTGAATCCATTCTTTTTGTATGTCTGATTGAATTAAAATAGATTGCATCACCATCACTCACTTCCGCTCACATTTCTTAGTACTTCACTCAACATTATAGTATAAATGTTAAGACTTTCCTATTTTTTGGAATTAAAAATAAGCGAGATAGAAATGCGCACATTTCTTCATCTCGCTTGTGAATTTAGTCGTTTTGTCACTCTTTATGATGTGTAAACATTAACGATGGTATTGATTTAAAATTTAGATTCGATGTCTTCAAATAATTGATCAATCTTTGCATACTGTTCCTTAGAAATTTCAATAATAACAGTACGTTCATCTTGTTCATTTCTCTTTTTAGATAAATACCCATTTTCTTTTAGTTTTTGAAGCGCTTTTGTAATATAGTACGGTTTAAACTTTGATACTGTGATGATATCTTTGACATTATATGCAGGCAACCTTTTTTCATGTACATGTACAAGAATAAAGAGCTCTTCATATGTCAATGCATATTGCTGCTTAATATTACTGGAGATTTCTTTAGTTGTGCGTGAAACGGCAATAAACTCTTTCATGTTTTTAATTGGAAACTTCTTCATTTAATCACCTCAGTAGTTGCTATCCAAGATGCATACATAACTTTCTGTGTTTCTAAAAACTATATTTACTTGGAAATTTAATTTCTTAATAATTGTATTCTAAACCTTTACCGCGCTTTTTTCAATTACTTCTTGAAAATATATTCGATTTTTTTCAAAACGCTTGCTTTTTATGCCTCCCACACAGACATAAAAAATAGGAACTATAACAGCATAATGTCATAGTTCCAAATAACAAAAACAATTTATTATTTAAATTTTTAATTATTTTTTGCTTACTAATGTGTCAGCAAGACTCAAACCTGCCATAGAAACTAAATCAATTGCGTGTTGCGCGCCTTCTTTACCGTGACCAGCTTGAAAATGTTTTTGAATCGCTACACCCAATACCACAATAGTGATTAATGATCCAAGTTGTGATAAACGTTTACTAAAAATACTTAATCCAAATAATACTGCAGCTGCTGTTTCAGCCGCTCCGACAACGCGCACGAGGTCTGGTGATAAATTAAAAGATTCAAATGCGTCTCTTAACCCTTGGTCATTTTTTAATTTTGGTTTTGCAGCGTTCACTAATTCTTTTGCTACTTTTAAATTTGCAACATATCTTAAAATCATAAATCAATCTCTCCTTATCACTAGTTATTTATCTTTAAAATACGCATCCACTATAGGTTTTACTTTTTCTCCAAATAAACGTATTGATTTTAATGTACATTCATGTGGAATTGATCCTATTGGTAAATGTAACATAAATCGAGTTAATCCTAACGCCTCTACAGTATCAATAATTTTTTGTGCAACCGTTTCTGGACTTCCAACGTACATAGCCCCGTTTGGTCCTATTTCACGTTGGAAGTGTTCATACGTAAAGGGTGGCCAACCACGTTCTTTAGCGATGATATTGTGGTGTGCTTCAGTAGCTGGCATATACTGTGCTTGAGCTTCTTCATCCGTATCAGCAACATATCCCCACGAATGAGATGCAATTTGTAATGTTTCTGGTTGATATCCATTGGATTCCGCCATCGCTTTATACATTGCTACATTTCTTGCAAAACGTTTAGGATTACCTCCTATGATAGCATACGTAATGGGTAATCCAAGTGAACCGGCTTTTAATGAAGATTCTGGTGTTCCCCCAGTAGCCAACCATATCGGTAATGCTTTATCAGCACGTGGATACACACCTAACCCATCAATATTGGGTCTTAAACTCCCTTCCCAATGAACGATTTCATGTTGATTAATTTCCATTAATAATTGTATTTTTTCATCAAACAGTTGTTCATAGTCATTCAAATTATATCCAAATAATGGAAATGATTCGATAAATGAACCACGTCCTGCCATAATTTCTGCTCGACCGTTTGATAGCGCATCAACTGTTGAAAATTGTTGATATACGCGAACAGGATCATCAGAGGATAACACCGTTACCGCTGAAGACAATTTAATATGTTTCGTTGTTGATGCTGCAGCAGCCAATACCGTTGCTGGACTTGATACAGCATAATCAGGACGGTGGTGTTCCCCAAGACCATATACATCTAACCCTACTTCATCAGCCAATTGGATTTCTTCAACAATGTTACGAATCCTTTCTGCATTGGTAATTGCAGGATAAACATTATCTTCTGTATAAATGTCATGGTTGTCTGCAAAAGAAGTTAACCCTAATTCTACTTTCATTGATCTCTCACCTCGACTTCGGTATAAATTTTATATTTGAATTATAACGCCATAAAATAGGTGAGTCAATCATTTTATCTCGAATTAGAAATATTTTTCGATTTTTTGTTTTATAGTGATGCGCATGCCGTATTTACATCTATTCAAAGCGCCCTAAAATGTCATATTCTAAGCATAAAACCTTATATTTCAAATAAAAACCTTCAAAATTCATACAAAAATGAACCTTGAAGGTGATTAGAGATACTATAACATTCATCTATAAATGAGGTTGCAGTTTGATAGCTGCTTGAAATAAAACTTTAAATACAATGTTTTAATATTGGTAGATGGAACAGTTTAATTTGAACTGTCCTTAAAAGCAAGTTGCGATGGTACTTTTTATAAAATGCTTTTAGACACATCATTTAATGTATTGCTGTACATAATCTATAAATGGTTGGACGTCTGCCGTTTGAATGTCTTTCATCGCTACTTTACCTACTTCAAACCCAAACAACAAGACACCATTTTCATATGAAAGACTAGAAATATCTTCATACGGAATATTTCGGTAGTAGAACTGACCATTCATGTCTACATTCATAATAAGTCGCTCATTTGTCGCAATATATGCCCCTTCATACTCTCTTTGACCCTGTATTTCATATTCAATCGTACCTAGTACAGCTGGTCCCGCTGTCTCAGTTGGAAATAAATCTTCAGGATTCACACGGTCAAGAATCATCACAATCCGCCCCTTTAAAATAGTCTTAACTTCATTATAACAAGTGCTGTTTTAAATTACTTGGAATGTGATTAATGTTCAAATGCTAAAAATTTAACATCCATCAAATTTGTCTAAATATAAATTTAAGCCTTATAAATGATTTCCTAAATGTGCTTTAGAATGTCATTCATATTACAAAACGTTAACATCAATTTTCTAATTAATCTAAATATTGATTTCTCTTAACGTAAAATACGATGGCATCAACTTTGTCTTCTACTTTTTATAATGTACCGATGATAAAAAATTTTCTCAAAAATTACAAAGTGTTAACACAGCACACAAATACATTTTTTTCTGTTAGAGTATTACTCGTTGTAAAAATGAATTACACGACTTACACGTATAAAATGTTAGTTACTCAAGCATATGGTCTTAATTGATAATATATAGAATTCTTTTTAGGAGGACTTTTTCAAATGAAAAAATTAATCGCTACAACTTCAATCGCTACTGCAGGTGTAGCTGCAATTACTTTAGCACACGGACATGACGCAGATGCTGCGGAATATAATGGTGGTTATAACCCTAATGACCCAACTTCATATAGCTATAGCTACACAATTGACCAAAACAATAACTACCACTTTACTTGGCAAGGTAACTGGTCTCCAGCACAATTTAACGGCGGAAATGGTTCAAGCTATTACTACACAACTCAAAATAATTATAATTACACATCAACTTCAAAATATCGCTACAACACTACTGCTTCTAATTATAATTACTCTGCACCAACGACTTCAGCTCCAAAAACAACAACGTCTAATCAGTCATACACAACTTCATCAACATCTGCTTCACGCACAGTTTCTAAAGGTACATCAGGATCCAACTTATACACTGCCGGTCAATGTACGTACTATGTTTTTGATCGTGTAGGTGGTACGATTGGTTCAACATGGGGTAATGCGAATAACTGGGCAAGTGCAGCTGCAACAGCAGGTTACACAGTTAATCATACACCTAAAGCTGGTGCGATTTTACAAACAACTTCAGGTCCATTTGGTCATGTTGCTTACGTTGAATCAGTAAACAGCAACGGTACCATCACAGTTTCTGAAATGAATTATGGACAAGGTCCTGGCGTTGTAACATCACGTACGATTTCAGCAGCTGAAGCAGCAAGTTACAATTACATTCATTAATTTAAAAAAAGAGGTTTCCGTCATTAACGGAGAACCTCTTTTTTTAAAACCAATATGCTATAGTGACCCAATATCCAAATGCGAATAAATATAATAATGGAAAGTTTTCCATTTGTTTCGATTTTATTTGTCTTCTCACGACATCTACACCGACGCCAACAAGTAATGCCGTCAGAATCAATCGTACAGTCAACATCATCGAAACATTTTCAACGTCATGGTTTGAGAACGTTAGTAAAACCAGTATTATCGACAATACAGCAATAATTACTGTATAAACCAGTGTATCAATAGACTTACGCAAGTGAGAGTACACCCATGCCACAATAAAGCCAAATATTGTAATTAGGATTAATTCATGGACTTTAAACACAAAAGTATGGGTTTCAGCTCTATAAAGTACAATCGCTACAAAATACAAGATAAAGCTGAAAACCCAAGAAATGATAGAAGGACTTTTTACAACATGTAAGTCTTTTTTGATAAATTGGTGTATCCCAAACCATAATAGTATCATCGCTACAAGACCTATTAAGTAAAATATGGAATCACCTCATTTACAGTTATAATATAACCGTTATTCAAATTTTTAAACATAGATGAACTTTAAAATCTTAAAAATATCAATTTAAAACACGCTGTTCACTCTGTTGTTTTTTTATGCTTATTCCTGTAAAACCATAACATAATGCAATGACAATACATAAATAACATGGCACCGCCCAAACAAAAAACTCCCCGACGTGAACACCTAATTGTTGTGTGTAATAGACACCTGATGTTCCCCAAGGAATAAGAGGCAACACCATTGTTCCTGAATCTTCGAGTGTTCGAGATAAATTCACACGGTCATATCCCATTTTGTTATACATATCCATAAGTAATACGCCGACCATAATAATGGCGACTGAAGCAACACCAGCAGCTAGTACCATCATTAAGGTACCTAAAACTGTCACTAATATTAATGAACCACGCGTATTGATTTGTTTAGAGATGCGTGCAAGTAATACATCTAAACAACCTGCCTTTTCAACGATACCTGCAAATGCATACCCACAAAATATCGTGACAATAATTTGTGTCATACTCATAATGCCACCTTGTTCAATCAAAGTTAATGCATTTTTAGATAATCCATCAACATTAGTGGTTAACATGTCAGGCGTAAATCCTGTGAATGTTGCTATCAATCCATCTTGAAATTTAAAACCATGGTTGAAAGTACCGACAATAATCGCTGAGGCGCTAGAGATTAACATTGCTGGTACTGTGGCCATTTTAAAGATTAAACAAACCACAATCACAACAATAGGTATCCAAACAATGATGTTGATGTGATACATCGCATCAATATCAGATAAAATCTTTTGAATATTTTTAGTGTTCGCATTGTGTGCTAAACCTATAGAAGCGATATGCCAAACTATCATTCCTATGATTGACGCAGGTATCGTCGTCCATATCATATGTTTAATGTGACTAAAGATATTCACACGTGTGACCAGCGAAGCAAGGTTCGTCGTATCTGATAATGGCGACATTTTATCTCCAAATACTGCACCTGATATAATAGCGCCCGCTGCCATACCCGCAGGAATATCCATTTGCAAAGCAATAGCGATTAATGCGATGCCTGCTGTAGAGGCAGAGCCCCATGCAGTACCCGTAGCAACTGAGCACACTGCCGAAATTAAAAATGCCGACACTAAAAAGTATTGAGGACTTAAAAATTTCAATCCATAATAAATTAAACCAGGCACGGTCCCTGAATACATCCATGTCCCCACAATAATACCTACAGCTAAAATGATAAATAGCGCTGGCATTGCTGTAGTTAATCTATGTACGATACCTTCCTCTAAATCTTGCCATTTTAGCCCGACACGCCATGCGATAAATGCAGCATAAGCTGAAGCCAAAATAAGCAACGGTTGGACTGGAATTTTAAAAATGATAAATCCAACACATACAATGATCATCATAACGATAATCGTTGAAATAGCTTCTAGAAATGACGGTTTGCGTGTCATACACCCTTCCCCCTCTACATTAGTATGATGTTAAACCGACGTTTTCACGGCCTAAATCTTCTATAGTGAGACCTTCTTTATAGAAATCACGTTCTAAAATCGTTGAAGCAATCACGATTATCGCATCTATATTTGGTGTAGGTACACCAATTTCACGACCTAAACTTGACCATAAAACAAGCCCATAAGCAATATCTTCTGTTAAATAACGATTATTCACTTGATGGGGACCACGAATTTGTGAAAATACTGGACTATCATTAAATAAATTTTTAAGCGGTTTATCCTCGTCTTCACGCTCGAGATAGCCCCTTTCGATGCGTCCTTCTTTTGCTGTTTCAAGCTCAAATCCTAATTTACGCCCTAACGTTAAACGTTCCAGTTCTACCGCATGCAATAATCTAACAGTATGTTTTGTAATCCCTTCTTTATAAAGTGCAAAGTCACCACTATAATCTATACGCCCTACATTTAGAAGTGTAGGTCCTGGGTGCACCTCTGGATTTCCATTTTCAAGATTTGTTCTCCATAGGCTTTCTTCTTTAACAATATATGGATATAGCGACTCAATTTTCTTAAAGGTCTCACTTAAATCAGCCTCATTAAATGTTGAAAAATAAACTTTACGTACATTTAAAGATAAATTGACAATTGCTTCATCAAAGTCCACACGCGTACCATATGTAAGCGTATTTGCTTCTGCAAAAATTGGACGCACATCATTTTTTAACTCTTTCAATACTTTTATAAAACGTGCAGATCCCATTGCCGCAGCCATATTAAAGAAGATGACTTGTCCTTCATGAATGTGCGAAGCCATGAGTTCAGCATAATATTCTATAAATGAAGAAGGAATAATTAGCATAATCACTTCGGCATCTTCTAAAACGTACGACATATCATCACTGATATTTGTAAATGGGACAAATGATTCTTGTCCTTCTTCATTAAATTCAAAGCCACCTTTAGCTTTTGCTTGATCAAATTTATGGATACTTTGATTTCTACAATATAAACGTACATCGTGACCCTTATTTGTCATTTGAACTGCAGCTGTAACTGCACCATTACCAGATCCTACGATAGCAATTTTCATAATACACTCTCCCCACTTAAAGTTATAATTATGTCTCATAAGCATGTTAACAAAGCTAACGATAAAATGAAATCAATAACTTAAATGCTTTAAAACCTTTTAAACCCTGTATCTTTACATTTTCAATAAATGAATTATATTACAACTTATGTTACGCTATAAATAATAAACTGACCCAAAATAGGAGGTTATAAAATGAGTCAATATAACGAAGATACGACGCACGCACCACCAGTTTCTAGTACATCCTCTTTACCCAATGACGATGAAAAATTAATGGCAGTTCTTATTTATGTTACATCTATTTTTGCACCCATTATAGGACCCCTTTTAATTTGGTTAATCAAACGTGACAATTCAAAATTCATTGATGTTGCGGGTAAAAACTATTTCAATTTTGAAATCTCATATACAATATGGGCAGTAATTGGAACTATACTCATATTTGTTCTTATTGGATTCCTCATTGTTCCTATCGTTGCATTGCTTTACTTGATTTTTAAAATTGTCGCAATTGTCAAAGCTTATAGTGGAGAAGATTATTTACCGCCACTTTCAATACCATTTTTCAAATAATCAAACCTTTTAATTGTTACAAAAAATATTACAAAATGTGGTGTCGAATAGAACATATTGGTCATTTTATTTTTAAAAATAATCCCCATACGTAGGTGTGGGGATTTTTTATATTGATTAAATATGGTCTGTAAAGTAAGCGTTGCTCCCCTTTTACTATTTTTCATACCCACTCTTTTTTAAATTTACGCCCCTATTTTTTCTGTTGTCACATCATTACAAAAAGTATAGTCACTTTTTACATTTGATTACAAAATCGTAACATTCCACACAAAAGGCTTATTTTCTGATAAAGTGTGTCTTGTCGTTAAATAAAGCGATTAGAAATCATAAATGCGTGTCTTCACGCTTGTAAGTCTTTAAGCAAATAAGGAATCTATTATAAAAAAATTTTTGGGAGGATTTTTATTATGTTAAAGAAAATCGCTACAGTAACTACATTAACAGCGGGAGTAGGTGCAGCAGCAGTAGGTTTAAACCATCAAGATGCTGATGCGGCTGAAGGTAGCTATAATTATTCATGGAGTTACAACTACAATACAAATGGTGGAACGACTAACTACGATTACACATCAAACAATTCTACATCATATACAAACGGTACGAACACATCTACAACGTCAACATCTACACAATCAACTGGTACAGCTTCAGCAGGTAATTTATACACAGCTGGTCAATGTACTTGGTATGTTTACGACAAAGTAGGTGGCTCAATCGGTTCAACATGGGGCAACGCAAACAACTGGGCAAGCGCAGCGACTGCAGCTGGCTACACTGTAAATCACACACCTGAAGCTGGTGCTATTTTACAATCATCTGAAGGACCATTCGGTCATGTGGCATACGTTGAATCTGTAAATGAAGATGGTTCAATCACTGTTTCAGAAATGAACTACAATGGTGGACCTTTCAACGTAAGTGAACGTACAATCTCTGCTGGCGAAGTAGGTTCATATAACTTTATTCACGTAAAATAATCAATATCTAATCATAGGAATGATTTAAGTGCAATTAAATCCATTCTAACTCAAAAGAAAGTATGAGACTCCCCTCTCATACTTTCTTTTTTTAGTTTCAATAGTCTTACCTTGTCACTAAGAAAACGTTTACTTTATACTGAAAGAGAGAGGTGGGAAATTAATATGAAAAAAATTTTTGTTGCTGGTCCGATACCTAAAGCCGGATTAGCGTTATTAGAATCACACTTTGACGTACACATGTATGAAGGTAAAGGTATTATTAGTAAAGATGAATTAAAACGAGGGGTTGAAGATGCATTTGGACTCGTAAGTCTATTATCAACTCAAGTAGATAAAGACGTTATCGATCATGCAAAGCAATTAGAATTTATTGCAAATTATGGCGCTGGTTTCAATAATGTCGATATCGATTATGCAAAATCAAAAGGTATCGGAGTGTCGAATACGCCTAAAGCATCTACTAACGCAACGGCTGAACTCACAATAGGTATTTTACTTGCGGTAGCACGTCGCATTCCTGAAGGAGATCAATTAATGCGTCACGAAGGTTTTGATGGGTGGGCCCCATTATTTTTCCGCGGTCGTGAAGTATCTGGCAAAACCATAGGTATTATTGGACTAGGAGAAATAGGAAGTGCCGTAGGGCGTCGTGCCAAAGGCTTTGATATGAATATTTTATATACTGGTCCAAATCGCAAAGAAGAAAAAGAGCAAGCGTTAGATGCAACGTATGTAGATTTAAATACGTTACTTAAAGAATCAGATTTTGTAGTCATTAACGCTGCTTACAATCCATCAATGGAACATATGATTGATGAAGAACAGCTCAATTTAATGAAACCAACTGCATACTTAATCAATGCCTCACGTGGACCCATAGTCCATGAACAGGCGTTACTTGAAGCATTACAAAATAACATCATTGAAGGTGCAGCACTTGATGTTTATGAATTTGAACCGCAAATTACTGAAGGGTTAAAGTCACTTAATAACGTCGTGATTACACCACATATCGGTAATGCAACCTTTGAAGCTCGTGATATGATGGCTGAAATCGTTGCAACAAATTTAATAAAAAAAGCTCAAGGTGAAACACCTGATTTCATCGTAAATCCTTAAACAAAAACGCGTATAAGCCCTATATTGAAGGTCGCTTATACGCATTTTTTCATATACTCTATTATTCACTTTTAGCTTTATTTAAAAACTTCATTTGCCTCATCACTAAACGGTCTGGCAATATACATAGCATTTTATTACGTATAGCGATAGCCATTTTGCTATCTTTTTGAGCCATAACCCCAATTTTTCTAGATTTACGGGTCACTTTCGCAGTATGTTTTACACGTAAGTGATCATATCGTTTTAATGCTTCTGGAAGTGCATATTGAGATAACACATTACTCAACACAATCGCATCTTCCATCGCTTGACCAGCACCCTGTCCCATATTAGGTGTCGTCGCGTGTGCTGCATCTCCAAGCAAGACGATGCGTTGATGATACACAAATGTTTTAAGCGGTTTTAAATCATAGATGTCATGATGCAATATTTCTGTTTCAGGCTGCTTATCAAGAATCATACGTACTTTTTGAGGGAAATGATTAAAGTACGCTTGTAAGTATGGCTTATTAAAGTGTAAATAGTTGGGATCCTTCTCTTTCGCATTGATTGTAGCAAACCAATAGGCTTTACCATTCAGTAATGGGACAATCCCAAAACGTCCTTTTTTCCCCCAATACTCTTCAGCAATATGTCCTAGAGTATCCATGTCCTCAACTACACCTCGAAAACACGTATAACCTTGATAGCGCACTTTAGATTCAGGAGCAACCGATTGACGCACATGAGAATGAATGCCATCAGCCGCCACAACGAGATCAAACTGTTCTGATTCTTTTGTAGCAAAAGTTAAAGTTACCCCATGATCAGTAGCATTAACTCCTGTCACTTCACAATTAAAATGAATAACGTGTTGATCCACATAAGTGGCAATAATATCCACTAATGACTGACGTAATAACGTGACATTTGTCGCTGATTTAGGAAAATCAACTTGACTCAGTGTACGGTCTTGTTCATCACTGATACGCATGGATTGCAAAATTTGCCCTTCATTTTTAATACCTTTGGCAAGATCATGTTTTCCCAATTTTGTTAAAACATTATCTCCAATGCCTATACCTGCGCCAACTTCTCCTGTTGTTGCGTTTTTTTCAAAAATATGTACCTCATGTTTTTGTTCACGTAAGAGTGCTGCAAGTGTTAAACCACCAATGCCCGCACCAACGATACCAATTTTCATTCTTTTCACCTCTTAAAAGCCTTTCATCACTTAAATGGTTAAAAACGTCTAACTTTATTTATCCGTTTTTATAAAAATCACGTCGTATATGGTCTTTTTTTATCCCATATTGATCGTAATAATGTTGCATTTGTTCTGCAATTTTAGACGGCCATGCAATATCACTCGCATATTGATTTGTTCCAGGATTTTGTGGATTCCACTTCATTTGATACAGTGTAATCTGACCATTTTTAAAGTATTGGTTACGCACAAAATGCGCACCGCCTTTGATTGCTTTTTCAGGAGACGTCCACTTTTCACGTACAGCATAACTTTTCCCTGTAGCTACTGCATCGCTATCAAACGCACCGATGCCAAAAAAATTGTAATATCGTTTCCCTTTATGCTTGATGCCATTAGCAAGTTCTGACTGCCCCTCACCTGTCTCAATTAAGGCATGACTGACGAGATAAATTACGTTCACGTCCGTTTCTTGTTGTGCCGCTAAAAAGGCATCTCCTTGATTTTCTAAAATCCCTTTTCCTTTCAACATACGATTCACTTCATCTTTTGAAAGGTGAACAGGTTCAGAAATATCCATATATTTTAAATCATGATCACGAAATTCCACACGCATGGCATCTTTGACTTCACTTTGACTTGCTTCAACAAATTGATTTTGATGTGCTACAGTATGCAAGACGCCTTGTGCAGTTTGACGTTGCACCGCTTCATCAAATGTCATTGTTTTATCGTTAGTAAACCAATGCGTTTCATTAATAAAAAGTAATATCATAAAAACTGTTAAAATCACAATTACCAGCATCTTTGAAGGATGCTTTTTAATCCAAGATTTCATAAAAGACTCCCCTAAAGTTTATAAAATCATTTAAATCATTTTAAATAGCACGGCAACCACCACAATGAGCACGATAACATAAGCAATGTTGATTGCATTGCGTACCCAATTTTTCCCTTTAAACATGCGATTAAAGATAAAAAGGCTTAATCCTAGTGATAATAAAAAGAACACGATTGCAACGATAGTATGTATAAAAAAGAGTGATATTAAGCCAAGTACTAATAACACATTCGATAAAATTGCTAACTTTTTTATTGTTTTAATATCCATAAATTCCCTCCTTATTAATACTTATCATTTTATCATGAATGCAACCACTCTGCTTTTAATCCTTTAGAAAAACCATCACATTTCATTCAGTTCCATTGCGATAATCCGTTTTCACATCTATGTATATTTATTGAAAATCGTCCTTTCACATTAATATCATAAACATAACAATCATTTCTATAATAATGAATAAAAGCCCTCAAAGTTCATGTTTAAATGGACTTTGAAGGCTCATTGATAAAGGTCAAGACGTTGAGTAAAGTTAACTTATGCTTATCTTGACATTCCTTTTAGTATGTTTAAAAAGTATGTGAGGCTTTGATTCATGTCGTCATCTCTTAAGATACCCATTAAACCTTTAATGGATGTACGTTGATTATCACTCGCTTGATGCGCCACACGTAATCCTTTGTTTAATTTGTTCATGAGAATTTTTAAATCATCCGGATTTAAGTCTCCTAATAAAAATGCCATTTGACCGATGTTATGAATTGCACCAGCATATTGGTCTTTATTAAGTTCAGTGACGACTTTTTCAGTGATAACGCCACGTTGTTTGATTGCACCTGTTAAAGCATCTAATATTTTAGCTTCATCTAATGCTTCCACGAGTTTAATCGCTTTTAAAATACTCTCACTATTTTCAGCAATGGCATCTGTCACTTTCGCAACTTGTTCTGCTTTGATTTCCGCTTCTGATTTTTCAATGCGTTTAATTTTAGAGATTCTTTCAGCCATTATTTCATCACCTGATCCCCTGGAAAGATGTAATCTGGTCTTTCCCATTTTTTCTCTACAGCAACACTATACTGTGGATGACGCTTTTGATTACGGAAGTTCGTCGGATTAAGTGGTGATTTACCACGCTTACTAAGTACTTCCATTCGGCAACAAGTCGATTTATACGCCGGTGTGTGTGTTTCTGGATCTGTTACACTACTTGTTAAATAGTTAATCGCGATCTCATTGCTATCATTAAGCGGCAAATAAATCTGTTTACCTTTTACACGGTCCGTAATGTGTACATGCCCCGTTGCTTCACCTGTTTCTGACGTTAATTTAACAGCCGCACCTTCATGGATATTGCGTTCTTGAGCAAGTTCTGGTGAAATTTCAATAAATGCTGTTGGCATTTTGTATTTTAAACCAGGCACTTTATACGTCATATTTCCTTCGTGGAAATGCTCGAGGACACGTCCATTATTAACATGTAAATCATACGTTTCATTCGTCTTGTAGAAGTTATCAAATTCTAATGGGAAGAATTTTGCTTTACCATTATCAAAGTTAAAACACTCTGTAAATAACAACGGTGAATCTGTACCGTCTGCCGCTACAGGCCATTGTAAGCTGTTGTATCCTTCTAAGCGTTCATATTTCACACCAGCAAACATCGGTGTTAAGCTTGATGCTTCATCCATAATTTCGGATGGATGTGAATAATTCCAATCAAATCCAAGTTCTTTAGCAATAAGTTGCGTAATTTGCCAGTCCGGTTTTGAATCACCGAGTGGTTCTAAAACTTGATATAAACGTTGGAAACGACGCTCTGTATTTGTAAATGTACCATCTTTTTCAAGAGAAGGACTTGCTGGTAATATTACATCCGCATATTCCGCAGTGAAAGTTAAAAATTCATCTTGAACGACTAGAAAATCAACTTTTTCTAATGCCGCTTGCACATAATTAATGTTTGAGTCGACGATACCCGTATCTTCACCCAGTATAAATAAACTGTGAACATCGCCAGCATGGATATGGTCCATCATTTGATGGTTATCATAACCCGGTTCACTTGGTAAAGTCACACCCCAAGCTTTTTCATAACGTGCACGTACTTCGTCATCAGCTACACCTTGATAACCTGGAAATTTATCTGGCATACTTCCAAAATCAGAACAGCCTTGAACATTGTTGTGACCACGCAATGGATAAGAACCCGCGCCTGGTTTCATATAATTACCTGTAGCAAGTAACATATTTGAAATTGCAGTACTCGTATCAGAACCTGTTTCTTGTTGCGTTACACCCATCGCCCAACATACGACAACTGAATTAACACTTACAATTTCTTTAGCTAAGTGAATCAAACGTTCTTTTGGAATGCCTGTCGTCTCCTCAGCAAATTCCATCGTATACGGCTCTAAAGATTCATAATACGCATCTGCATGATCAACCCATTTTTCAATAAATGCTTTATCGTGCCAATCATGATCGATGATATATTTTGTGACTGCAGATAACCATACTAAGTCCGTACCTGGATGTGGTTGGTAAAATTCATCTGCCCGTTCAGCCATTTCATGTTTACGAATATCAAACACATGCAATTTTTGTCCGAAAAGTTTGTGCGAACGTTTAATACGTGATGCAATAACTGGATGCGCTTCCGCTGTATTTGTACCAATCGTAATGACCATTTCTGCATTGCCGATATCATCTATAGATCCAGAATCTCCACCATGCCCTACAGTACGGAATAATCCTTTCGTCGCAGGCGCTTGGCAATAACGTGAACAGTTATCAATATTGTTTGTCCCAAATACTTGACGTGCAAGTTTTTGCATGAGATAGGATTCTTCATTCGTTGCTTTAGAAGACGAAATGAATGATAGCGCTTTCGAACCATGTTGTGTTTTAATGTCTTGCATGCGTTTAGCAACGTATGGAATCGCTTCGTCCCATTCCACTTCTTCAAAGTGATCACCACGACGAATTAAAGGTTTTGTTAAGCGCTCTTCGGAATTCACGTAATCCCAACCGAATTTCCCCTTCACACAAGAAGATATTTTATTCGCTGGTGAATCGTGAGATGGTTGAACTTTTAATATTTCTCGGTCCTTTGTCCAAACTTCAAAACTACAACCTACACCACAATATGTACATACTGTTTTTGTCTTCTTAATGCGTTCTTCACGCATTGCTGCTTCCGAATCAGATACTGCAAATAACGGTCCGTAGCCTGTTTCAGCTTTCTTCGTTAAATCAATCATCGATGCTAATGAACCTGGCTCAATATCTGTCATATAACCCGCTTTACCTACCATGTTATTTTCCATCATGGCATTACATGGACATACCGTTGCACATTGTCCGCAACCAACACATGATGATTCATTGATGGAAACGTCATTATCCCAAATCACTCGTGGTTGTTCACGTTCCCAGTCAATCGTTAATGTTTCGTTAACTTGAACGTCTTGACATACTTCTACACAACGTCCACATAATATACATTGATTAGGGTCGTAACGGTAGAATGGCCCAAAATCTACTTCATAAGGTTTCGGCTTATATTCATACGTCTGATGTTCAAGACCCCATTCGTCCATCGTATTATGAATTTCACAGTTGCCGTTATTATAATCACACACTGTACAATACAGTTGATGCTTTTCTAAAATACGATCTAACGCTTCTTTTTGTGAAGCTTGTACATTTTGACCTTGAGTATTCACGACCATTGAACGATCAATCGTAGTCCCACATGCACGTTCGATTTTGCCGTCGATTTCAACCGCGCACGTATCACATGTTTGTATCGGACCTAGTGATTCATTGTAACAAATGGAAGGTACAAATGTTTGTTGTTCTTTAATGAACGCAAGTAAGTTTTTACCTGGTTCTACAAGATAATCTTTACCATCTAATGTAACGATAAGATGTTCTTGCATAGTATCCCCCCTATAAAAACATTTTATATGCCTAAGATGCCCCCACATACTTAGTCACTTCTATTTTAAACTGTTTATGTCCAAATGTTAACCATTTACCATAATTTTAGCTAATGTTCACTATTCTAAAAAAATAAAATATTAATCATCTAGCTTTTTTAAATACGTAAACAACGCTAACTTATCGTCCCTAATGCTTCATGACTATCCGTTTTCTCATCAATCACAACACGAATGGCTATTTCAATCCCTTTAACCAAAGTATCTAGCGAAAGAGAAGGCGTACAATCACTTTTATCGATTTGTTCATGTGCGTATGGAAGATGAATAAATCCTGTTCGTACGTTTGGATACGTTGTATATGCTAGGTGTGCTAAAGCATACATAAAGTGATTGCAAACATAGGTGCCTGCACTGTTTGAAAGTGCGCTAGGGACGCCAGCTTCTCGCATTGCTTGAACCATTCTTTTAACAGGTAATTGTGAAAAATAAGCTGGAGGACCGTCTTTTAGGATGGGACGATCGATCGGTTGATACCCTTGATTATCAGGAATGACAGCATCATCGATATTAATTGCCACGCGTTCTGGTGTAATACACTTTCTACCACCCGCTTGTCCTAAACCAATGACCACATCACACGCGTTTCTCTCTAAATAGTGTCGCACTTTTTCCACACACAGATGAAAAGCTGTAGGCAATATAAGAACAGCTATTGAGTGTCCATTAATTGTCGGTGGTATTCGAGAAGCTACCATTGCTGACGGATTTGTTTCAGCCCCATGAAACGGCTCAAAAGCTGTGATGAGAATGTTCATAAAACTCACTCCTTTATCAATAATGACGATGGGTTATGACACTTTTTATCATATACTAAAAAACTCCGCCCACTATGGACGAAGTTTTCAAATTATATACCTAAATTATCTCGATAACTTTGAATGACTTCTTGTTTACTGTTTTCATCTGGAATAAAGTAATATAAGCCATCTTCTCCAGTCGTATCAGACCCTTTTAATTGGTGTTTAACGACATTATTATTACCTTCTTTGTAATTACTTCTGAATGTATTCAACTCACCTAAGGTCATATCTGTTGTGACATTTTTTCCGAGTTGATCCATTAAAGCGTTAAAATTTGTGATAGAGGATACACTTGTTAATTTATTCGCTAAACCTTGAAGCACAAGTTGTTGACGTTCTTGACGACCAAAGTCGCCACCAGCGCCTGACTCTTTACGACTTCTAATAAACGCCATTGCTTGATCACCGTCTAAGTGCACTTTTTGACCTTGGTTGTATTGTTGACCGTGTACGTTGAATGTGGCATTACTTACTACATCAATACCGCCTACCGTATCAATCGTATCTTTCAAGCCATCCATGTCTACTGTAGCATAGTGGTCAATTGGCACATTCATTAATTTTTCAAGTGATTTCACTGCCATATCTGGACCACCATATGCATACGCATGATTAATTTTCTCAGTTGTACCACGACCGACGATTTCTGCACGTGTATCCCTAGGAATACTAATGACTTCTGATGTCTTCTTATCTGGATTAATCGAAACTAACATAATCGTATCACTACGTTGACCATCGTGTTGTTGTTGACGTTTCGCATCAGAGTCAATTCCAAAAAGCGCAATCGAAATAGGTTCCCCTTTATTCATATCCACTTGACCAGACCGTAACGCTGAGTGTTCTCGTTTCAAAGGGTTATGAATCGCGTCACCTGTAACAAATATTTTAAACGCTAAATATGCGACAGCTATGATTGTTAAAATGAATAAGATTCCAATAATCCATAGTAAAGCTCTAACAATTGGATTTTTTCGTTTTTTTGATCGTTGGTAGTTCAAAGCGTTCCCACTCCATTCATTAAATTTGTTAACGCACTATCTTTAATCGTATATTAAACGTATCATATCCTAAATCGTAAATGTTTCAATCAGTCCTAAGACGCACTACTATTTATGATACCCACCATTAGATAAAAGTATATTTAAAACTTCATCGTGACATCCTGGATTACTTATAATAAAAGGACCTCCACGAACAAAATCAATGGCTTTATTATTAAAATCTGTCATTTTTAACCCTAATTCTGAAGCAAATAAGAATTGCGCTGCAATGTCCCAAGGTTTAGCATTTGTATGTATATGTGCACCAAACTGTCCAGTACAGACGCGAATAGAGTCTAAACCACATGCTCCTATGAGTCGGTAAGCAAACGAGGCATCTAATAAATCATGCATCGTTGCATCATTTAACACTTTATTATTAAATGAGACAATCAATTCACTTAAAGGCTGTGCTTGAACCTGTTCTAGTCGTTTATGATTCACAAAAGCACCTTCACCTTTTTTGGCATGATATAATGTTTGTCTTGGAAAATCATAGATATATGATAATGTAGGTGTTCCATCTACAAATAACGCCAAAATGATACAAAAGTCATTTTGTTGTTTGACTAAATTCGCAGTACCATCAATCGGATCCATCACCCATGTATAACCCTGCTTTAAATCTGTAGTGTCATGATGACTTTCTTCTCCATATAACTTATGATCTGGATATAAGTCTTTTATTAACCCTTCAAAATTAGATTCTAACGTTTGATCCACGTTTGTTACGAGGTCAAAACGATTCTTTTTCGTATCAGTCTGCATTTGTTTGATAAGTGAAGGAATGAGCAAATTTAATCCACGAAACCACGTCTTCACTTCATTATCAATGTCATTGATATCATATTGAGTCACCAAATTGATTCCCTCCTTCCACGGATTGCTTTTATTATACCCTCTATCGTAATTCAATACCAACCGTTATTAATATATTAATAAAATCAATTATATAAGTAATAAGTTCACGTAATTATCCGAACAAAAAAACCGATTGGATAAACCAACCGGCATAGAAAGGAAAGTAAGTAATAAATATTGAAGATGTTTAACTAGCCATAAGTACAACTTATCATGTCAAACTTTACTATCATAAGATAGTTTACCCCTCGTTTGATGATGCTGCACCATCCCCTAGTAGCTAATTTATACTATATCATAATTTTTTAAATAATGTAAGCGTTTTCTTACAATTTATTGAATTTTTTTATGGGTGACTCTTGTTTAATTTATGTTCCTTGATTTCAGTACGTTATGTGCGTATAAACCTTATTAATAAGTGTTCTATCATTTATGTGGTAAACTATTTATAAGATATAACACGATGCGGAGGTGTGGAGTGTGAATAAAGAAACGCGTCAGTCAAAAATAATTCAACTCATTCAAAAACAAAATCAAATATCTGCAGTCGAATTAGCTCGTAAACTTCAAGTTTCTAAAAGAACCATTCTTCGTGATATCCAAGAATTAGAAGCAAAAGGTGTTCAAATCTTAGCACATGCTGGTAAAAATGGTGGCTATAAAATTCAATCTCGTCCTCAAAATATTAAGCTTGATCTTACAGATGACGAAGTGATGGCCCTATATTTAATTTTGAATGAGCGCATACATCAAACGTCATTACCTTTTAAAAATGAAATACATCAACTCATTCAAAAATTAAAGCGGCAACCCAACACCGCGCTTCGCCGTCAATTAAAGGAATTGGACCAATATATTGTCTTTGAAGATGATACACACACGACACTCCCACCACTTTTTAAAAACATATTAATTTATTGTCATGAGCGCAAAGTTATGGGATTGTACTTTCATCCCTCAGTGCAACAACGTCAACAATTTGCAAATGTCGTCTTTATCGGATTACTTTGTAAAAATGCGGAATGGAAAGCGATCATCTATCATATCGGTGGAGATTATACTGAAATCATCGATATATCTTCAATTGATGACATTGATTACAGTTTCCATAAATCTATTCAAACGAATGATATTACGATTGCAAATTACCGTGATTATTTACAACATAATGCGTAAGCCAAAATATGGATCAGCCAACAAAGTTCATTTATGAATGCGTTTTGTTGGCTGTTTTAATTTATAGGATTGTTAACCCATCCCCTTATATGAAATAGAAGACACATTCTTAACGTCTATCAATCTTACATAGATTTAATGGAGCACTCACAGACGCTTTCACTTGAAATGAGTAATAAAATTGCGCTCTAACTGTAGCTTCATTTTTCAAAATATGACATATCAATTTAGCATATTGATACAATATGCAATAAAATTATTAAGGATATGAAAGGAGATGGCCACCCCTAAATTACGTCCACTCTTTATGTAAAGAAAAACTAAGGGAATGGCAATGATTAAATAATCAATAATTTCAATCCAATTCGATATTTCGATTAAATGCATCGCAGAAAACAGCACTATAGAAACGATGCTCATCACAATAAAATTAAGCTTCTTACCTAATTCACCGATTAAAATATGCCTAAAAAATATTTCTTCAACAATAGGCCCGGCAAATACAATTAATAGAAAGTTATATAATGTAAGCTCAGGTATGGATAACAATTGGTTAATCACTTGTTCATTTTGAGTTGTTTCTGTCGTGTATATATTTGGAAATAGGTCTTTCACCCAACCATAAGCCCAAGCCACTCCAAAAGTAACTATATAAGCGCAAATGATCCATAGCCAATAACATTTCAACCCATTCCACCACTGTCGCATCCACGTTTTGAATAAGTCGATGTTAAGGCACAAAAAGGCAGTAATGACTAGGATATAGGTGAACAATTGCGTAAGAACGTTAATTTCATCTATTCCAATGAGCGTAAAGTTTTCTATAAGAAGTGCTTCTTCAAAAATTGCCTTAGTAAAAACGATATAAATTATAGTACCGATAAATGTGACTATGATGATTGGCACCAGACTAAAATCACGCCATCTGATATCTCGCCAACGATATTTCTCCATACATACCTCCCAAATTCTAAAATTTTATATCAATATGGTCATTATAAATACCAATATGTTATAATCCTATATAAAATTTGAAAGGAAAACAACTATGCATCAATACAATGTTCCAAAATACTCCGAAGCTATTCTATTTTTAAATGACTGTCATAAAATGGCACTTTCTTTTCAACTGCTCTACAGAGAAAAGCCTGAAGATGCACATGACCTCTTGCATACGTTACACGCTACTTTAACAACAGCCTACAAACATTTACCCCCTCCACAGTCGACTTCATCTCCTTCGTATGACTATGCAACATTTTACCAATGTATTCACCATTTATATCACAACCCCTTAACACGTATCGATATAGGAAATCAAATGTGTGTGACACAAAATTATATAGATCACATCTTACACGCAAAATCGCACCTCCAAACCTAAAAATTAAAAATGTAAGCGTTTTAATCTCTTTTCATATATAATTAATTTAACACTATCTCTTTTACAATGAAGGAGGTTTAACGATGTTAGGATTTTCTGTTTATCTTGGTACACCGCTGAATGTAAACAATATATCACAAATGATAGCGCTTGGTTATGATACCGTGTTTACCTCTCTCCAAATACCCGAAGAATTACATATCGCACCACAATTTGAAGCGCTATTATCACAATTATCTCATCATGATATCACACTCATTATAGACACGAATGAATCGAATATTACATCACAGCTTTTTTCGCAACTCGCTAAATATCCCTCAATAGAATACGTCATTCGTATTGACGAAGGGACTTCCCTTTCATTAGTGAACGCCATTATACAACACGCACATAAGTGTTGTATCAATGCAAGTACGGTTTCTGAGCACTTTTTAAATATCATAAGCTCACATCCACGAATTCAACCTCATCTCATTTATTTGCATAACTATTATCCACGACCTGACACCGGATTGAGTCGCTCTTTTTTACAAGATCAAAATATACGCATACGCAACTATCATACCGACGCTCAAATATTAGCTTTTATTCCAGGGGAGACATATCGTGCACCCCTCTATAAAGGTTTACCGACTTTAGAATGTACTAGACATTGTCATCCTTGTCTTGCCGCACTCACATTAAAGGCTTTAAATATTGATGGCATCATTATCGGTGACCTATCTGTATCTACAAGAACTGCACAACGTTTAGTTCAAATGATTCAACATAATCATTTTATTTTACCGTGTCACCTTGTTAGTGGTGTAGATGACGCATTAATTTTAAAAACACACCAATCTAGACCTGATTGCGCGGCACATGTCATTCGTTCCCAATTTTCTCGCCAACATGTGGACGCATCTATCCCACCTTTCAACATTGAACCTAGAGCTAAAGGCACCATCACGATTGATAATGAACGTAATGGCCGTTATATGGGGGAACTCCAAATTACAAAAATCAATTTAAAACCGCATCCGCATGTTAATGTTGTAGGCACGCTTACTAAAGAAGGTTTACCTTATTTAAATTATTTCGACGCGTCAACTACATTTACATTTGTTTTAGCGGAGGAGGATGAGTGATGAACCAAAAAATAACAGAACAAAGTAATCCAAAATCATTACATTTAGATGAAATGTCTACAATTGACATACTCCAACTCATGAATGAAGAGGATCAAAGGTTAACTACAATTATCGGTCAACATTTACATGAAATCGAACGTGTCATCGCATTGACGACGAAAGTTTACCAAAATGGGGGGAAGGTCATCTATATAGGTGCGGGTACGAGTGGACGTCTAGGTGTTCTCGATGCAGCTGAATTAATCCCAACATTTAACGCAGACCCCAACCGTTATTTCGGATTAATAGCAGGCGGATTCGAAGCAATGACACGTGCGATTGAAGGTGCTGAAGATTTAAAAACACAAGGTGCTCAAGATTTAAAAAATGTAAACTTAACTTCTCAAGACGTTGTTATTGGTATAGCTGCGAGCGGTAGTACACCTTATGTATTAGGCGCATTAACTTATGCACAAAATATCCAATGTCATACAGTTGCATTAAGTTGTAATCATAACACGCCTATTAGCAAGCATGCTGACATCCCTATTGAGATAGCAGTTGGTCCAGAAATCGTAACAGGCTCTACGCGATTAAAAGCGGGATCCGTTCAAAAAATGATTTTAAATATGATTTCAACTATAACAATGGTTCGCGTTGGAAAAGTTTATAACAATTTAATGATTGATGTTCAAGCAACGAATGATAAACTCATCGATCGTGCGCTTCATATGATTCAAATGATTACTGGTTTAGATACTCTTGAAAGTAAAGCATTATATGAGGCGGCTCATCATCAGGTCAAAACTGCGATTGTTATGCATTTTAAAGAGATGCGTTTTGACGACGCAGAACACTGCCTTAAACTTCATCATGGCGTCGTGAAGGATGTATTGAAATCAAAAAACTTGTAAGGGGATGTGTCATATGCAAAAAGAAAAAGTACTTGCTGAACAATTGATATTACATGTCGGAGGCGTGGACAACATTCGCTCTATCATCCACTGCATGACGCGCATTCGATTAGATATTCGGGATAGTGATAAAGTAGATAAAGTTGCGATTAAAGCCACTGAAGGCGTGCTTGGCATCGTTGAGGATGAAAGATTGCAAATTGTTGTTGGCCCTGGTGTCGTCAATAAAGTTGCAAGTCATATGGCTAACATGACAGGTGTAAAACTTGGAGAAGAGATTCCTCAGGGCAACGCTCAATCGCTTGAAGCACATACGAAAGCTAAATACCAGTCCAAACCTAACCTGTTTAAACGCATTGCCAAAACCATTGCTAATATTTTTATTCCTTTAATTCCCGCTTTTGTCGGCGCCGGATTAATAGGTGGCATTGCAGCAATTCTCAATAATTTACTAAGTGCAGGTACAATTGAAGCAACATGGATTAAACAATTAGCACTCGTTTTCGATATTATTAAAAATGGAATGCTCGCTTATTTAGCAATCTTTACAGGATTTAATGCCGCTCGAGAGTTCAATGCTACACCAGGATTAGGCGGCGTCATTGGTGGTACGACGTTGCTAACAGGTATGTCTCCCGAGAACCCATTGCCTAACATCTTTACAGGCGAAGGGTTATTAGCTGGTCAAGGCGGTATCATTGGGGTCATTCTAGCTGTATGGGTTTTAAGTCTCATCGAACGACAATTACACAAAATTGTCCCTAATGCTGTAGATATCATCGTAACACCAACCCTTACATTACTCATTGTAGGTCTATTAACCATTTTCATTTTGATGCCTATCGCAGGTTGGATTTCAGATGGTCTTGTAGGCGTTGTGAATGGCGTCATTAATCATGGCGGAATATTTAGCGGTTTCATTTTTGGCACTTTTTTCTTACCGCTTGTGATGTTTGGCTTACATCATATATTTACACCCATTCATATTGAAATGATTAATCAATCTGGTGCCACATACCTTTTACCGATTGCAGCAATGGCAGGTGCTGGACAAGTGGGTGCATGTTTAGCATTGTGGTGTAAAAGTAAACGCAATCCTTTACTGAGAGATGTATTAAAAGGTGCATTACCTGTAGGGTTCTTAGGGATCGGAGAACCCCTTATTTACGGGGTCACTTTACCACTTGTAAGACCGTTCTTCACTGCTTGTATTGCTGGTGGTATTGGAGGTGCCGTTATAAGTGGCATTGGTCATATTGGGGCAAGTGCAATTGGTCCTAGCGGGCTTTCTCTCTTACCACTCATTACACACAACATGTTTTTAGGCTATTTAGCAGGTTTACTTGCTGCTTATGTGAGTGGATTTATACTTACATTTTTATTTGGTTCACCTAAACCACTTATCGATCAATTTGGTAAATAATAAAATACAAAAGACCCTCAAAATTTGTTAAACAACTTAATTTTGAGGGTCTCTTGTATTGACATTAAACGTTTCAAATCAAACGTTAACGTATTATAGTTTAAATTCCTCTTTACTTAATTTATGGTAACCTCTCATAAAGAAGAAGAGCGCCATAAATCCTAAAAATACAAATCCAATAATGACAGAAACACGTGTTTCAGCATTGATGACCATTCCAATTAAAACGAGCATAAAAAATGCAATCGTTAAGTAGTTAGAAAACGGAGCAAATGGCATTTTGAAAGGATGATCTTGAATTTTTTCAGGATATTTTCTTCTGAATTGAATATGACTGAATAAAATCATAAACCATGGAATCATACCTGGTAAAATTGAGGCACTATATACATAAACGAATATATTCTCTGCACCATCAATGATTAAAGGTAAAACAATATTTAAAATAACGCCAATGAAAATACCAATTGACACAGCAATAACCGTATAGAAAGGTACCCCATTTTTCATAACACGTGTAAAGATTTTTGGTAAGTGACCATGTTGCGCTAACGTATATATCATACGACTTGAGCTGAAAATACCCGCATTACAACCTGACATTGCTGCTGTTATCACGACAAAGTTAATTAAACCAGCTGCAATCGTAATACCAACTTTAGAGAAAGTTGCGACAAATGGACTACCAAGATCTTGAAGCTGATTCCAAGGATAAACTGTAACGATAACAAAAATAGCACCAATATAGAATATTAATATACGCCAAATGACTCCATTCACTGCACGTTTAATGTTCTTTTGAGGGTCTTTTGTTTCCCCAGCAGTAATCCCTATTAATTCAACACCTTGATAAGAACCAATGACAATTGATAATGCAAAGAAGAATCCCATGATTCCATTTGGTAAAAAGCCACCATGTGCCCATAAATTGCTTAAACCAATTGGATTCCCTCCATTACCTAATCCAAAGAATATTAAACCGAAACCGGCAATAATCATTAAAATAATTGTGACAATTTTGATTGTAGCAAACCAGAATTCAAATTCTCCAAATGCTTTTACAGATACTGCATTAGCTGCAGCAAGTAAAATAACAACGATAACACCTGGTATCCATGTGGGTAACTCGGGCCACCAAAAATTCATATATTCACCGACCGCTATAACTTCAGACATCCCAACTACAATCCATTGGAATATATTTGCCCATGATGTAACATAGCCTGCAACAGGATGTATGTAATCCGTGGCATAGTTTGCAAATGATCCTGTTGTCGGATATAAGTAAACCATTTCACCCATCGCACGCATTACTAAAAATAGAAAAATTCCGGCAATTAAGTATGCGAAAATAACAGCAGGTCCTGTCCATTTAATTGTGCTCGATGCCCCCATGAATAGGCCTACACCGATTGTACCGCCAAGTGCGATCATCTGGATTTGTCTCGAACTTAGCCCTCTGTGTAACTCTTGATTATCTTTCATGATAACTCCCCATCTCCTTAATATTATAAGGGTTTTCTAATTTTCCATCATGACGCTATTATACTACAATTTCAAAAACTGAAAAGTGTATTTTTTAAAATTTTGTAAGTGCTTTCATAAAATATATTGCATTTTTCACCTAAAAACAATTGTGCTAGGCGACCAACCTTTGTCCCTTTAAAGCGTTATGAAAACGCTTTTATAAAATATTATTCACTTGCACAACATCATAACCTAAAGCAATTGCTAAAAATTATTTGTGATTATATTCACAAATATAGTTGCACCCTTTATAATGTAGAAGTATATCTTATAAAGGAGTGCATGTCATGGAGGATCGAAATATTAAATGGGATAAAATTTTTTATGGACGAACATGGATTGCGAATATTATAGATACCATTCAAACGAAAGACATTTTAGAAAGTTTTTATTTTAAACGGTATTTACTACGTGCAATGATGGCTGGTTTCATCATTAGCATTATTAGTGTATTTGTATTAATGGTAAAAACGACGTTTGCGCCTGACTTAGGCCCCGGCATTGTAAGTATGATTAGTGCGATAACATTTAGTTTTGCACTCGTATTGATACTGTTCACCAATTCTGAACTACTCACGAGTAACTTTATGTATTTTACTGTAGGTTTATATTATAGACTCATAAAACCTTACCGCGTCGGTCATATCTTTATGTTATGTTTTATTGGCAATGTGGTAGGTGCGTTTGTGCTATTCAGTTTAATGCGCGCAAGTGATGTGATGACACCAGAGATGGTCACTTTACTCGACAAAATTATAGCGACAAAAATTCATGATTATACATTTCATAATATTTTGGTACGTGCTATTTTCGCTAACTTTTTTATAAATATTACCTTAGTCATTGCGATGCAAATAGATGATATATTAGCTAAAATGTTTGTAATGATGTTCGGAGTTACGATTTTTGCATTTATGGGCTATGAGCATGTCATTTATAATGCCTGTCTCTTTGCTGCTGGTGTCCTTTATAATATCGAGCATATGGCATTATGGCCAATTGCAAAAAATATCATCGCCGCATTTATTGGTAATTACATTGGTGGCGGACTCATTATCGGGTTATTTTATGCCTATTTAAATGATCATGGTCAATTTAAAGCACATCGTTTTAAATAAATTGCGGTCACTCTATGTTATAATGAACAAAAAATCCAATGAAGGAGTTCATTATGGAAAAAAGTCGCTTCGTACGCGGTGCGATAACCGCCATCTTAATAGGTATCATATTTTATATCGTAAATATGATTCAAAATCAGAGTGACGTCGGTAGCTTGCTGTTACGTACACTATTATTTATATGTATTTTTTATATTCTATATATAGTACTTTTTAGCATCTTAAATTCGGATCAACGTAAACGTCAATATGGCCCTCCGCTAATCATTTGTTTAATTTTAGGCCTATTAATAGGAAATATGATTCAGTTTCCACTTGCTGGCTTTGCTATTGGCTTGCTACTTGCATTACTTATTGGCTATTTCATTGGATGGTTTAAAAGGAGAAATTGATGATGTCCACACAAACAATTGGCATTTTAATCATTGTCATACTTTTACTCAGTTTTATTCCGAATATATATCTGTTATATAAAAGTAAACAACAACATACACCATCGACACGCTATGCATTAATGGTTGGTGTAGATGCAATCTTACTTGTACTTGTAATCACTGCACTTGTTCTTTTAACTTAAATATATGAAAGCCTTCAAAAATCGTAATATCTACGACTTTTGAAGGCTATTTTTATATTTTCCCTTGTAATAAGAAGTAATATGCTAATGTTGCACCTATGGCATATAGAATTAGCCCTATCAAACATGAAGTGACGTGCACTTGCATTGGTATATGACGTTGAAATTTAGGGGCGAGCACTAAGTTCCCAAAAACAATGATAAGTGGCGCAACAATAAAGAATAAAATCATTTCAACACTCATTTTAAGCCACCTTGAAAATAACGTTCTATAATTTTTGATAAATGAATATCTTTATCCAATAACGTAATTTGGGAAAAATCACTCACTTCTGTCATAGGATTGGTATTCACGATGACATCTAAACCAGCTGTAGCTGCCGCTGTTGCCCCATTAACCGAATCTTCAATCGCTAAACAATATGTCGGACTAAAATTCAACGCTTGCACAGCGCTTAAATATAACTCCGGATCAGGCTTCACATCTGATACATCTTCTCTTCCTTTTATCACACTGATATACGGTTGGATACCCAGTTCTTCTACTAAAGGTGCAATATCAGCACGTGCACTGCTTGTAGCAATGGCCATTGGAATGTGTCGTGCGTGAAGCTGTTCCATTAACGTTTGAATCCCCGGTCTCAGTGGTAGTTGACCTGCATGACTATGATGCGCTTTATAAATCTCTCTAACTTTTTGCTCACCAAAAACATCAATTAAATGTTGATGTAAAGCAAGCGCGCGTCCCCCGATATTTGCTCTATAAAAGTCCAATGTTACCGGTGACGCGTTAGCTTCAATTAAATGTGTATTGATCACTTCATAAAGATGTTGTTCTGTATCTATAATCGTACCATCAAAATCAAAAATGACTGCTCGATACATGTTGTGCCTCCTTGAAAACCATTTACATTCAGTGTAGCAAATCTCAACCTATGATTCACGTCTCACTAAAATCCAGGCTCTACTGTCGCAAATTCATAAGTGATAAAATTTTGTCTATAATACAACGATTCAAACCATTGTCGATTGATTACACCTGAATGTTGATGAGGTAAGTGGTCATGTATGTCCAATATCGTAGGCATATCCGCTTTTTTTATTGCAAAGGCGTGATGATGCACATACCCTTTTCCAGGTCTCACTTGAGGACCATCTTGTTGTATTAATACAATATCACTGTAAAACCCTTCCTCATTGAGCGTATAAATAGTCTCTTCAAAATCTTCACGTTTACGATATCCTAAATGTGCCGTGAGATAATGAGCTGTTGATGCGATATCCTCCACGTGTATTTCGATTGGCCCCATACCCAAAATCGTTGCAGCCGTAGTCGAAGTTTCTTCATTAGTTATATGCCAATGCGCCGGTAACTTGTAACCTTCATTTGCTATCATGACGAAAGATAGCGTTTCTGGATCATCGAAATAAAGCGCATCTTGATGTAAATATATTCCACGTTGTGTTGATATACCATGTTTTTCTAATTTAACCTCAAATAAATCTAACATGTTACGATCCTGTACTAAGAGTCCTATACGCGCAATCATATTCGTGCCTTTATACACTGTTCCAGCTAATGGAATTTCAAAAAAAGTTAATAACGTTCCTGGATCACCGCTAGCATTACCATAAAAAATATGCGGCATGGTTTCATTATCTTGATTAACGGTTTCTTTAATTAAATCGAGTCCTAATAAGTCTAAATAAAACGCTTTGTTACGTGTGATATTTTTTGTGTACATGGATATATGATGGTGACCTATAATTTTAGACAAACGACTCACTCCTTTCATCTTCAACCATAGTATACTTTTTATATCCTTGTCACGCTATGATTTTACATTAACATCACGAAACATACGAGTCCTATCAAAATAATTGAACAAGGAAATGCAATGGTTTGAAACAAGCGAATTTTACGCATCGATAACTGAGATTTAAGCAAGCATGTTTCAATCAAAAAATTAAATAACGTAATAACAAACGTTAATACGATTAATAACGCAACGCCATTATCATATTGGTTCACAAATCCTACTGAAAGCATCATCATCGTAATGAAAAGCGTGAAGGTAATAAAATAGTTTTGTAATATTTTAGTCACCATATTCTCAAACCCTTTCACGTTTTAATAAAATTTACTATTAATTTAAAAATATTTTCGCACAACCTAATTCAAATGTAAAGAAGCCCGAAATGAACGGTGGTGAAAAACAAATTGTTTTAATTTTTTGTTCTTAACACCTCGCTTTTCTGGAAGCAATCAAAGTCATGTTTTCATTTCTCATACAAACACCCCAATAAAGTTTTCACTTTTTAAGTGTCCACTTTATTGGGGCATATCTTGTTTAGTTGAGTTTTGAGATATACAAAATCGTTATGTCCAAATCCTTTTTAACTCGCAATGCAACTGAAAGCCCATGTGAGTTTTAAACTTTTGTTTGTTTTAAGGGTTTGATGATTTTTTGTTGCTTATCAAAACGTGACGACCAATAACGTGCAAGCGTTGGCCCTGTAATACAATGAACAAAACTAAACACCGCTCCCGGTACTGCTGCTAAAGGATTGAAATGTACCGTAGCTAACGAAGCAGCTAAACTTGAATTTTGCATGCCAACCTCAATAGACAACGTTTTTTTATCTTCATAATTCAATTTAAACAGCGCTGATAACGTATAACCGATCACATACCCTAAAACATTGTGTAAAATAACGACGGCAAAAATGAGTAAACCTGTTTCTACAATTAATGTTTTACTACTTGCAACAACCGTCCCTAAAATCACCGATATCGCTATGACAGAGATTAAAGGTAAAATATCATCTGTTTTCTCAGCAACTTTATAAAAAAGTCTTTGAATAACCAATCCTACGATGATTGGGATCAATACAATTTTAGATACAGATTCAAACATACTCATAAATGAGACATCCATCCATTGATGTGCCATTAAAAACATCAGTGATGGTGTAACAAATGGAGATAATATCGTAGATACAGAAGTGACTGCAACCGATAAAGCGACATTGGCTTTCGCTAAGTAACTGATAACGTTACTTGAAGTTCCACCAGGGCAACATCCAACGAGTAAGACACCAATGGCTACTTCAGGTGGTAACTGAAATAGTTTTACAATGAAATAAGCAAGTAATGGCATAATTGTGTATTGTAACACCACACCAATAATGACAGGTTTAGGGTATTTAAATACAATTTTAAAATCTTCTAATCGAATGGATAACCCCATCCCTAACATGACGATACCTAAAAGATAGGGTATCCATGGTGTAAAAGTAGTAAATGCAGATGGCAAAACAAATCCAATAAAACTTGTTAGCAACATCCATAATAAAAATGTTTTTGAAGCAAATTGTCCAATTTGTCGTAGCATTGTTGTCACCTCGTTATTATTTTAATATTCAGAATATTAACACAATGAATAACGAATGACAACACTATTTATGTAAATAAAATAGGAATGCGAAATGTTTACGTCTTTAGTCCTAATGCTTTTTGAAATTTAGAATGATACAATAGATTTAATAAATCACATTTAAAAAGAGGAAATGTCATGCTTATTGATAAATTAGAAAGCTATACCCTTCATATCTCTGAGTTAAATCGACGCAAACATCGAGCTCAATTAAGTCAATTGTTAAAACATGTGAATCTACCTTCTCCACTTCAACACGAATTTATTAAGACTCAGAAAACGTATGTACTTCGTGTACATATTCAAAAACAGACATTACCCTATTTGCTGAGCTTTTTAGGATTCCATCACTATGTTATTTATCAAGTGATTCGTTCAAAATTCGAACAAGAATTGATACCTTTTGATCAACTCGCATTGACAGAGCGTCGTTTTGAATTTTACATTGATGGCTTAACAGACCCATTTATTAAAGATAAAGTCATTGATATTCTTCACCATGGTACAACGCTACAATTAAAATATACTATACGTAAAAATATTTTAACTTTAACATCAACACTTGAAGAAGCAGGCACAATGTTAAGTCTATTAGCGTGTCACCATATTGATATCTATCAAGCATACGCGCCGTCACATCCACAATCTCATATTACGCGTATCTCATAAAAGTTTTGAGCTTTAAATTAAATAATATAGACGATTTGCCAATGATGAATCTTTTTAAATACACGATGGTAATCACGATCAAGCATTGACTTTAAAATTTTTAAAACCTGCAAAATTCATTCTCCAGAATTTTGCAGGTTTTATGTTGAACTCGAGGCTACTGCCCTGATTCATTGAGTGTTTGTTCTTCAATATACCGCTGCATCGTATCAAACATATTTTCAAAACCGTGTACAGTACTATCATGATATTCTTTCTTTTTTTGTTTATATTCAAGTTGCGTTAAACGTCTTTCTTTAGGCACTTCACTTTTGTAGAAAAATGTCATTTGTGTAATGCCCGGACTGCGTTCTTCGAAGTACACATTGATATCGTCTTGTTGATCACTGAAATCAGGCATTTGAATCGTTAAACAAAGGTGTTCTCCTGGAATTAATGTTTGATAAGTACCTTCTACACGTATTTTTTTACCTTGGCGTTGGTCAATAATTAAATAGTGACCCCCTTCAGTCACATCACTTTCGATTGTTTTATTCGATCTTGATGTAGTCATAAACCAGTGACGCAACATTTCAGGATCTGTCCAAGCTTGATAAGCAAACTCAGGTGAAGTTTTTAATAATCGAACTATTTTAACTTCGACCCGTTCATTTTGCGTATTATTCATGGCGATTCTCCTCACTTTAAAACCTTTTTCTCTATCATTAAACATCCTATTTATGATTCATTACCATATCTTACTAAAATGTGTATGCATCATAGTATTATAAACATTGCATCGCGCTTAAAAGTCTCCCATTTAGAGATTGAGTGACACTATCTTCTCATCTAATAGAAGGTGTACCATTATCACTGCACTATGAACTGTTATCGTTGCAATCTCACTATATTCCTTCATTATACCCTTTAGCCATTTATATACATACTATTTGCTTTTAAGTCTTGGTAAGTTAAAGATGATGGCTACAATCCCACATAAAGCTAACATTACTGGATAAATAGAATATGGGACTAACATCACAGGTGAAATACCCGCAACACCTGCTGCTGCAATCAGCTGTGGGCTATAAGGGATAAAACCTTGCCATGCACTACCAAAAATATCTAAAATGCTGGCCGATTTACGTCGATCGATTTCATATTCATCAGCGATATCTTTGGCTAATGGACCTGACATAATAATAGAAATCGTATTATTTGCAGTAGAAATGTCCGCCACACTTACGAGACTTGCAATACCAAATTCTGCGCCTCTACGTGATTTAATTTTACTTTTCACTTTGTGCAATAGCCAATTAATCCCACCATTATGCTCAACAAGTCCTATCATTCCACCAATTAAGAGCGCGATGATTGCAATATCTTCCATCCCCACTATACCTTCTGAAGCAGCTTTTAAAAACCCTGCTAAATTAAACGAACCGTCAGCAATGCCTATTATTCCAGATAGTAAAATCCCACCTAACAATACGAGCACGACATTAATGCCTATTAAAGCTAATATCAATACAAGTAAATAAGGGATGATTTTAATAAAATTGTAATCATAACTTTGTCCATGATTAACGTGGTTACCGAGTGTAAGTATCCATAAAATGATGATTGTAATCATCGCACCCGGTAAAACGATACGAAAATTCACTTTAAATTTATCTGCCATTTGTGTACGTTGCGTTCTCACTGCCGCAATGGTCGTATCAGAAATCATCGATAAATTATCGCCAAACATCGCACCACCTACCACAGTAGCCATCGCTAATGCAGCTGGAATGTCTGTCGCTTGACTCAACCCAAATCCTACAGGCGCTATCGCTGCCACTGTTCCAACCGATGTTCCCATCGATATCGAAACAAACATACAAATAATAAACAACCCTACTATCAATAAATTTTGTGGAATCATCGACAATCCAAAATTGACAATAGATTCAACACCGCCCATTTTTTCAGCAGTTTTAGAAAAAGCACCTGCTAATATAAAAATAAACATCATTAAAATAATATTAGGATGACCAGCACTTTTTGCGAACACTTCAACTTTGTGCGCAAAATTTTCTTTTCGGTTCATCAATAGCGCCATAATTACACCAATAATTGCTGCTACATTGAGCGGCATAAATGTAAAATCTTTCGTAATTATACCTGCGCCTAAAAATATACAAATAAATACAACTAAAGGTAGTAAAGCCCAACCATTCATTTTATCTTTAAAATCTGTAGACATTTTTTCTCCTCACAAAAATTAAGGTCAAACTCTAATAGTACATCATGCGCATACATACTATTAGGGCTTGACCTGATATCGTTTCTCGAACTTCTTATCTTCAGCCTCAAAGCTTCTGGAATTGGCACACGCATGACCATGTTGCCGAAGTTTCAAAGGGCCAGTCCCTCCACTTCTCTTGATATGAAGTATTTAATTTTACTGTTAAACTTTACATGAAATTTTGTGATTCGTCAATCTCTATGATGATTTCAAAATGAGTTGAATGGCATTTACGAAATAGTCTGTGACATTTTCAAAAATACGTTCATCTGGTTGATATAACGGATGATGTAAAGGATAGTCACTTTCGGAGCCTATCATAGCAAAATAACTTGGTGCTATCGCCTGATAACCCGAAAAATCTTCTCCTATTGTCAGTGGACGCACCAACTCCGCAACATCATAGCCCGCTTCTTTAGCGGCTTGAACTGCGAGCTTATGGAGCGCCTCTTCATTATTAACAGCTTTAGTTATTTTGAGATACTCTAAATCAATCTTAGTGTCAAATTGTGTAGCAACACCTTTGCAAATTTGTTTCATACGTGTTTCAACTTTTAGCTGTGTGTCATGGTCAAATGTACGTACAGTTCCCTCTACGATTGCATGATCAGGAATGACATTCCATGTCTGTCCACTGTGAATTTGACCAATAGTTACAACTGCTTCCTCGTAGGGAGCAATATTACGACTCACAATACTTTGAAAACTTTGAATCAATTGTGCCACGATGATACTCGGATCTTTAGCATCTTGCGGCATCGCCGCATGGGCTCCTTTAGCATGAACGATAATTTTAAAGCGATCAACATTTGATGTCATGATTCCAATTTTAGAGCGCCACTGACCTACTTTTAAAGTTGGATCATTATGAAATCCTAAGATGGCTTTTGCACCATTTAAGACACCTGTTTCCACTACACGGTTTGCACCAAACCCGAGTTCTTCAGAAGCTTGAAAGATGATACGCACACGACCATTTAATTTAGATTCCATCGTTTTAAGTCGTTCCACTGTGCCAAGTACACTCGCCATATGAATATCATGACCGCACGCATGCATCACGCCCTCAGTACGCGATTTAAATGCAACAGTCGCTTGTTCATGGATTGGAAGTGCGTCAATATCAGACCGTATCGCAATCATTGAATCACCTTGCCCTACTTCTGCAATCAAACCTGTTTGAAGTGGAACATCCAAAATTGACACATCCATATCTCGTAATATCGCTTTTAATCTTTTAGTTGTTTGAAACTCTTCATTAGAACGCTCGGGATACATATGAAAGTGACGTCTCCATGAGACCATTTGATCAAACCGATAAGACATAGAACTCCCCCTTATTGATTATTTAACAATGACCTAAAACGCTGAGATGTTATTAACACGTTTTGAATGAATAGTCATATTATCTCGTATACAGCATCTTACTTTCAATAAAATTTCCATATATCCTCATTATCATCAAGTATGCCTCATTCTAATACAAAACGTTCTCAAAATTTATTCAGAAATAAATTTCAAGAACGTCATATATCAATGTATTTTATCAAATTTAAGCTAGTGCAATGTCATGATTGATGATTACTTTACCATCTTTTATTACTTTTTCAACATGATTAATACCATAATGATATGGAATATATTCATGATTTGGCGCATGCCATATCACAATATTTGCTTTATCCCCTTTATTAATAGTGCCTGCATCCACATCTATCGCTTTCGCTGCGTTCACTGTAACTGCATTCCAAATTTCATTCGGTGATAATTTTAATTTCAACGCCGCAATAGCCATTACCATTTGAAGATTATTTGTTACGCAACTTCCGGGATTAAAATCCGTTGCAATCGCTATGGCACCATTGTTTTCAATCATACCTCGTGCATCAGCATAATCATTTTTGCCTAAGTAAAAGGTTGTTCCAGGCAATAGTACCGCTACCGTATCTGAGTCACTCAATTTTGCTTTATCAGTATCGCTTGATGCTACGAGATGATCTGCTGAAATGGCTTGTTGATCAATCGCGAGTCCTAATCCACCAAGAGGATCAATTTCATCGGCATGAATTTTAACTTTAAAGCCTTCTTTTTTAGCGGCTTCCATGTAACGTTTAGATTCTTTAATAGTGAATACACCTGTTTCACAAAAAATGTCTGCAAAATCGGCATAGGCCTTTACTTCAGGAAGCAAGGCAATCATGTCTTCTAAAAATGCTTCATTCGATGATGCATCTTTGGGTACTGCATGAGGGCCTAAAAACGTATGACGCATATCCAAATTATATTTGTCTTGTAAGCGACGTGATACTTTAAGTTGTTTCAATTCATTTTCTTTATCTAAACCATAGCCACTTTTACTTTCAACTGCTAATACACCATGGTGCATCATTGTAAGTAAATCATGCTCTGCCTTTTTGAATAAATCATCTTCACTCGTTTGACGTGTTGCTTGTACTGTTGAAAGGATGCCCCCACCTTGTTCTAATATCTCAAGATAAGACACGCCTTGACGTTTTAAAGACATTTCATGTTCTCGTGACCCTCCATGTACGAGGTGCGTGTGCGCATCTACTAAAGCTGGTGACACCACTTTGCCTGTCGCATCAATTGTTTCTTTTGCTTCAAAATCGTTTGTATAAGGTCCCGAATAAACAACTTTGCCGTCTTTAACAACCACTGTTCCATTTTCTACGATGTTCAGTTTATCTAAGTCTGCACCTTTTAAAGGACGTTCTGTTGATTTGGGTAAAATTAATTGTTTAATGTTTTGGATTATTAAATCATTCATTATTTGTCATCACCTTTACCTGTTATCATTGGAATATCTACACCCTTATCTTTGGCAGTATCAATCGCAATGTCATAGCCTGCATCCGCGTGTCTTACCACACCCATACCCGGATCTGTCGTTAATACTCGTTTTAAACGACGTTCTGCACGCTCAGACCCATCAGCAACGACAACCATACCTGCGTGAAGTGAATAACCCATACCAACACCGCCACCATGATGTACAGAAATCCATGAACCGCCTGCCGCAGTATTCACAAGCGCATTTAAAATTGCCCAGTCACCTACCGCATCTGAACCATCTTTCATCGCTTCTGTTTCACGGTTGGGTGAAGCGACTGAACCTGAGTCTAAGTGATCTCGTCCAATTACAATTGGCGCAGATATTTCACCTTTACGTACCAGATCATTTAATGCGAGACCCATTTTTGCACGGTCGCCATAACCGAGCCATGCGATTCTAGATGGCAATCCTTGAAACGCAATTTTCTCACTTGCCATATCGAGCCAACGCATTAATTTTTCATCTTCAGGGAATAACTCACGCATGAGTTGATCCGCACGTTCAATGTCTTTAGGATCTCCAGATAAAGCTGCAAAACGGAACGGTCCTTTACCCTCACAGAACAATGGACGAATATATGCGGGCACAAAACCAGGAAAGTTGAATGCGTCTTTTAACCCTTGGTCGAAAGCGACTTGACGAATGTTATTGCCGTAATCAAACGCTATGGCACCTTGTTCTTGAAATTGCAACATGGCTTCAACATGTTTTTTCATAGACTGAGATGCTAATTGCACATATTTTTCAGGATTTGCTTCACGAAGTTGCGCAGCTTCCTCTAATGAGTATCCTTCAGGTACATAACCATTTAATGGATCATGCGCAGACGTTTGGTCTGTTACGATATCAATTTTGAATTGGCGTTTCAAAATTTCATGATGTATTTCAGCCGCATTGCCTACTAATCCTATAGATAACGCTTGACCATTATTTTTAGCTTCTTCTGCTTTTTCTAACGCTTCATCTAACGAATGCGTCATAATGTCACAGTAGCGTGTATCGATGCGTTTTTGAATACGTGACGCATCTACATCTACCCCGATGACCACCCCTTCATTCATCGTAACTGCTAACGGTTGTGCACCTCCCATGCCACCGAGACCCGCAGTTAATGTAATGGTTCCTTTCAATGAACCGTTAAAATGCTGATTCGCACATTCTGCAAACGTTTCATAAGTACCTTGTACAATGCCTTGAGAACCGATATAAATCCAACTTCCAGCGGTCATTTGACCATACATCATGAGCCCTTTTTTATCGAGTTCATGGAAATGTTCCCAGTTCGCCCATTTTGGTACGAGCACCGAATTGGATAATAATACACGCGGCGCTTCTTCATGTGTTTTGAATACTGCGACTGGCTTCCCTGATTGAACGAGCATTGTTTCATCTTTTTCAAGGCGACGTAACGTCTTAACGATAGCATCAAAAGCTTCCCAATTACGCGCTGCTTTACCAATGCCTCCATAAACCACGAGTTTGTCTGGATGCTCCGCCACTTCTGAATCTAAATTGTTATAGAGCATACGTAAAACAGCTTCTTGTTCCCAACCCTTACATTCAATTTCGAGGCCTTTTTTCGCTTTAATTTCTCTAGACATTCTTCATCTCTCCCTTTGTTTAAAATATGAGTAACGCAATTGGTATTGTAATGAGTAGCGTGAGTGCAACACGTATAAACCAAATGACGACTAACTTCCATAATGGAATATGTATCTCTGTTGCTAAAATACATGGCACTAGTGCCGAGAAGAATATAATCGCCGACACACTTGTAATCGCAATGACAAAACGTACTTCCAGTGCTGCCTTCACAACAAGTAGTGATGGTAAAAACATTTCTATCAGTGATATCATCGAGGCTTTGGCTATGAGTGTTTGATCTTGGATAGGAAATATCATAACAAATGGATAAAAAATGTAACTAAGCCAATCAATAAATGGGGTATAATCGGCAATCATCAAACCTAATAATCCAATTGATAATATTGTAGGTAAAATAGCGATAGTCATCTCTAAACCATCACGCACATTCACCCCTATATTTTTGAATAATGGTAAAGATTGATGCGATTGGCGTTTCGCTTCTTCCCAAGCGGCAAGAAGTCGATTACCTTCAATGTTTGTGGGTGATCCCCCTTCTTGATTTTTATAATAATCTTGGCTTTCATTTGAAATAGGTGGCAAATGGGCTGTGATTGCTGTTACTACAAATGTGATAACTAAACAAAGCCAAAAGTACAAATTCCAATGTGACATTAAATCAAGCGTACGTGCAACGATGACCATAAACGTCGCTGAAACTGTGGAAAACCCTGTTGCAATAATCACCGCTTCTTTTTTATTGTACATACCGTCTTTATAGACACGATTCGTGATGAGTAGCCCAAGAGAATAGCTTCCTACAAATGAAGCGACTGCATCAACAGCAGATTTACCTGGCGTTTTAAAAATAGGCCGCATTATAGGTTCCATCAATACACCTATAAATTCGAGTAAGCCATATCCTACGAGTAATGATAATGCGATTGCACCAACAGGTATTAATACACTCAGTGGCAACATCAATTTTTCAAATAAGAATGGAACATAATTCGGACGAAACAAAAATGAAGGTCCAAATTTAAAGACATACATTATACCTATGATTGCACCACAACATTTAAAAAGCACAATCACTGCTTCTGTTTTAGATTGAGCAAAATCCTTACGTATCATTGGTACGATAGCCCCTAACATGATGAGTCCCAATGCTACATAGGGCATCGCATGACCTAATCGCGCACGTATGGCTAAATGAATGTGATCCACTATAATAGTTTCTGTTCCACGAATCGATATAGGTATAAAAAAACAAATTATACCGATGCAACTAAATAGCCAAAAACGCCACATTTTATAGCCTTTTATACGTTCTAACTTTTGAGGTTGCGTCATTTTAATACACACCCCTTCAACCTCAATCTCCCATTATCATGGAAACAATACCAATCATTTCTTCCTTGTGCCATGCACTGTAAGCATGGCATACATGAATATTTAAAATGGTTCGAACCATCCACACTTTTATTGTAATATGTTAAGATATTAATGACCAATATAAATAAACTAATTATTAATAACTTAAAACTATAAATGGACGGTGTTGAGATGAAAATTGTTCAACTGGAATATTTTATTGAAGTGGTGAACCAAAATAGCTTTACAAAAGCTGCGCGCACATTGCATATAAGTCAACCCTCTTTAACCGCTACCATTAAAAAAATGGAAGATCAATTAGGCTACGCATTACTGAAGCGAACAACAAAAGATATTTCAATTACCGAAAAAGGCATTCAATTTTATAATCATGCCCAAAAATTAGTGAACCAATATCATTTAACTTTAGAACAAATGTATGATTTAAAATTGAGTCAAACACCAAAAATTAAACTCTCTATTCTCGAATCAACTGCTCATTGGGTTGCTACAGTTATAAAACAACATCAACTTGAACATGTCGATCAACATTATCAAGTTACTGAAATTTTAGATTTAGATACTTTAACGCAACATTTACTTGATTTTGAAATTCATTTAGGGCTGTCCAATGACAAAATTAAACATGAAGCAATTACATCCATCCCATTATATACAGAAGATTATGTCGTATTGACACCAAGAGAAACATTTAAAGGGCAAACTTCATTATCCATTCAAAATTTACCTTTAATTGTACCAATACAGCCCTATCAAGTAAGAAAACATATTGATGACTATTTCACACATTTGCAAGCACGTCCAAATATCGTCATGGAAGTAGAACGCTTTGAAATGGCGACAAATTTTGTTCATCAGCAAATGGGCTATGCAGTGATACCTAGAATTTACTACCAATCATTTAAGACTAATCACCTCGACGCCATTCCTATTCAACCTAAAATAGAGCGAACTATATATATTAATGTTGCTAAAAACAGACAATTCACGCCCCAAATGACAGCGCTATTAGACAAAATTCAAAATTACTGGGCGGTACATCGTATATAGAAGTGGTTTTGTTCATGATGCAATGTTTTAAGATTTTGAGCGCTTTCCTACGGCACTCGAGTCATTCTCGACATGCTTAAAGATTATAAATTTGAGAAATCTCTCAATAAATCACTCATTGTCAAGCATTGAGTCCAACCTTTTTAAATCATCAAAAAGCCAGCCACACTCATATTTAATGACTGCAGCTGGCTCATTTTGGCGCCTAACACGACTGTACTTGTCTAAATATCGATTTTACGAATAGTGGATAAAATGAGACAAGAATTGACCAATAAGTTTAGCGGTACGTTGATCGACATCATAAGTAGGGTTCATCTCTGCGATACTTACTGTCGTCACATTATCAAATTGAAGAATACGTTTGGCTAACGAGAGTACACAATGGGGTGTCAAACCGAGTACAGCACTTGCACTAACCCCGGGTGCATAGGCGCTATCTATCACATCCATACAAATTGTAAATAAAATGACGTCATGGTGTGTAATAAAGTGCTCGATTTTATCTTTAATCCGTGGATCAATATGTTCCACTAGTTCATCTGCTAAAACATACTGAGTTTGCGTTTCTTCCGCATAACGAAATAAACTCGATGTATTCCCAGGTCTTTGAATACCTATGACAAAGTAATCTAAATTGGAATCTTCTTCTATCATTTGTCGAAAACTTGTGCCTGATGTTGACTCCGCTTCTTTGCGCGTATCAAAATGCGCATCTATATTAATAACGCCTATAGATTGATTTGGGTATGCAGCTCGCACACCTAAATACTGAGCATAAGCGATGTCATGTCCCCCGCCTAACAAAAAAGTACGCTGGTGATTTTTGATTAATTGATGCACATATGTACCAAATATTTTTTGAGTCTCAATAAGTTGTGATTGACTATGTGTTAAATTGCCATAATCGATAATGGACGTTTCCGTCGCAGCAGGAAGATTAGCGAAAGCTTTCTTAATAGCGTCCGGACCATCTTTTGCACCTGTGCGTCCCTTATTTAATTCAACACCTTTATCAACTGCATAACCGAATAACGCGATACCATTGGCTTGTGACGCGATATTATGAATATCACCGAAATGTATGGTTTGAAAATGGCGAAAAGATTCACGTTCGACTGCACTATCTAATCTCCCCGTCCATACATGACGTTGTGGCGATTGGTACATTTTAAGCATCCCCTTTCAATAGAATCAATAACGTGAGATTTCATGACTACTATTATCATCTGACCTACAGCTAAGCGTGGTTTCTAATCATAATACCTCTATATTATACCCTGTTTAATTCAATATAAAAACGCTTTCAAGGTTATACTTTTATTACAATTAGATGATAATTTCATGCATCAATTTATTTATTGTAAATATACCGTTATAATGTAAGCTAGATTCTAATATTGACTTGATATGATTTGTACTTAGTGCGTTTCATATTATTAAAAATGATAATTTTGCGTACCTTGAATATGGAGGATTAACTATGAAGCATTCTCGTATATCTGGCTTTCAATGGGCATTGACGATATTCATTTTCTTTGTTATTGCATATGCGAGCCCGATAATTTTAAGAGATTTTCAACAAGCATCTGGTTTAAAAAACTTTGTGTTTTCACTAAATAGTTTAGGACCATTTATTGCTGCAATTGTTTGTATACTCATCTTTAAGCATAAAAAAGAACAGCTTGAAGGTTTCAAATTAGGCATCAATTTAAAAGTGATTGAACGCCTTATCCTTGCCTTAACATTACCTTTAGTAATTTTTATTATTGGTATGTATAGCTTTAACACGTATGGTAATAGCTTTATTTTATTACAAGCAAAAGATTTATCAGAAACCGTTTGGACTATATTAATCGGACATCTTTTTATGGCATTTTTCATTGAGTCCGGTTTTCGTGCGTACTTGCTCAATATCGTTGAAAGACGTTTACCATTTTTAATCGCAAATGTTGGTGTCAGTTTACTTTACCTCATTTGGGATGTTAACACTGCGTTTGGTATGCCATATACGATGTACAGTGCAATTTATGTTTTCTCATTTTCAATGCTTGTTGGTGAACTTGTTAGAGGTACAGGGGGTCATGCCATTTATATTGCTACCCTCTTCCATGCGGCAATGTCATTCGCCAAAGTGTTTTTCTTTAGTGAAGAGATTGGCGATGTCTTTTCTATGCAAGTCCTTGCCTATGCAACAGCAGCAATTGCCATCATCGTGATACTTTTCAGTTTAATTAAGCGACTTATCATGCCCCGTCATGAAGGCGATGACGATGATACGCCGATGTTTAATAAGCAGTCCCGCGAAGCTGAAATTGAGGAAGCGGACAATGCAGCGAGACATGCTCACGATACCTCTGAAACTGAAAATCATGAGAACGATACAGAACATGAAGCATTAACGACGGAAACGCATGACCAAAATGCACATGTGAGTGAAGAAACACGTGCACGTGCAATTGTTCAGGAAGATGAACCACAATCATTCAACCGTCAACATAGACATATACGTCGTTAAATGAACTTAAAAAACAATAGCTAAATATTTCAAAAACCTTCAAAATTCACTTGAGTGAACGTTGAAGGTTTTTATATTTTCTCATTATTGATATATAGACCTGTACTTTAAAAATAAGTGCTTTTAATTAGTGTGATTTCGTTAAAATTTTTACACCCGTTTCTGTCCCAACTATCGCCTCATCCGCAATATCTAAGAAATACCCAGTTTCTAATACGCCTGTTAAATGAATAAGGTATTCATGAAACGCATATGGATCAATCTGAGATGTCATTTCAACATCTAAAATATAATTCCCATTATCTGTAATCAATGGCGTATCTTCAACCATACGACGATAGGCTTTTACAGGATAAGCGGCTTCAATTTGTTTACCAAGTTGATACCAGTTAAATTGGTCGACTTCTACAGGTAGTTTAAATGTCTCACCTAAGTAAGATACACATTTCGTTTGGTCAGCTAAAACGATAAAACGTGTCGCAAATGCATCTATGACTTTCTCTCTAAATAATGCACCTCCGCCACCTTTGATTAAATTTAAATTTGGATCAATTTCATCAGCACCATCAATAGCTAAATCAATCTTTTCAACATCATTAATGTCTAGTATAGGAATGTTCAGAGCTTTCGCTTGATATGCCGTACGTTCTGAGGTACATACGCCTTTAAGTTCATAGCCTTTTTCGATAAGTTTGGCGATTTCGGGAACTAATAACTCAATCGTACTACCTGTTCCAATACCTAGAATCATACCATCTTCAATACGTTCAACAGCATCTGTTAAAGTCATTAATTTAAGTTGTTTCGTATCCATCAAATGACGCTCCCTTGATTTATTTTATACTTTTATTTTACATGAATATGCACCATAATGGCACCCACTACAAGACGTTTTACATTTTTTCATATACAATATATTTATTGAAAGACAAGGAGGTTCATTGATGAATTACACAATCCAGGCGATTTGCGCAGGTAAAATTAAAACGTTACATTACGATGGGAAACCTATGAAGAGTGGTATGGATAAAACACCTATTGATGCGCCCACTTGGCTTTCTAAATTAGGTTTTGAAGGTGATGAACAAGCATACCACGGTCACGGTGGTCCTGATAAAGCGCTATGCTTATTTAGTACAACGCACTATACTATGTGGGAAGATGTGATTTCACCTATCCCTGAATATGCAATGTTTGGCGAGAACATTTCTGTAAATGATATTGATGAAAATGATTTATATTTTGGCAATCAATATCAAATCGGTGAGGCAATTATAGAAGTTTCAGAAATCAGGGAGCCTTGTAATAAAATTCAGCGTAAATATCAATATAAAGGCATCATGAAACGTATGATGGCAACCGGTAAAACAGGTTGTTATTTCAGAGTTATCAAAGAAGGGCTCGTGTATCCTGATAGTAATTTAACATTGATTAAAGAAGCTCCGAATGACACACGATTATCTGTTCAAGCTTTAAATGACGTGTATTATAATGACAAGAAAAATAAAGAAAAACTCTCATATGCCATAAAAAACCCGTTTATTACTACAGAACGCCGTAAGACTTTAGAAAAACGCTTAGCTAGATGCTCATAACATTATCATAGCAAACAGAAATCGCCTTCAGGATTCATTTAAAATGAATTGTGAGGGCGATTGATATTTTACAATGATAGTGACGCTGTACTACACATGATGTTAGTGGTCTTCATCAAATATGAATACATCTTCTACCTTTTCTCCAAATATTCGAGCGATTTTAAACGCCGTTAGAATAGAGGGCATAAATTCATTACGTTCAATAAGTGAGATGGTTTGTCTTGAGACACCAGCTTTTTTGGCCAATTCTGTTTGATTATAGCCCTCACGTGCACGTAATTCTTTTAAACGTGTACGCATTGCGTCATCTCCTTTAGCGCACAAAATTTTTTTTACATAGGTTCAACTTGATAGGATGTTTTTGAATAAAACGGTGTGTTGGCGCGTAAGATAGAATGCGCTTTATGACCAAACATATGTATGTCATTAGGCATACTTTGCGTTTCCAATGCAATACCAGAATGAGATTTAAAGAGCTGATTCGCATGTGTTCGCTTTTCTGGTGAATTAAATGTATACACTACAATTTGTGGTCGATCTGTAATGACATGTAATTTCACTTTATCGTTTGATAATGTGAGTTTTCCGTTACCAACTTCCATAGGATGATCTAATCCTTTAAAACGTTCGATTTGAGGATGTAATCTAGGATCTTGTGATTGAAATATTGTTTGAATCGGAATACGATTGACACCCATTGTTTTTATTAAATCAATCGGCTTATTCTGAGGTAACCGTGCATCATTCAAAGGAAATAAATGCATTTTGTCACTTATTAAAACATGATTATCGATTGTTCTATTATCTGGATTTAAATTAAAATAAGCATGATTTGTTGGATTAAATAGTGTATCTTCTGTTGAATTTGCATAGTATTCAATCGTCCAAGTATTGGTTACATCATAAGTAAAGACAATACGCACATCTATATTACCCGGGAAATTATCCTCAGAACTCAGTACTTGCGTCGTAAAAATGACCTTCACATCATGTCCATGTTGATGAATACTATAATCAAATAAACGTGACGATAATCCCTTAGACCCGCCATGTAAATGATGACCTTCAGCGTTTGTTTCAACATGATACGTTTGGTGATTTAATGTGAAGGTGCCTTTGTCTATTCTACCCGCATAACGACCTATGGTTGCACCAAAATAATATGGATGATTAGGATAAAATTCATCCGCTTCAACTTCATTCCCTAAAACAATATTATTATGATCGATTTTCCAACTGACAATACGTGCGCCATAATTTGTGAAGACGATAGACATGGTTTTATGATGTATTTTTATTAAATCTATGCCATTCGCTTGATGTTCAATCCCAATTTTCATACTTTCATCTAACTCCTTTAAAAGCGCTCCAATCAACCTCTTGATGGAAGCACCATCACTAATACCCCTACAATGCAAATGATACCGCCAATAACATCATATTTATCAGGTGGTTCATGGTCAATCCAGTGTGCCCACAGTAAACTTAAGATAATGAAGACGCCACCATAAGCAGCGTACACACGTCCAAATGTCGGAAAACTTTGAAACGTTGCAATCATGCCGTAAAGCATTAGAATCATTCCTCCGGCTAAACCTAACCACATCGGCTTATCATCTCTTAACCATAGCCAAATCAGATAACCCCCACCTATTTCACAGAAACCGGCTAAAATGAATATCGCGATGGGATAAAAAATGCCCATGATTCCACCTCAAATACTTTTTTATATTGTATCAGTTTCAACAATACTTGTGGATAGAATTTTTTGTGTCATTTAAAAAAGCCTTCAAATATCGCATATATACGAGATTTGAAGACTTATATGGTCATTCACGAGACAGATTCGAATGAATATCTACCATTTATCTTTTATTTTTGAAGTGCCCGTTTTAATGCTTTCCACCAACCTTTTTCAAAAGTAAGTACTGCATTTTGATATGATTTTGTTGCAAAGTAGAAAAGCACCATAATGAGCACAATGTGAATTACTATTGCGATAATTCCTTCATAAGTTGGTGTTTCAGGAATTGATAATCTCGCAAATGTAACAAATGGTGAGAAAAATGGAACATAACTCATAATTTTAACGAAAAGGTTATCTGGGTTTGTAACCGCACTAAAGTAGCCCGTATAAAAACTCGCAAGCATCAACATCGTTAATGGCATTAACGTTTGACCCATATCTTCAATTCTTGCGGTTAAGTTACCTAATATGGCTGCAAAAACGACATATGTGAACACACCTATTAATAAAAAGATGATGCCAAAAACAATCAATCTTGTAATGTTCGGTGTGAGCATAAAGTCCAACCCTTTTAATTTTTTCCCAAGATCAAAAAAGATGATACATGCAACAATGGTTGCAGCAATCGCAACAATTTGTGTCAACGCAACGGCGAGCACCCCTGAAATTTTAGCAATAATATGAAGTGAGGGTTTCACACTGGTAATTATCATTTCAGATACTCTTGATGTTTTTTCAGTTGCGACTTCCATTGCAATTTGATTCGCATAATTCAAAATAATAAACATCATTAAGAAACTGCCTAGCATTACAATAAAGGAACTAAAATCTTTTTCATTTTGGTTAATTGATTGTCCTTCTCCCACTTTAATCACTTTTGTATCCACATTACTTGGTGTAAATAATTGTTTTTGTTCTTGAGCTGACAGTCCTAATTTTTGAGCGACTTGTTGTGATTGATATTGTGTTAAAACAGTTTGAAGCTTTTTTTGCTCTTCTTCAGACGGTGCTTTACTCGCTTTAATTGTTGCCGATAAACGGCCGTCATCTGTATTAATAATATAAGCTTGATCAATCTTTTCATCTTTTAATGCTTGATCAACTTTAGATGCTGAAAGTTTCTTATAAGTTGTGTCTTTATGTAATGCTTCATTCGTTTTTTTAATATAGTTAAACACTTGATTATCTTGAGTAACAATCGCAATGTGATTCTGACCATCATCAAACATTTTTATAATTTTGTCTGCATTGGCTATCCCAATAATTGCTAACATAAATAATAATGTTGTAATAACAAAGGCTTTTGATTTAAGTTTACTGAAATAGGTTAATTTGAATGTCGCTAAAAACTTATGCATGATGATCACCCACTTTTTCAATAAAAATTTCTTGAATTGTTGGATCAAGCACTTCAAAATGTTTCACATATCCAAATGTTTGTATTTTGGAATATAATACTTTCGCTACATCTTCATTTTCAATAATGAAAACATATTTTTGAGGTGTATGTTTTGTATCAATCACACCAGGGACATCTTTTAAGTCGTCTAAATTAAATGTGGATTCGATAACTACACGCTGATAACCACTGTTACGTTTCACCGTTTGAATTGGCCCTTGTACTACCATTTGTCCTCTATTTAAAATGCATACGTCATCACACAATTCTTCGATATGTTCCATGCGATGTGAACTAAAAATGATGGTCGTTCCCTTTTGATTCAATTCAATTACGGCTTTTTTTAACAATTCAACATTGACTGGATCAAGACCACTAAAGGGTTCGTCCAAAATAAGCAACTGAGGTTCATGAATCATACTCGCAAGAAGTTGCACTTTCTGTTGATTCCCTTTTGATAAAGATTCAATTTTTTTGTTTCGATGTTCAGTAATATGAAATCGTTCTAACCAATAGTCAATCGCGCGTTTAATTTCTTTTTTATGCATCCCTTTTAGCGTTGCCAAATACGTTAACTCTTCTTCAACTTTTAATTTCGCATGTAAGCCACGTTCTTCAGGTAAATAACCGATTACATCATAATGGGAAGCCTTAATCGTCTCACCGTTAAAATAAATCTCACCTTCTGACGGTTCAGTTAATCCTAAAATCATACGAAATGTCGTCGTTTTACCTGCACCATTTCGTCCCAAAAACCCTAACATTTTACCCGTTTCAAGCTCGAAAGAAATATCATCGACGGCTGTGATATCTTTAAACTTCTTGCTGACATGCGCCACCTTTAATGACATAGCGTATCGCCCTTTCTCTATTTGATAATGTAAGTATACTATAACACGCTTTGATTTGACAAATATATTTGTCAAAAAGACTTATATAGTTTACATAAAGATACCTTTAATTTAAGAAAATATAAAAAGCAGAACAGCCATCGTGGTGATTGTTGTTCTGCATCTTTTGTAATTACATTTTTTTGTTATCCATGTTGTGATTCTCTTTTAGAGGAGTTTCCTCATTAGTTGTATTTATATTTTCACGTGCTGCTTCTGTTTCGTTTCCGTTATCAGTTATGTCACCCTGTTTTGGAGCTATGTATGGTGCTTCATACTGCACATACTTAGGTGAAGGTCCATACTTGTTCGCTTCCTCTTTACTATCCATAACACTAATCACTAATATAAAAATATGTAAGCTTAACGCGACAATCAACATAATAAATGACAAGAAAAAAGCACTATTCTCTATCGAATGTCCCGTATCAGTTGCATATGGATCAAATATCGTAAATATTGCATACATAAAAGACAAAAAAGACAAAATCCAAGCAACTATTGTAATGATCGGTGCTAATATTGAAAAGCCGTAATCATGCAAACGTCTCGTTGTGAGTGCCAAGTTAGGGATGAACGTTACTGTAAGATAAAATAAGGTAATCATTCGAATTAAGTACCCTAATTCAATTGTAATGGCAGATGCATAGGAAATTGAAAAATAAAATGGTAATAGTATTATTGTATGCCACAACACAACCCACCAAAATTCACTACGACGCGCACGCCCCTGAAAGTTGCAATAGTTCAACCAAAAAAGTTTAAATGCTTTTAAAAAACCTATTTGCGATGTTGCATACATAAAAAATCAATCTCCCTTAAATTGTAATCTATATAAATCTTCAACATAAGTATATTAAATGTTCATTTAAAAATAAATATGGATTACTGACAACAATAAAGATTTCTTTTTAAGATTTGTAGTGATATTTGTGATTTTTTCTTATATAAACTCTTAACTTTTGTATGCACGAGACTTTGAACGTCATTGTCAGATGGTTTTTCTTAACAATTACTGAAACTTTCCCTAATACGCCGTTACTTTCTATAGATAATTGAACTTCAAAGTTTACTTACCAACCGTTAAATACATTTAGTTAGGAAAATGAATGGAAAGTTAATATGTTTTATTACAACATTCCATATAAAATCCTAGTTGAAATTCAATAACGGCTCTTATAGCAGTTGATTTTAAAATATAAAAAAGCAGAACAATCATCGTAGTGATTGTTGTTCTGCATCTTTTATAATTACATATTTTTATGATCCGTGTTGTAATTGTCTTTCTGAGGTAATCCTTCTTCATTAGATGTTATAGGTTGATGCGTTTGTTGATGCATGTTGCCCTGATTAGGTTCTATGTATGATGCTTCATACTGCACATACTTAGGTGAAGGTCCATACTTGTTCGCTTCCTCTTTACTATCCATAACACTAATCACTAATATAAAAATTTGTAAGCCAAACGAAGCAATGATAAAAAGGATTAAAAAATTTAATGCTATCACACCAAAAGTTGATGAAGAACTTGCGATTAGGCCAACCATTGAACTTACTACTATTATTAAGTTCAAATAGCCTAAAATACACACAATTATATTAATGATCGGTACTAACATTGAAAAGCCGTAATCATGAAAACGTCTCGCTGTGAGTGCCAAATTAGGAAGAAACGTTACTATATAATACAAGATGATAATGGTTAGAATTATGTAACTTAATTCATCTGAAATGGCAGATGCTAAGCCATTTAAAAAATTAAATGGTAGAAGTATAATGATATGCCATAACATGACCCACCAATACTCACTACGTCGACTACGACCCTTAAAGTTAATATAGTTCAACCAAAAGAGCTTAAAAGCTTCTAAAAAACCTACTTGCGGTGTTGCTATCATAGAAGATAGTCCCCCTTTTAAATTTTAATCCATATAAAACCTTACCCTAAGTATATTAAACTTTTGTTAAAAATTAAATATTGATTTTTAACAATAATAATGCTTATGATTAAGATTATAATAAATTTAGGTGTTCTCCTTTTACGCAACGTGTTCTTTTCGTTACACTTACAGTAATGACTTATTGGAGGCAGTTCATTATGGATTTTATTCACCGACCTACGACAGAGGTTGCGAAAGACTTACTTGGCGTTAAACTCATTTATGAGAGTAATCAAATGACTTATACGGGTTACATCGTAGAGACGGAAGCGTATTTAGGTTTTGAAGATCAAGCCGCACATGGCTATAAAGGTAAACAAACACCTAAAGTACGTTCGCTTTATCAGTTAGGTGGAACCATTTATGGTCATATGATGCACCGTTATCTGCTCATTAATTTTGTTACTCAAGCAAAAGGTGTTCCAGAAGGCGTACTGATTCGTGCAATAGAACCAGAGGATGGCATTGAAATGATGATTCAAAATCGAGGTAAATCAGGTTATGAGCTCACAAATGGACCCGGTAAATTTACTACTGCGATGCAAATTCCACGTACTATAGATGGCACTCGGCTCAATGAAGGCCGTTTAAAAATAGATACAAAAAACCGTAAATATCCACGCAACATCGTTGAAAGTCCACGTATTGGTATTCCTAATAAAGGTCAATGGACACATAAACCTTTAAGATATACTGTGCACGGTAATCCTTACGTCTCTCACCAACGTAAACGGGATTATATACACCCTGATGAGACTTGGAAATAGAAAAAACGCACGCGATGATTCGTTCGCGTGCGCTTTCTATTATGCTGCTTTCTTTCCTTTAAACATACCTAAATGAATTGATATAAAAGTACATAATATTAAAATAACTGGATAAAATGAATATTGGAGTACTTCTAAATAAGACACATTGCCGAATTGTTCGGCCATTAACATTCCACTATCGTGAGGTAACACCATTAAAGCACTTGCGGCAAAGATATCCAAAATACTTGCCATCCGTTTCGGCGGAATTTGTGAAGCATCGCCAATTTCTTTAGCGATAGGTGCTGCAATTAAAATTGCAACGACATTGTTAACGAGCGCTGCTGATAAAATACCCGATAAAATCCCCATTGCATACTCAGCACTTTTGCGCCCACGTGCTTGCTTTTTCATCGTTTCGACAATCCAATCAATACCACCGTAATATCGAATCAATGCGACAAGCCCAGAAATTAAGAAGGCCACTAAAAAGATACTAAACGTAGATTCCATACCTTCTCCAACTTTGGCTGTCCATTCAAAGAAGTGCAAATGACCACGAATCATACCGATAATGCCTGTTAATACAATCCCTGAAAGTAAAACAAACATGACATTCATGCCGGCAATTGCGGCAATTAATACAAATAGATACGGGATGATATCGAAGAAATTGAAGGACAAGTCACCTTTAATCTTACCTGTGCCTCCTACAATCGCATAAATAATAAACGTAATGACCGCAGCGGGTAATGCAATCATAAAATTCGCTTTAAATTTATCTTTCATATTTGCGCCTACCCCTGTAGTTGCTGCAATCGTAGTATCAGAAATAATCGATAAATTGTCCCCAAAATACGCACCAGCAATCACAGCCGCTGCAGCCGCTGCAACATTTAAATCTGCAGATTGTGCGACTGCAATGCCGATAGGTAAAAACGCAGCTTGTGTGCCGGTTGATGTGCCCATTGCCGTAGCTACAAATGCACTCATCGCAAAAATACCTGGAATTAATAAACTAGGTGGTATTATTGACAATCCCATATTAACTAATGCGTCTTGACCGCCTGATGCGCTCGCTGCACTTGCAAATGCCCCTGCAAGTAATAAAATCAATCCTAATTCAGCGATACCTGACGACCCAGCATTTTCAGTAAAGATTTTTACTTTTTTTGCTAAAGGGGTACGTCTATCATAAGCGAGCCAAGCGATGGCAATGGCAATCATAATCGCAACATGTCTCGGTAGTTGATTAAATGCTTCGTCTTTTCCTATGATTGTAAAAAATAATCCTACACCAACATATATAATTAAAAATACAACCAATGGCAATAACGCTAATGCCCCATAATGTTTCTGACTTCGTAATTCGTTTGACATGGGTGACGCTCCTTAATCCATAGTTTTATGATATGAATTATACACCCATATAACAATTTGACAAGTCTAACTTTTTTTAAAGTTAAAATTGTATGCGTATACACCCTTTAATATTCACTTGTACACTTGTTTTTACTACATCGTAAATACTTTTGTAGGGTGTTGTGCTTCTATAGTAGGCATCACAAATTTCATCATTAATTCATGCATGATGACTTCATCTTGCGTTTCGAGCATTAAAGTTAAATGATGAATAGTACTGTCATCTAAAGTAATCGCGTTGAGATTCAAACGGTTCGATTGATCAATATTGACCTCATCTGTAACTAACGTTTCTCCAAACTGATCAAGAATACTGTAAGTGATTTGAGGTGCACCTTCGATATCTTTAATATTTAAGGTAGGTTGTAACAAACCTGTTTCAGATTCATATTGACAATATATATCAAAATCTTCTATACGATCATAAGCACGCGTAACAATATAGATGTCATCTAGTAAAATGTTGGCAGACGGATATGTTGCATCATTGCATTTTTGATAAGCTATTATTTTTAATTCATGACTACCCGAGGTAACGAGATGTGTGATATCGATACGGTGATATGTGTCATCTGGTTCTATATAAGAAACGATGGCGTCATCAATAACAATCAGCATCGGACATAGAATGTCATGAACATATAAATGGTAATCTTGAGCTTTGTCATAATCATCTACCATAAATTGTGCTGTTAACGTTGTACAGACATTTGGAACCACGGCGTTATCTTTTTGCCCTTGATGCGATACGTGGTCCAGCAATAATGATGAGTAATCTTCAAATTTGCTGACAAATTGGACAGGTATACATGCTGCCGCTTCTTCTTTTTGAGATATATTAAAATATTCTTGTTTATTCATAAATGGTGTTAAAAGTCTAGGAGATGAAATACGATTTTGATTTTTATAAGGGGTAATGCGTTTTTTTTCTATATACATAATAGACCTCCAATAAATAAGACTACACTTTTTTGTACTTTCATAACTTAACACACTTTTTTCACTTGTAATATATTACTATCATTCAAAAACATGGTAAAATGTTTCCATATTAAAGGAGTTGTTCTCGTGCAATTATTATGGAAATTATTTAAAAAGAATCATTTTGAAGCGAATATTGATGAATGTGGTATTGAAATTGGCACCCCTAATGTAAGTTATCAATATACAGTTGTAAAGCCTGCTGTATTACACATTATTATGTCTGGAACAGGAACGTTCACACACCAACACACGTCTTATGAGTTAAAAGCAGGAGATATGTTTTTATTACGAGAAGGCATGCGTGTCCATTACGAAGCGTCAACTGATGATCCATGGACCTATCATTGGGTGGGTTTTAGCGGAAACTTAGCAATGGACTATTTAAAACGCACCACGCTCATCGACTGTCCTGTCGTATTAAACCAAGATACTTCGAAACTTTCCAAATTAATGTATCAAATATGCGAACGTGCCATCACCTATGAAACCACAGCATCTGATGATATTCACCATTTAAGTGACTTATATAAATTATTATTTTTACTAACACAACTTTCTCCTAAACCTTTTGAAAGCCATCCTAATGAAATATACTCTAGCGTACAAGCCGCTGTGAATTATATGAATCAACATTATATGCATACGATTTCGATTGATGATGTGGCACAGCATGCTAAAGTAAGTCGCAGTTATTTATACAAATTGTTTATGACGTGGATGGATCAATCGCCTCAACAATACCTAGTCTATTTACGGTTATACCATGCATCCTCAATGCTTAAAACGACTTCAAAGCCTATTCAAGAGATTGCTCAAAATGTCGGATACAATGATCCGTTATTATTCTCAAAAGCGTTTCGTAAGCATTTTGACATGCCCCCTTCAACGTATCGGAAGATGTATAAATAATTTAAACATTGCAAAATAGGTATTTTACACGTAAACATGTATTAATCTCTTTAACATAAATTTAATATAGATTTTTATTTCTCATGTAGTATAATAAACTGACGTGAGCGTATAAAGCGCTCTCATTATTTATACGAGGAGGATAACCCAGCATGATTGAATTAAATGAAATATCAACCTTGTGTCTTGCCGTGTTTCTTTTACTCATAGGGCACGCCATTGTCAACAGGGTCGCTATATTTAACCGTTTGAGTATCCCGTCCCCGGTAATAGGTGGTTTAATATTTGCAATCTTAGCAGCTATTTTATCTAGCACAGGCATTTTAACAATTAAATTAAACGGAAAATTTTTCCAAGACTTTTTCATGTTAGCCTTTTTCACTACAATTGGTTTAGGTGCTTCATTTAAGCTCCTAAAGTTAGGTGGAAAGGTCCTTATTGTTTATTGGGTACTTTGTGGTGTCCTTGCGACAATGCAAAACGTGATTGGTGTTTCCCTTTCAAAAGTATTAGGTATTGATCCATTACTTGGTTTAACTGCAGGGGCAATGTCAATGGAAGGTGGCCATGGTAACGCCGCAGCTTATGGACAAACTATCCAAAACTTAGGCGTTAACTCAGCTGTAACAGCTGCACTTGCTGCCGCAACACTTGGTTTAGTCGCAGGTGGTCTTATTGGAGGTCCTGTGGTTCGTTATTTAATTAAAAAACATGATCTTGCACCGAAACAAATTGAAAACGAACAAAAAGACTACTCTGAAATCGATGAAAATACACATTTACATAAACGCTTTTCATTTTCGGAAGTGTTTTTTATTCAAATAGCCATTCTGCTATTCTGTATGGCAGTTGGCACATACTTAGGGGAATTATTTACAGATTTAACAGGATTTAACATTCCACTATATGTTGCGGCAATGTTTATCGCTGTAATCATTCGCAACATTTCTGAATACGGAAACTTAAACTTAATTGATTTAAAATTTACAAACCGTATTGGTGATATTTCGTTAGGTGTTTTCTTATCATTAGCGTTAATGAGTATTAACATTACGGAAATTTACGACTTAGCGTTACCTCTTGTTATCATCGTAATATGTCAGATTATTTTCGTGGCATTATTCTCAATCTTTATCGTCTTCCGATTACTCGGAAAAAATTATGATGCTGCCGTAATGATTGGTGGATTCATTGGTCACGGCTTAGGTGCTACACCGAATGCGATGGCAAATTTAGATGCAATTACGAAGAAGTTTGGTAACTCTCCAAGAGCCTATCTTGTTGTACCAATTGTAGGGGCATTTTTAGTTGATTTATTAGGGGTACCAATTATTACAACATTTATTAATATTTTTAAACCTTAAAAAAAGTCTGGCATTCGTGCCAGACTTTTTTATGATTGTCTTACAATTTCCCATTCATATGGACTTTTTAATTGAGACCAATCCGCATCGATTTCGTGACGATTTAAAAGACAAGCATCCAAGTCTTTTTCAATTTGTGCCTTATCTAAATCGATTCCTATAATAACAAGTTGTGTGTGACGGTCACCATACTCAGGATCCCAATCTGCACGCACATCTTCACGTTCTTGTAAAATCGCCGCACGTTCCGCTTTAGGCATCGCTGCAACCCAATATGTTACAGGATGAATGTCCACAGCTGTTCCTGCTTGAGACACTAAACAAGCGACATTGTTATATTGTGCTAGCCAAGCAATCCCTTTCGCACGCACGATAGATTCAGACATATGCTCTAACCATTCATTAAAGCGTTCAGCATGAAAGGGTAAGCGTCGCTTATATACAAAGGACGAAATACCATACTCTTCTGTTTCAGGTGTATGTGTTTCGTGCCCTCCTGCTTCTAACTCTTGTAACCATCCTGCAGATTGACTTGCTTTTTCGAAATCAAATTTTCCAGTATCCAATACTTTGTCTAAGGATACTTCAGAATTAACTGTTCGGATGATTTCTGCTGATGGTTGTAATTTACGTAACATTGCCTCTAAACGATTTGCATCTTCTTCTGATACTAAATCTATTTTATTTAAGATCAGCACATCGCAAAATTCTATTTGATCAATGAGCAAATCTGCTACTGTACGCTCATCTTCTTCTCCTACTGCTTGATCTCGATCAAGTAACATATCTCCAGACTGATAATCATTTATAAAGCGATTCGCATCAACAACGGTTACCATTGTATCTAATTGACAGATTTCTGTTAAATCAATACCTAGTTCCTCATCGACGTATGAGAATGTTTGTGCTACGGGTACTGGCTCTGAAATACCTGTTGATTCAATAACAATATGGTCAATACCCCCTTTTTCAACGATACGTTCCACTTCTTTTAGTAAATCTTCACGTAAAGTACAACAAATACATCCGTTAGATAACTCTACTAATTTTTCATCTGTGCGTGATAAGCCCCCACCTTCAGCAACTAAATCCTTATCGATATTGACTTCACTCATATCATTTACAATCACAGCGATGCGTCGTCCTTCACGCTGATTTAAAATATGATTTAGTAAAGTTGTTTTCCCTGAACCGAGATAACCACTCAAAACTGTAACTGGTACTTTCTTCATGATTAGACCCTCCACTTTTAAATCGTAATTGTTACGATTTAAAAGTATACGCCACATTTTATTACAATGCAATAGACTGAGAAAAATTTGAGACAATAAAAAAAAACAGGGACATAGGGCCCCTGTTAATTAAAGAAGCCAAAAAAATTCATTTATATATGAACTTTATTGGCTATTATCTATCCAAATAAATTTAATCTTAGTGATGTACCGTGTAATGAATTGTGATTGATTCTTTAAGTGAGACTTTTGGAGCATTAAGACGGAACCAAAAATTGAAATGATTTGTGTCCCAGTCCTTGTGAAATATTTATTTTATTCAACTTAGTATAGTTGTCGTTGTTGAATCCATGATTTTAAGTAATCATCTATTACAATAGAAGATTGACGTAACGAGACGATATCCTTAACGTTTAACAGCGTCATGATTTTTACCATCTGTTCATGAAACGCATTTAAATAATCAATGCCAGCCGCTACACCTTCTTCTTGAACAACTTGAAGAATATGACGTGACATACCAATGCCCTCTGCGCCTAATCGCAATGCCTTAATTGCATCAAGCGGGTTTCTAATGCCCCCACTCGCTAAAATATGAATACGGTTATTCAGATTACGTGCTTCTAATAGTGAAACAACTGTAGACTGCCCCCATTCTTGCATATATGACATATCCTTTAGTTTCCGTCTTTCATTCTCTATCGCTGCAAAATTGGTACCACCTTTGCCACTAACGTCAACATACGTGACACCACATTGAATCAGTGAACGAATGGTTTCATAGCTCATGCCAAAGCCGACTTCTTTCACGATAACTGGCACATGAACACCTGCTACAATCCTCGCAATCGATGCTGACCAGTGTTCGAAGTTTCTATTTCCTTCTGGCATAACCAATTCTTGCGGGGCATTGACGTGAATTTGTAGCGCCGCTGCATCTATCATCTCAATTGCACGTTTTGCCTCTTCAAGTGTCGCATCTGCACTCACGTTTGCCCATACTTCACCATCAGGGTTTTCTTGTCTCACAATCGCAAATGACTGTTTCACTGCATCATTGTTTAACGCAGCATGCATGCTACCCACTGCCATGGGTATACCGACTTCGCGTGCGACTTGTGCCAATTTTTGATTGATCTCTAATGTCCAATCTGATCCCCCTGTCATCGCATTAATATATAATGCTTTTGACAATTGAAAGTCTGGAAATTGCGACACCATTGTTACATCACGCGTATTCATATTCGGGATCGCATGATGGACAAAATGGATGCGATCAAATTCTGATATTGGTAAAGACGATTGTGCTAACGCTAATTTAACATGTTCATTTTTTCTCATCTCTCTTTGATTTACCAACCTGCATCCCTCCATATACTCGTATCAATTTAACTATATCACATTTATATGTGTAGACATGCGTGAAAGTTATAAAATAGGTTAATATAGTATTAATGAAAAATTGTTGAAGGAGTGTGACTCATGTTACAATTTCCATTTTATGATAAAAATGACGTTCAAGAAGCTTGGATAGATCGGAATGGTCATATGAATGATGCTGAATATGCACGTGTTTTCAGTTTAGCGATTGATCACTTTCACAATCAAGTAGGTTTAACAAATGTGGAACGCGATGCACGTCAATATACAGTCTTTACATTAGAAACACATATTTCTTATTTAAAAGAATTAAAAAAAGGAACACCGTTTAAAATTGAAGTTGCAATCTATGATATGGACGATAAACGGATCCATTTCTTTTTAACACTCATAAATGAAAATACGAATGAAACTTGTGCGACAGCCGAAACGATGATGATGGGCATGAGTCGTAAAACTCAAAAGCCTGCACCATTTCCCGACGATATCTTTGCACAAATCCAAACCTATGCTCAGTCTCAAGGTAACCTTGATTTTCCTCAACAGCTCGGTCATCAAATAGGTATTCCATCCAAAAATTAAAGTAGACCTGTGCACGACTTTGAGCCCCATTAAGTAAAACGAGGCTGGCAGATAGCAAATTTATTAATTTAAAATAAGCTAACAAAATTCATTTATACGTGAACTTTGTTAGCTATTTTTTATCTATATATCGGTTTAGTCTTAGTGAAGGACACTATGATGCATTGTGATTGATCCCTTAGCCGAGACTTCTGAGGCATATAGCCGCAACCGAAAATCCATTTTGAGAGCAACAATCTAAGACTATTGGCTTTTACAATATATAAGGCAGTAGCTGACTGGATTGCGTATGCGCTTAAAAGCTTTCCGCAATTAGGCTATTGACCACCTATTCACGCATGTTCATAGGTGTACTGAAGACGTAATTCATTTCATTTCTAACGTCTTCATGCACCGGCGGGCATTACAACGAAATCAATTAGATTTCTGTAATGCTCCCTAGTTGAGGTAAGGCGCCTAGAAAAGCGAGGCGTTAGGGACAATCATAGGTTTAATGATGTATGTCCTAATCCCATTGTTTTATGCGTCTACAGCGCCACGTGCGATCATATCTTGTTTAGTCACAATAGGATAATTTTTGAAAATTAATGATCCTACAAACCCCCAAATCGTACCAATCACTGCCATTATCACACCGTATATTAAAACGCTACTCCAATGATTAAAACCAAACATCACTAAAAATCCGGCAATTGGTGTTGCTGTACCTGTTGCATCATTTATCATGCCACTCATCGCAATCACTAATCCTGCTGATGCGCCGCCTAAAAAATTAGTGATATAAACAGGTATCGGATTCGCGGATACGATATCTGCTTGGGATAGAGGTTCTATACTCACTGAAATCGTTGACTTACGGTCACCTAATTTTAATCTGTGAAATAATGTCCCATTCATAAATGCAGAACTGAAAGCAGCCATCGCCCCTACTGCCATTGGCACACCTGTTAATCCTAATAGTGCCGTTAAGGCCATCGAACTTAATGGTGCAGTACCTACAACTGTAATAATGCCGCCTAAAATGATCCCCATAATGATTGGATTGACATCCATTGAACTTTTAATAATGTCACCTATTTTAATAAGCGTACTATCGACAACTGGTGACAAGCCAATTGCAATCAGGCGTGCTAAAGGTGCAATGACAATCACTGCTCCTAATAAATCCAACCCATCTGGAACATATTTCTCAGTATATTTCATTAAATAACCGATGATATATCCAGCGAAGAATCCCGGTAGTAAATCCATGCCTCCACATGCTGCAGCGATAACAAGTGCATAAACGGGTGAAACACCAATTGCTAACGCAGTTAAACCAGCAGCTGCCACGCCACCAAGTCCACCAGCCGCATCTCCTAATTGTTCCAAAAACTTTATGCCAAATACTTGACCGCCAACGTATTTGTTAAAAGCTTCAACTAAAAATGAAGCAATTGCCGCATTGGCTAAGGCGCCCATTGCACGCATCCCACTTGGCGCACGATATGTAAATAATGTAAAAATCACAAGTACTAAAACTAAAAACAACGTCCCTATTAATAAATCCATGCCTTACCCCTTTCAATAATCGTCTTGTGCTATTTGCGTTCGAAACTTTTGTGATCACTAAGATGTAATGATTCATCACAAATTTTATTTTACTAAAAAAAATACATGATTGCACGGAACAATCATGTATTTATATATATTTCTATTTGTTATACGTTCACGAAATAGACTTATTTTATTATGTCACATACATATGACTGATGGATGATCATTATTTTTAAATGCGTATTCCCATACATTACGGTTGATTGATTGTTTTACGTATTTGCTTCAAAACTTTACGTGATTCTACAATTGGATATAATGGGAAAGCAGTTACCATATCTTTGTATTGATAGAAATGAATTGGCTGTAACTCTGCATTAAAATAAGATTCTAATTTCAACATATCTGGATAAAACAATTCAATCGTGCCTCCGAACATATATACTGGTGGCAATCCTCGTACTGGTCCATATAAAGGTGATATTTTAGGATGTTTTATCTCCAAATCATCAGCCCAGACTTTTGCAATCGATTGTAAACTCGACACATTATGCAGAGGGTCTTTCTTTTGAACCTGTTCCGTGATATCAGGATTAGACAAAGATAAGTCAAGCCATGGTGATATTAAATACACTTGACTAGGCAAAGGTAATTCTTGCTCTTTTAAATGTTTTTGAACAAAGCTTAGCGCCATGTTCGCACCTGAACTATCTCCCATAATGACGATGTTTGAAGGTTCTGTTTCTTTTAATAAGCGACGATACGCTTGTTCAATGGCTTCATGAGTCTCTTTATACGTATATTCAGGTGCTTTTGGATAAATTGGTAATACGACTTCGTGTAACGTCTCATATGCGAGTTTATCCATAAACCGCCAATGAAAAACAGAGGGTTGCAATACAAAAGTACCACCATATATGTAAAGAATTTTATTTTTTATGTGATGACCAAAATTGAAACGGAAGACTTGCATATCATCAAACATATCTTTCACCAAATTAGACTTCACATTAATTTGATCCGGTTGTTTATGTTTCTCTTTATTTAAAACTTCTCGCTTTTCAAGAAAAGCATCGATTTCAGCTTGTGACTTAAATTTAATATGACGTTGATGAGATAAATAACGCCCCATCAAGTTACTCATAACGTAACGTTTCAATACAATCCCTCACTTTACCATTAATTAATATGAATAGTTCTATTATAATACGTTTTAAGTATGAATGCTTTCATATTTTTGGAAAATATTTCTATGACATTATTAACGCTACACTTCGTTAACAGTTGTGGCAACCTTAAACGCAATTTATAAACCATGCGCTTTATACTTAACATCGACTAAACACATATCACTACTCGGTAACCGCTTCGTCAACTGAACCCTTTTCGTCTCTTTTAGGTTTACCTATGATTTTATAAAAAGTTATACTATAATATGTGTTATATTTTAATCTTAACTTTAATTTGAAGAAACTGAAAGGAGTCTTTATGAAAGTTTCAAACGAATCATCTCAGGAATTTGAACACCAATTCCATAATCATTCATTACATAAAACGCAATTAAACCCTAAAAAACGTCGCTCCTGGATTAGTTTTATTTTGACACTAATTGCATTAGTATTGTCAGCAATTGCTGCATATCATATGTACTTCAATACATTATTTAAAATGAACTTTATAGATCAAACCGTTAACTATCAACAGTTTAAAAATGTGATACAAGAGTTAGGGCATCAATCTTTAATAGATACGCGTGACTTGGAAAGCAACCTCAATATATTATTAATGATGATCCATGTCTTTTTCATATTGGTATTCATTAATATTGTACTTTCAATATTAATTCTTGTTTTTAATCGTACATTGATTAAATTATTGAACGTTGTGATTGCACTATGCGCGACACTCATTCCGATTGCCATCCTTTTTATGATTCGTGAAGCGGCTCAAGCATTAGCATCTAAATTCTCACACTATTTAGGAAACCTTGAACCATCTGCACTACTCACAGAAGCAAATGGTTTACACAACGCGATTATTTTCTCAAGTATCGCGACATTATTCTACTTTATAAGTTTATTTTTTAGAAATAGACGACCTAAACTATAACCTTATTTAAAAAGGATAGACGTGAAATCGTGACATCCCTCACATGTCATTATTTCACGTCTATCCTTTATTTCTTAATAAAAGGTTACATTAAAATTTAGAAAAACGATAGCGCATTAATGTTTGATAAATATGGTCCATTTTTGATGCATCAAATTCCGTGTTTGAATCAATACGCCACTGATTTAAAGATGAAATAATCGCTGTCTGGACATATCCAAATACTTCTGATGGAAAACGTTGATCATGTGGCAAAGCATTGATATGGCTTTTTACATCAGTATGTACAGTTTGCGTAAAAAATTGAACTAACATTTTATAAAAATTAACATCGCTTTCTTGCATTTTTAAAATGTCTCTAATCGTAGGATTCAACGTTTGTTCAAGACAAGTAAATGGTTGAACCATCCTTTGGTTAATATCATTTTTGAAATAAGGTTGTGTTGATGCTTCAAATACATGTAATAATAGTTCATTTTTATCTTTAAAATGCTTGTAAAAAGTGGTTCTGTGCACATTCGCTTCATTACAGATTTGATTAATAGTAATTTTTGAATAACGATGCGTTTGAAGTAATAGAATTAAAACTTCGGTTAACTTGGATATTGTTTTAATAATGCGTAAGTCTTGCTTTTGAATTCTAACCACCCCATTCCCCCTTTATAAAAATTTACATTCATTATACATTTCGTAATTAAATAATAAATACATTAAAATGGTACTTAATCATGTGATACATTAATCTACAATCAATCTAATCTGTAGAAAAATTGAGTTTTAATCAACTCTTAAAAACCCAACTTATCCTATAGTAACTGATTCAGTGAATTAATTCTAAAGATATGCATAATTATTATTCCTTTTTTATTACATATTAATCTTCAATCTTTGAAAAAAACTCAATTACTTATTCATATTGTCTTAAACTTTTTATAAACAATACAATAACCTGATAATTTTAAGCATACGAAAAACCTTCAAAGTCCATCTTCTGATAAACTTTGAAGGCTAATTTAAAAATACACTTATGTCGATTGTGAAAAGGGTAAAGCTCGGATTATTGATAACGTTCATAGTTAACAATTTTTAATTGTTCTGCGTCATCGTTACCTTTTAACAAATAATGCCCTTGTTCATTGCGTCCTTTATTATCCTCATTTTGAACAATTACAGAATAAAATTGCCCATTTCGACTGACATTCATTATATTAGAAGATTTAATTGAAGAAATACGATGATTTTTGATATCTGACACTAAGTTATCGTAAAATGGACTATCTTCTAAAACAAATTTAGACAAACCTTTGGGTGAATGTGAATCATTTACTTCATCTAAGGTTCCTGTGTATGATTTAAAAAAATCATCAATTTTATTTAAAATATTATCATCCTGATCTTTATTATGTTCCTCAATTTCTGATTCATCAAAAGACAATGTTACCGCATTTACTGTTTTAAGGTCATTTTTCTTGATGACTTTCTCTTCCGTTTTAAAGGTTTTACCATGACTTTTACCTTCTGCTTGAATCGTTAAGTCCTTATTTACTGGAAAAGGTCCGAAACCTTGTTCACTTGTATAAGGTAATCTTTCTCCATTTATAATCACTGTTTTCTCCTGATTTAATCCTGCTGTATTTTTAAGGTTGATATCGACTTGTGCCGTTTCAAAATCTTCAGTGACTTTCATTACTTCATTTTGACTCGATTTAGAATTAAATCGTAATTTCCCGTCAAATGTACCCCTATCCGTTTCTTTACGTGCAGGGATGACATAATCTCCTGGTATGTAATTTCCTAATGAGACGGTTTGTCCCTTTTTAGCAACTACATTTTTAGGACGGCCGTCTGCTTCAAAATGATACGTCGCATCTAAGTTCGCTTTGACTTCTGCTTGTTTTGTAGGAGCTTGAAAACTTAAATTATCAAATATTAAATATCGACGCCCATTTTTACTAATACGTAAAACATCGACATGATCTTTTGTCTTAATATATTTACCTACTGTACTGTTTTTGTCCAATTGATGTACAGTATGGTAGACATTTTTTTCAAATTGACGCATGCCAATTTCTTTTTTTATGAATTGGATATACGTTGCTGCTTCTTTTCTCCCTACTTTATTAGCTTTAGAGCTGAGCAATGTTGATACTCTAGAAGCATCATCATTATCGATTGCGTTAACTAATAATTCTGCTTGTGCTTCTGGAGAGTTATAATTCCTTAACAATAAAAATAGGATGATTAATAAAATAAGAATAAAACCAACAATTGCAATTGGAATCATTTGCCTCATTTTAATTTGCTTGGCACTTTGTTCAGCTTCTTCTCTTGTCTTTAATTTTGGCGATGTATGCTTCAATGACTGCTTAGAAAATGAAACTTGATGATAGCAATAGGTACACCTCATGTCTTCACCAAGCTGATGGTGGTTACAATGCGGACACTGTTTCATTTTGCATTCACACCTCCTTACAGCGCTTAGTAGTGTAACTTATTTTATGTCACTTTTAATCTTACCGCCTCATTCATTGGACGTATGGTCATGATAAAAGTGTTACATTTTTTTTAAATGTGCTTTTACGCGTTGATCAATTTGCTCTAATACTTCACGTGTTTGTTCAATTTGATCAATCGGAATATCTGACAACATTTCAGAAGCCAAATCTGCAATGATACGTCTCGACTCTCTTACATAATTTACACCACTCTCAGTGAGCGCTATATATTTCAGTCGTTTATCATAGGAATACTCTAAATGTACCCACTCTACAAGTTTTAATTCGACTAGCTTTTTTACACGTCTACTTACAGCCGCTTTATTCACCCCTTGGCGTAGGGTAATTTCAGTTAATGTTAAAGCTCTGTCATGCGATAACATTAGTAAAACACTAGATTGTTCATTAGATATCCCGTATTTATTGCGCAAATCTTTTAATAGCGTCGCCGTGAGTGCATTTAAATTCACCATAAATTCTCCCATAAAACCGACATGCATCGACATCTCTTTAGTCATTTTAATTCCACCTCGTCTTTGTACGTTTTGTTATTTCACTTGTTATGATACCCATTTCAGTTATTTCTCTATTTATAAATCACCATGTATAATAACCATACACAATTAAAACTGTATGGTATATTATTACAACAAAATAACGTATACCTGTATTCAAAAGATGTCTTTTAAAAATATCAATTGAAAGGTAAAAGGGCATTGCTCATGTATTTCGTCTCACCTATTATAACATCTCTCATTATAAGTTTGCTTTTTATTATTTCAGCAAAACGTAATTTTAATGTTCGTATAGAACTATTTAATGTGTTGTTAATTCTAAACATGATTTTAGTCACATTTAATCAATTTACACAATTTCAGCAATGGCGTCAATACGCTTTCGTCGTTATCATGATGCTTTATTTATTATGGTTAAAACGTGCGCACCTTCAAACAAAACATGGCCGACAATTTGTATTAAAGATAACCTGTTACACGTTGGCACTTCTAGGACTATCACTTGGCATCGAATGCATTACGCCAATTGTTCCTTGGTGGCTGTCATTACCATTACAATTTTCCGAAATTTTTATATGGGTATTTTTATTGACTTGGCCGATTTACCTCTATTTAACGCACCTTTTAACAATACGCTTACCTCAAAAAGGCGTGGACACTTTAATTGTGTTAGGTGCTGGCATCTATACTGAAAACGTAACACCAATGTTAAAAGCACGTTTAGATTGCGGTCTCACCCTATATCGTCAGTATCAAATCAAAAAATATATCGTATCTGGCGGACAAGGGCCTGATGAACCAATATCTGAAGCTTTAGCAATGTATCGCTATTTAAAACAACACAACGTTCCATGCCATACTATTAAAATGGAAGATCAATCTACAAATACCGTCGAAAACTTTAGATTTTCGAAGCCATTATTTACAGAAAAACATGGTATGTGTGTGACAAGTGAATTTCACGTATTACGAGCACTCCGTATTGCACAGCGACATGGTTTATATCTTTTAGGATACGGTGCACCTTCACCAATCACTTTACGTGCAAAAGCGTTGCTTCGAGATTATTGTGGATTGCTACTGTACTATCCTAGTTTATGGTGTATTTATGTCATTTTTCATATCATTCTAACGATCATATTAATGTCATAATTTTCTAAAAATATATATTCACACGTTTGGAAGTTTGTTATACTCGACCCAATCCATTTAAACGGAGGGATTGGACATGTCTACTCAATTAGAAAAAAACAAACTTATGACACGCTTTCTAAATTTTGTTGAAAAAACGGGAAATAAATTACCTGACCCTATTATATTATTTTTCAGCTTATGTATCGTCTTAGCAGTCGTCACTGCAATCGTGTCACAATTTGATACACGTGTAAAACATCCGGGTACTGGCGAAATGATTTCCGTAAGAAATGTTTTAAGTCATGATGGTGTTGTGATGTTTTTAAATGATGCAGTGAAAAACTTTTCTACTTTTCCAGCATTAGGTATCGTCCTCGCTGTAATGCTTGGCATCGGCGTCGCAGAAAAAAGTGGTTATTTTGATAAGTTAATGGTGCATATTGTTTCTATCGCACCTGAAAGAGTGCTTTTGCCGGTCATTATATTTGTGGGCATGTTAGGAAATATCGCTGGTGATGCTGCACCGATTGTGTTACCCCCATTAGTTGCCATGATATTTATTAAACTTGGCTATCATCCAGTTGCGGGGTTGGCATTAGCCTATGCAGCCACTTTAGGAGGTTTTGCTGCTAATATCTTTATCGGGTTACAGGATGCATTAGTTTATGCTTTTACTGAGCCTGCTGCACATTTAATTGATAAAAGTGTCAAGATGAATGTTGCAATGAATTGGTATTTTATTGCAGCAAGCACATTCTTTTTATTACCTATTTTATGGTATGTCACAAAACGTATTGTTATTCCACATCTTGGAACATATGAGTCGTCACAACTTAACACGGACGAAACAATGAATAATGCATCGATTTCACCTAAAGAAGCACGCGCCATTCGTTTCGCAAACATCAGCTTTTTGATCACACTCATCACGCTCACACTTTTAGCGCTACCCGAAAAAAGTTGGTTGCGAAATGCTAAAACTGGAAGTTTAATAGATGATTCACCCTTAATGAATGGCATCGGTATCATCCTCATTATAATCTTTATTATCCCTGGATGCGTATATGGGATTAAAGCGGGTACGATTCGAAATTCAAAAGATATCGGTCGGATGTTAACTGAGTCGATGGCTGCGATGGGTAATTTTATTGTTATCGTATTTTTTGCTGCACAATTACTTGCATTTTTAACATGGAGTCACCTTGGTATTTTTATTGCTGTAAAAGGCGCTGAAGCATTAAAACATCAAAATGGTGTCGTTTTAATTTTAGGATTAATCCTTCTCAGTAGTCTTATTAATTTACTTATAGGAAGTGCTTCTGCGAAATGGGCATTACTTGGACCAATCTTTGTACCTATGTTACTTTTATTAGGATTTCATCCTGCATTTACTCAAATGATTTATCGTGTTGGTGATTCTATCTCAAACCCTATCACACCAATGATGCCTTATCTGCCATTATTACTCACCTATGCACAAAAATACGATAAAAATATGAAATTAGGATCATTGATTGCCAGTTTGATGCCTTATACGATTTTCTTAGCCATCTTTTGGACAGTATTTTTAATTATATGGTATTTGCTTGGCATCCCAGTAGGTCCAGGTGGTCCTATACATCATCATAAATAATGTCATGATAATGATGTCTCATGCATGTAAGCGTCTACCTACATACGTGTACTGCAATATCAACAAAAAGGAGTGGGACTGTGAAATCATAATGATTCCAGTCTCACTCCATATTTATGAAAGTCACTGATTTATTTATCGGTCTTACTAATTCTATTTGGATACGATTTTGCCGTCATCTAAATAAAGCATACGATCGGCATAATCAAATAAACGTTCATCATGTGTTACCATAATCCCTATTGTCCCTTTGGATTGAACTTGTTCTTTAATCATTTCAACAACTTCTGTCGCACGTTTCGCATCTAAACTCGCTGTTGGTTCATCTGCAAGTAACAACTGTGGCTTGTTCATCCAAGCGCGCATAATCGCAACACGTTGTTTTTCTCCTCCAGATAACATATGCGGATAGGCATCAATACGGTGGCTTAATCCGATGTCATCTAATAATTGTTTCGCGCGTATTTCCGCTTCTTTTTTCGACATCCCAGCCTCTTTCCCTACTATAATCAACTGGTCTTTTACCTTTAAATACGGAAGTAAGTGCGAAGATTGAAAAATAAATCCAATATTTTTTAATCGTTTCGTTGTTAACGCTTTTTGTGATAACCGACCAAAATCTTCACCGTTTAAAGTCATCTGACCTTCTGTTGGTGATAATAATCCACCCATAATACTTAATAAAGTTGATTTACCTGAACCCGATGCGCCGTTTAATATAATGAATTCCCCTGGTTGAACCTCAAAATTTATCCCTTTTAATACCTCTGTTTTCGCGTCACCTTTGCCAAACGTTTTAATTAAATTATTTACTTTTAAACCCATTAGTTGCCGCCTCCAATCGCTTCAATCGGATCTACTTTAAGTACACGTACAAGTGATAATAATGCGCCTATAATTGCCACTGCTATAAATACGACTACCATAATCAACATCAAATTAGATGTTAAATGGAACGGCATGGTAACTGGCATGATTAACGATAATGCAGTAATAATACCTAATGCAAAACCGACTCCTAAAAGTGTCACAAATAAAATTTGGAACAGTAGTGATCCTAATAAATGTCCTGTTTTAATACCAATTGCTTTTAAAATACCAATTTCAGATGTTTTTTGAATGGTCATGACATAGAAAAATGCAGTGAGCACAATTGCTGTAATAACGAATAAGCTGACGATCATCATTGTTAATGGCGCTTGCTCAGCTTGATAACTTGGAATACCATCAGTGAGGTCTTTTTGAGTCACTACTTTTACATCTTTGATGTCTTTTAAGTCTTGAATTTGCTTGTGACTTAAACCTTTAAGAAAATACATTGATGTAGGCGTATGATTGTCGGTCACTTGGTCTAATCCTTTTTCAGTAACCAGCGCAAAATCTGTATGTGCATACATCGCGTGATTAAAGAAACCTGTGATTTTGAATTCCTGGTCTTTACCTTTAATTTTAATTGTATCGCCGATATTTAAACCTTCACCTTCTAATTTACTGTTTAATGCGACTTCATGATTGTTTTGAGGATACTCCCCTGATTTCAATGAAGGTTGTTCATTTTTAGGCATTGATCCAAATAATAAATCACTATTGCCATCTTTATATTGTGCTGTTGCCATACTTGCTTTAAATGGTGCTGTCTTCACGATTTTTTCAATTTCTCTTTGTTGGTCTGGACTAATATTTGAACGCTGGATTTGATTATCTGCATCTTTTTGTATCACAAATTGTTCTGATTTAAATTGATCAATAAGTGATACATTTTCACGTGCTAAACCTTTGGCTAGTCCTGATATAAATAACACCATACTCGCTAATAGCACGACGATAAATGTGATAAGCAAATATTTGAATTTGTAAAACTTCAATTCATTTAATGCTATTTTCATAATTAAGCTCCCCTTTTCTTTACCTTGTAGCCACATTATAAAAAGGGTTTATGAACTGAATATGAACAAATGTCAAATGTCTAAATTTTTTTCGTTAGTGAAATTAAACACGCTAGGTTTCTAAAAAGGATGTCATACATGTTGATAAAATGAACGTTCATTTACGCAAGACGTGATTACACCTATAATAAGAATAGAAAGAGAAGATAAAGGATGTGAAACCAATGGCTGTAACATGTTTAATTGTTGACGATGATCCAGAGATTTTGGACTATGTTGCTTCAAGGATTGAAAAAGAGGGTTATCAAGCTGTGAAGCAACCGAGCGGAGAAGCTGCTGAAGCTTATGTCGCTCAACATGATATTGATATTGCGATCGTTGATATTATGATGGATGAGATGGATGGATTTGAACTTTGTCAAATCTTGAAGTATGACTATAACTACCCAGTCATTATGCTTACTGCTCGAGATGCTTTAACAGATAAAGAACGTGCGTTTTTAGCTGGAACAGATGACTATGTAACTAAGCCATTTGAAGTTTCGGAACTTATGTTTCGCATTAAAGCGGTGTTACGTCGATACCAAATTCAAACGAACGTTCACTTAAAATTAGGAAATTTAGAAATAGATCAAACTCAACTTGAAGTGAAAGTGGATAATAAAGGCATGATTTTACCGAATAAAGAATTTGCGTTACTGAGTTTACTCGTTTCTTATCCTAAACAAGTATTTGAAAGAGAAGCATTAATCGAGAAAATTTGGGGATTTGATTACGATGGCGACACGCGAACGGTAGATGTACATATTAAACGCTTACGTGCACGTTTAAAAAAATTAGGTGCCAATGTGCAAATCGAAACTGTACGTGGTATCGGATACAAGGTGACCGACAATGCTTAAATCCCTATATACGCGCGTCGCTTTGTACACACTTACAGTTATGATCATTAGCTCTATAGCCAGTTTCTTACTCAGTAATATTTATTATCACTTTGAATTAAAAGCTCAAAATGATGCGAAATTAATGACTACGCTTCAACATGCGCATGAATATGATCGCGCATCCAATGACAAAGAACTTCATGATTATTTCAAACTCCTAGGTCATTTGAACTACCAATTGAAAGTTTATGACTCGTCTCATCATAGCCACTTTTATGGCGAACCTTTCCGCAAAGATAACTTACCGCCATCAACAGTCGATAGCGTATTACAAGGCGAGAATTATCATGGCGTGAAAGAGCGACCTTTCAATCCGATTATCACAGGCTTTTTTGATAATGAAACACAAAATACCGTAGGAACCTCATTTAAAACCAAGAACCAAACATATGCAGTGTTTATGCGACAAGATGTTGGACAAGCACTCGGAGAATTCCGCATATTTTTATTTGTATTACTTCTTTTATTAGTTAGCTTTTCAATTGGTCTTGTCATATGGTCTACCTATTCTATTGTGAAACCGGTAAAACAGTTAAAAATTGCGACGCAACGCATGATGGATGGTGATTTTAAAACACCTATTTCGAAAACCCGGGATGATGAAATCGGTACGCTTCAAGAACACTTTGATTCCATGCGTCGTGCTTTAAAGCAGTTAGATGATATGCGCCAACACTTTGTTCAAAATGTGTCCCATGAAATCAAAACACCGTTAACACATATTCACCATTTACTCAGTCAACTTCAAGTGGAACACTCTAAAGCGCAACAATCACAATATATTCAACAAATCTATGATGAAACACACCGGTTGAGTCAACTGACACGTCAATTGTTACTCCTTTCCGAGTTAGATAACGATGAACATTTAGCTTTTGACGATACCGTGGCTTTAAAAGATACGATTTTAGATATCATTAAACATGAATCCTATAATATGGATCAAAAAAACATCGTCTTGTTACATGATTTATCAGCATTGCAAGTAAAAGGTAATCAACGTTTATTAACTCAAGCCATCGAAAATGTCATACGTAACGCCATCAAATATACACATCAAGATGGCATGATTGAAGTCACTTTAACGGCTAATACGATTAATAATAATGCTCAACTTACTATTACGGATGATGGCCCTGGTATATCTAAAAAAGCTCAAGAACACATCTTCGAACGTTTTTATAAATCTACTTCTCATACAGATAGTAATGGCTTAGGATTAGCCATTACACAAGATATTATTTTACGTCATCATGGAGAAATCAAAGTTGCAAGTATGCCGCAAGAAGGCACAACATTCACAATTACATTACCCTTAGCATAACACCTTACAATAAAAAACCTTCTAACACTCAGGTGACATCAATGTTAGAAGTCATTAAGACATAAGAGGCTTGGACATCAATCATTAAACCTATGATTGTCCCTAACGCCTCGCTTTTCTAGGCGCCTTACCTCAACTAGGGAGCATTACAGAAATCTAATTGATTTCGTTGTAATGCCCGCCGGTGCATGAAGACGTTAGAAATGAAATGAATTACGTCTTCAGTACACCTATGAACATGCGTGAATAGGTGGTCAATAGCCTAATTGCGGAAAGCTTTTAAGCGCATACGCAATCCAGTCAGCTACTGCCTTATATATTGTAAAAGCCAATAGTCTTAGATTGTTGCTCTCAAAATGGATTTTCGGTTGCGGCTAAATGCCTCAGAAGTCTCGGCTAAGGGATCAATCACAATTTATCATAGTGTCCATCACTAAGACTAAATCGATTTATTTAGATAAATAATAGCTAACAAAGTTCATGTATAAATGATTTTTGTTGGCTTATTTTTAATTAACAGGTCTGCTATGTCCAAGCCTCAGACATAAAAACGGGATGATATGTTCATCCCGTTTTTATCATTTATCATATTTTAGCTTAATAAGCTACCGTCTTCATTCAATTTTAGTTGCTGTGAAATATCATGATTAATGGACTTAAACAAATCAATTTCATGTGTAAGTGCTTTGCCAAACGATGGGATCATTTCTTTAATTTTAGGTTCCCATGTTGGAAATTCATTTTTAAATGAACGTTGTAAAATATCTAACATCACAGCTACCGCTGTAGAGGCGCCCGGAGATGCACCGAGTAATGCCGCAAGCGAACCATCTTGAGAGGTAATGACTTCTGTGCCAAATTGTAATGTCCCTTTGCCTTTGTCTTCAGTATCTTTTATAACTTGAACACGTTGACCCGCAACAACTACTTCCCATTCTTCTTCTTTTGCATTCGGAATAAATGCTCTAAGCTCTTCAACGCGTTCTGAATGACTCAACATGAGTTGTTGAATAAGATATTTTGTTAATCCCATCTCTTTTGCTCCGGCAGCAAGCATTGTCGTTAAATTATATGGTTTAACAGATTTAATTAAATCTAAATAAGAGCCAGTTTTTAAAAATTTAGGCGAAAATCCCGCAAAAGGTCCGAATAACAATGCGCGTTCCCCATCTATATATCGTGTATCGAGATGTGGCACTGACATAGGCGGTGCCCCCACTTTTGCCTTTCCATATACTTTAGCTAGATGTTGATTCACAACATCTTGATTTTTACATACAAGAAATAGTCCACTCACTGGGAAACCACCGACATGTTTGGACTCTGGCAGGTGTGTTTTTTGTAGCAGTGGTAAGCTTGCACCACCTGCTCCAATGAAGACAAATTTGGACTCAACTGTAAATGTTTTATTTTCTTTTAAATCTTTAATTTGAATCCGCCAAGACCCATCTTTATTTTGCTTTAACGTTTGAACTTCATGTTCATAATAAATGGCGCCACCTTGGTTTTGCAACTGTGTCATAAGTTGTTTCGTTAACGCACCGAAATTAACGTCTGTTCCTGATTCATCACGTGTAGCTGCGACGACTTCTTTATCATCACGACCTTCCATCATGAGAGGAATCCATTGTTTTAAGGTAGCTTTATTTTTAGTAATATCCATACCACTAAATAACACATTTTCTTTAAGGGCTTTAACACGGGATTCTAGAAATGTAACATTCTTCTCCCCTGTTACAAAACTCATATGTGGTACTGTGCGAATAAACGCACTTGGCTCTGTGAGTTTATTCGTTTTGACTAAATATGACCAGAATTGTTTAGAAATTTGAAATTGCTCATTCACTTTGATGGCTTTTTTGATATCCATAGTGCCATCTGGCATTTCATTTGTGTAATTCAATTCACATAATGCTGAATGCCCAGTCCCCGCGTTGTTCCATACATTTGAACTTTCCTTACCACATTGATCTAATCTTTCAAACACATTGATGTCCCACTCTGGTTGTAACTCTTTGAATAATACACCTAATGTAGCGCTCATGATGCCTCCGCCAATTAGCACTACATCTGTCTTGTTATGTAAGTTTTCCACAACAATCCAGTCCCCCTTTTTGATTATCATCAAGTATTGAAAATGACATCTCACTTGTCATACTTAACACTTAAAAACAGTGTATATACATCCATATCTTTAACAATACGACCATTTTATCACGTGTTACTTATATTATATACCTATAATGCACAATAAAAAAGCTACGTCGCTCATTAAATGTATTTCAATACATTTTAATAACGCTTTATTATCACTTATGAAATTTTGCATGATATAATTAACTCAAATAAACAAATTGAGGGATGCGTCATGAAGTCTATCACATTTCTAATGCATAATATCTATGCGGTAGGTGGCACTGTAAAAACGATTACGAACCTTGCAAATCAACTTGTACGTCAAGGCCATCAAGTGACAATTATATCCATATTTCGAAATAAAGCAGAACCCTACTTTCCGCTTGATGCTCGCGTACGTGTACTACCGCTTGTCGACTACCAACTCAAGCTACGCAATAGTGTACCTATAATATCAAATCGCATACGTAAATTCTCCCCTTTTCTCAAACCGAAATTACTGACGCAATATGAGCCAGGCATTAAACAATACTCAAGTTATATAGAAAAGAAGATGATTCGTGCCATTCAAAATAATGAAAGCGATATTTTAGTAGGTACGCGTGCAAGTCATAATTTAATCATTGCCCAATATGCTAATTCAAATCAAAAAACCATTGGCATGGAACATATGAATTTAGATGCTTATGATGACGGTTTTCGTGCTGAAATCCTCAAGCACTACCAAAAATTAGATGCGATTACGACATTAACGGAAAAGGATCGCGAACGTTACCAAACTTATGTTGATACACCAACTTACGTCGTATCTAATATGTTAGATGAAAAACGATTACAATTGATGAAAGAAAATAAAATTATTGCAGCTGGACGTTTTGAATATGAAAAAGGGTTCGATTTATTAATTGAAGCTGTATATCATATTCAAGACGACTTAAGAGATTATGGATTTACAATAGATATTTACGGAGATGGAAAAGAAAAAGAAGCCTTATCGCAACATATAAGTTATGCGCGTTTACAAGACTTAATCTTCTTACAACCAACGACGAATCAACTCAGCACGTATATCGCAATGAGTAAAATCACAGTCATACCCTCTCGTAATGAGGGCTTTGGTATGACAATACTTGAAGCCATGAATCAAGGTAGCGTTGTGATTAGTTATGATGGGAATACCGGTCCGGAATCATTAATCACACATGGACACAACGGTTTTTTAGTGCCTGCTAGAGATACGCGCCGCTTAGCACATCAAATATTAGAAGTCATAGAAAAAGGCCACGCGCGTCAAATTCAACCTATTATCCATTCTGCGTTTCATACAGTGGCACACTATACTCCTGAACGTATCTATGTACAATTTAAGCAAGTCGTAGATGATTTAATGTCTTAATGATCTCTGAACATCACACACTTAGTGTACGAAATCCAAATAAGCGACAGTATAAAATAAGCCTTCAGAACACATGCGCACCATGTGTTTTGAAGGCTTTTAAAATCTGTGTATTAACTTAAGAAGTATGATAAAATCAGTGTCCAAATACAGAAGAAGACGAGGAGCCCTACACTGTATTTTAAAGTCATTTTTAAAAGTACTGATTCTTGACCCACTTCTTTAACTGCTGCTGTTGCAATTGCAATGGATTGTGGTGAAATTAACTTCGCAATTGCACCCCCTGCTGTGTTAGCGCCGACAAGTAATGCGCCACTCGTACCAACTTGTGGTGCGACTGAAGCTTGAATTGGTGCAAATAACACATTGTTATTCACAACTGATCCAGTCATAAATACACCAATCCATCCAAGTATTGGAGATAAGAATGGGAAGATTGTTCCCGTTTTTGCAATCGCTTGACCCATCGCACTTGTTAAACCACCATATGTTGTAAGCTTAGCAATTGCTAAAATAAAACAAATCGTTAAAATTGGTAACCATAATTCTTTAAATGCTTCTCCTAGCAAACTAAAAGCTTGCTTAAAGTTAACTGTTTTCGATAATAAAATTGTAATAATACCTGCGATTAATAACGCCATACCTGTTTGTGCGATTAAGTTAAATGTAAGCATGATTGGTTTATGCGTCACATCATTCATTGTTCCTGGAATTGGGAATTGAATATTTAAAAATGCGAGTGCCCCACCTTCAAGGAACAATCCTTTAAAGAATTTTGAACTCCAAATTAAAACAAGAAACGTTAAAATATAAAATGGACTCCATGCATACGCAATTGCTTTAAATGAATGACGTCTCGTCTCAAGAACTTCACCTTGACTCAATCTGAAAATATTTTTTGGTTGAACTTTTTTAGAGAATAATGCCAATGCACCCATCGCTGCAAGTGGTGGAATGATATCTACAAGTTCAGGTCCTAAAAATTGGTTAAAAATAATTTGCAATAGTACAAATGGAATCACCATCACTAAAATTGCAGGTAACGTTTCTTTAATACCTTTGAAGCCATCAATAATAAACACTAATAAGAACGGTGTTACAAAACTTAATAAAGGTAAACTTAAGTTTAACGCTTGAGATACGCTTAATGCTGTAATGCCGCCAGGTAAATTTAAAGTATCTACTACACCTACCGGAATACCAATCGCACCATACGCACCTGCTGCACCATTAGCTACTAAACACAGCATCGCTGCTTGTAACGGTTTAAACCCAAGTTGTATTAATAACACGGCACAAATGGCAATCGGTACACCAAAACCTGCCACACCTTCTAAAAAGGCATTAAACGCAAAACCAATTAATAACAATTGGAGACGTTGGTCTTCAGAAATGGCCGTAATACTATCTTGAATAATGGCAAATTGACCTGTAGCTGTCGTTAATTTGTATAACCAAACTGCCATCATAACGATAAAGCCAATTGGTAAAATACCTTGATAAAACCCTTCAGTTATACCGCCTGTTACGATACCTACTGGAAGTTTGAAAATTACTAATGTAATGACGATGGTAACCGCTAATGTTGTCATCGCCGCATAAATCCCTTTCATTTTAAACAATGTTAAACAGAGTAAAAATAATATGATGGGGATACTTGCAATTAATGCAGATATTGCAAGATTTTGGAACGGATCGTAACTATGAACTAACATCCTAAATCATCTTCCTTTGTTCTATATTTATATTATTACTTATTTATTCATGTGAATTATTTCACAATTAAAATATACCATTGCTTTGTATACAATTCAATAGGTTGCCGTAATTTTTTTATCACCTTTTACACTTATATTTACTATTCATTTAAAGTTGTATTAACAATCAAACACTATTGAATTTTTAGATCTATTAACTTTTAACAAATTACTTTTACTCTCATAAAAATATGATTATTACTTAATTATAAAATGCGTTATGTATGTGAATATTCTGAAACCATACAATAAAAAGCTGACTTCAAATAAAGATGAAATCAGCTCAATTTACAACTTTAGATTGCGTGCTTACTGACGATAAGCTGGATCTACAATTTTCGGTTTTCCTGTCTGATCAACTGTTACAATCATATACGTTCCAGGTTGTGATTGATTAATAAAACTAAAAACATAATGATAATTCCCTACTTCACCTTGAATCGCATAATCATTATATGGATTTTGTTGACCATTTAAACGAGTCACTTCACGTTGTGCCGCATCCAAAGAAGTTTGGAAATTCGGAAGTTGTTTTAACGCTTGTTGCGTATCTACGGACTGACGTGCTAAGTTTTGTGCCACTGGTACGACATTTTGACCTTGATATGGAGCAACATATGAACGTCCAGGTTTTGATGTTGAACCATTATCATTTTGTGGCACATTGTTTTGAGATGCATCGCCTTGACCTTCGTTAGTGTTTGACGTAGTCGCGTTAGAATCCTCACCAGAATTCGATTCACCATTATTTTGTGCATTATCTTTGTTGGTTTTTGATGATTCCGAAGCGGGTTTATCTTTCTTATTCTGAGATGTTTGCTTATCAGTCTTGGATGACTCATGTTCTTTTGATGTGTTACTATCGTCATTGCCACATGCTGCTAAAACAAGTGAAAGTGCGATAAAACTTGCCAACCACTTTTTCATGATATTGCGCCTCCTTTATCAAACGAAAATAACTACCATCATTATTATAACATTTTTTTATAGATTCATACGACTAATATTATAATTCCAGTCCCATGGTCCAATCGACATCAACATGATGCCCCATTTTAAATTCATGTTCTCCTATTTTTTTCAATCCTTGGCTTTTATAAAATGCAATAGCGGTATGGTTTTCGCTCCACACACCTAACCATAAATAGCGTTTGTTCAATCCTTTTGCAAATTGGATAACATAATTAAAGATATATTGACCTAGTTTTAATCCTTGATACGTTTGATATAAATAGATGCGTTGGAGTTCAGCATATTGAGACGAAAACGCTTCAGTTTGTGCGTCACCGATATTCACTTTAAAATACCCGGCAATATGTTCGTCGACCATAGCAAAATAAAAAAATGAATTAGGATTTTGTATTTCATCAGTCAACTTCTCTATAGACATTTCTTCCTCAAAGTATTGATTAAACAATGCATGATCATAATCTGATGCATACGCTTCAGCAAAAGTTTCAATACTTACACGCCTTAACTCCATTACATCAGATATCTCAACCTTTTTAATACGAAAATTCATACACCCATCCCCCATTTATTACTTTTTATTACTATATTCTAAACATATCTTTGTTGCAATATCATTGTCTTTCATGTGATCTCATGATAAAGTGTGAAAGTAAAATTTTGAGAGGGGTTGCTTATGGCACATTCATTTAAAGCTTATGTATTAGATGAAAACAACGGTAATGTCACTGGACAATATCAAACGTTAACCGTAGATGATTTACCTGATGGAGACGTGATTGTCAAAGTACATTATTCAAGTTTAAATTATAAAGACATGCTCGCAACACAAGATCACAACAAAATTATACGACACTATCCAATGATTCCTGGCATCGATTTAGCCGGCGAAGTCATAGAATCTAAACATCCATCTTTCAAAACCGGTGATGCAGTGATTGCGACTGGCTATGAATTAGGTGTATCTCATGCTGGAGGATTTAGTGAAATGGCTCGCGTAAAAGGCGATTGGCTTGTACCACTTCCTAAAGGTTTAACACTAGAGGAGGCAATGATCATTGGTACCGCTGGTTTTACTGCAGCAATTTCAATTCAATTGTTAGAAGATAATAAAATCACTTCTGATGGCGGTCCTGTCTGTGTACGTGGCGCAACTGGTGGCGTAGGTACAATGGCAACTATGATGCTTAGCGCTTTGAATTATAAAGTGACTGCAAGCACTGGTCAGCATGACAAAACAGATTGGTTAAAATCATTAGGTGCAAGAGAAGTCATTGGACGTTTAGATACATTATCAGATAAACCGCTTCAAAAAGGACAGTGGCAGGCCATTATTGATCCCGTTGGTGGCATCACTGTCGGAGAGTGTTTAAAGTATATTCAACCACACGGTGCAGTCGCGTTAAGCGGTAATGTAAGTGGCATGACTTTTGAAAGTTCAGTCTTTCCATTTATTTTACGCGGTGTGAAGCTATTGGGGGTTGATTCTGTTCAATTCCCAATGCGTCGTAGACTATTGTTATGGCGCCGTTTAGCAACGGATTTAAAACCACAACAACTTCATGAAATTAAAACCGTTGTTCCTTTTAAAGATATCGAAAGCCATATTGAAGCCTTGAAAGATAATCATATACAAGGTCGTATCGTTATTAAAATGGATTAATTAAAATAGCTCGTTTAACTTAATTAACATCCCATTTTAATTTAAATTTACAAATGTCAT
>NZ_PPQF01000026.1:0-4262 GCF_002901865.1 Staphylococcus agnetis
GTGAGTTGAGACATGTTATAATTTTTATACATATAAAGTTCCTCCGTATCATTTTGTTTGTCGTTATTCATTATTATACGTGAGGGCTTTATTTTTTTAAAATAATATATAAAAAGAATCGATTGAGTAAAAATGATTTTACCTAATCGATTCTTTTTTTGGCTGAGAATTATGTCCCAGCCCCTTGTGTTGTTATAATCCTAGTTTTTGATTAAGTTTATCCATATCTACTTGATACATAGGTTCATCGTCAATAAGAATCAAAGGTGTTGCAAAAGCATCCAAGTCAATCATTTCTTGACGGTAGGTTGCGTTTGAAATATTACGTTCTTCGAATTCAACTTGTTTTTCAGTAAAGTAATTTTTAACAAATGTGCAAGGTGGACAATCATTTTGCGTATAAATAACGATATTTGGCATCTTCAGACCTTCCTTTACGCGCATATTTTTCACTCAATTATTACAGTATACATGACGTAGCTATATTTTTGAATTTAAAATTATAAATCTAATTTTTAGAAAGTCAAATTGTAAATTATGGCAATTTTGCGTCATGTCATTAAATTGTCACTCATTAAATAAGCATACACATTCTGTTTCAATTGTTGTGTCAGTATAATGTAAGTTGCTTTGGAAAAAGATAAAAGGAGTGATGAAATGGATGCAGTTGAATTAAGTCGATTTTTAACTGGAATGACACTTGCCGTCCATATCATATTTGCAACGATTGGCGTGGGGATGCCAGTATTTTTTGCAATCGCTGAATTTTTAGCGATTAAGAAAAAAAGTGAACGCTATTTGGCGTTAGCTAAAAGATGGGCGAAAGGTTATACGATTACAGTAGCTGTTGGGGTAGTTACTGGAACAATCATTGGGCTTCAGTTGTCCTTGTTATGGCCTACATTTATGCGTATTGGCGGACATGTCATTGCACTACCATTATTTATGGAGACATTTGCGTTTTTCTTTGAAGCGATATTTTTAAGTATTTATCTTTATACATGGAATCGATTTAAAAATCAATTGACACATTTTATTATTAGTATACCTGTCATAATCGGTGGCACATTTTCAGCATTTTTTATAACATCTGTGAATTCGTTTATGAATACACCAGCAGGTATGGAGATTTCAAATGGGAGAATGGTCAACGTCGATCCGATTGCCGCAATGTTTAATGCGTCATTTTTTGTGCGCTCATTTCACGTTGTTGCAACAGCACTCATGACAATGGCTTTTATTTTAGCAACAATAGCGGCATTTAAATTGATAAAAAACAAAGTGAAAGAAGATACGATTTACCATCAAAAAGCACTTAAATTGACGATGATTGCAGGATTAATATTTTCAATGTTATCAATGCTTGCAGGTGATTTATCGGCTAAATTTTTACATCAAGAACAGCCTGAAAAATTGGCCGCCTACGAATGGCATTTCAATACAGAATCTAAAGCAGATTTAGTGTTGTTTGGTGTCTTAGATAAATCTACCCAAGAAGTCAAGGGTGCTATACGTATACCAGGTGCGTTAAGCTTTTTATCAGACTCAAGTTTTGATACAAAAGTGAAAGGGCTTAACGAATTTTCAAAAGATGAATTACCACCACTCATTGTGCATTATTTCTTTGATTTAATGGTTATATTTGGAATTTTTTGTTTTGTAGTTTCAGCACTTTACGTCGTGGCGTTATGGGTGAAAAAGTGGAATCCACATCAGAAATGGTTGTTGTATGCCATTCTTCTAACTGGACCAGCGAGTATGCTTGCGATTGAGTTTGGTTGGTTTTTAACAGAATTAGGACGTCAACCATGGATGGTTAGAGGGATACTTAAAGTTCAAGATGCGGCTACAACAGCAGGCGGACTACCTTTTATAACACTTTTATTTGCCTTATTATATTTCGTTTTATTATTCTCAACGACCTTTGTCCTCGTCAGAATGTTTAAAAATCAATCGATTTCAGATGACATCGCTAAGTTACAAGCAGAAAGAAGAGGTGAATTTCAATGAGCTATGAATTGATAGGTATTACAGTATTATGGTTATTCCTCTTCGGCTATATTATTGTCGCGTCCATCGATTTTGGGGCAGGATTCTTTTCCATGCATGCCAAATTGTTTGGTGAATCTAAGAAAATTAATGGACTGATTCAACGCTATTTAAACCCTGTTTGGGAAGTGACGAACGTATTTTTTGTATTTTTCTTCGTAGGTATTGTTGGATTTTTTCCAGATACAGCTTATTACTATGGAACTGCATTACTTGTTCCAGGCTCACTTGCTTTAATCTTGTTAGCGGCACGTGGTGCGTTTTATGCTTTTGAGAATTACGGACAAGATTCAAAATTATCTTGGTTGATGATTTATGCGATTTCAGGTTTGTTAATTCCAGCATCTTTATCAACGGTTTTAACAATATCTGAAGGAGGCTATTTAATTCGTACATCGAATGACCTTGTTGACTTGGATTGGATTGCATTACTTTTAAGCCCATATGGCTGGGCGGTTGTTTTATTATCAATCGTAACCGTCCTTTATGTATCATCAGGATTTTTAACATTTTATGCGCATAGAGCCAAAGATGAAGAAGCTTATTTATTATTACGTAAATGGTTTCTCATGTGGGGCGCACCTATGATTATGATTTCATTATTTGTCTTTTTATCATTACGTGTGCAAAATAAAACGCATTTTGATACTGCGGTATTTACGTATGGTTGGTTATTTATCATTAGCTTTATCGCGTTTCTAATTGCGGGAATCCTAACGTATTTGAAAAAAGCCCATGGAATGGCGTTTATATTTGTCATTATTCAAATAGGAACAGCATTCTTTGGTTATGGTATAAGTAAATTGCCGTATTTATTATATCCATATGTGCGCATTGATCATGCGGTGACGAATGATTCAATGGCAATTGCACTTATTATTGTATTCATTTTAGGACTCGTTTTATTATTGCCATCATTAGCGTTATTGCTTAAACTATTTGTATTTGACAAAGACTATGTAAGAGGTAGAAAATAGGAGTATTCATTAATATCGCATGTTAATGAGAACGGGAAAGTTACCCGTTCAAACTGTTATAATGATCATGAATACATGTGGAAGTATAATACTAACTTCGACATCTAAAGTATGAATACAAAGATTAACTTTACCATTTTCATGCTTGATCTTTTCTTATTACGGAGGTAAATCATGGATAAAGAGTATGTTGTAATTGGTTTAGGGCGTTTCGGCGGAAGTATTGTACGTGAGCTGAATGCGCTTGATATGGATGTGATGGCTATTGATAGTGATGAACATCGTGTAGATGAATATAGTGATATCGCAACACATGCAGTTGTAGCGGATACAACAGATGAAGCTGTTATGAAAAGTTTAGGAATTAGAAACTTTGATCATGTCATCGTTGCGATTGGTGAAAATATCCAAGCAAGTACACTGACGACGTTAATTTTAAAGGAATTAGGCGTCAAAAAAGTTACTGCCAAAGCACAAAATGATTATCACGCTAAAATATTGAACAAAATAGGGGCGGACACGGTTGTCCATCCTGAGCGTGACATGGGTCGCCGAATTGCACATAATGTAGCGAGCGGCACAGTTCTTGATTACCTAGAACTTTCAGATGAACACTCTATTATTGAAATGAAAGTAAATGAAAAATTAGCAGGACAAAGTTTAGTAGATTTAGATATTCGTGCCAACTACGGTATTAATATTATCGCTATTAAACGTGGTAAAGAAATTATTGTCGCGCCAGACCCTGAAATGGTATTAGAATTTGATGATATTTTAATTATGATTGGTCACGATAATGATTTAACACGCTATGAGAAAAAGATGGCACATTAAGAGAACATGGATTGTAGTTGGCCAATCATGAGATGCTTTTTTAATGGTAAGAGTGCTTGTCCCTCAGAGTATGTTACTCTAATCACGAGTGGTAAGGATGAGCTCATAGTTTATGATGATTTAAACCGTTGCGATTGTTTGTCGCAACGGTTTTTTATATGAAGTCATATATTGATTAACGATGAATATAATGTTGCTTTAGCTGCAACTTCAGATGCAAACAATCTATTATAAGTGGAGTTGTGATGGAACTTGAGTGCTTGAATTGACGAGGATTAAGATTTAATTAAGATTCTTTAATATTCTGTATATTTTATTTTTAATTTTTAGTTATATAATAAACATACATCATGATGTGCAGTTTAAAAAACTGGATTCAACTAAGATAGGAGAGAGATAATG
>NZ_PPQF01000026.1:4272-56063 GCF_002901865.1 Staphylococcus agnetis
AAAACGTAAATACGTCACTTTTGATTTCAAGCAAAGCGTCTCAATGTGCTTTGTAACATTATCGTCTGGATTTTGGATTTAAAGCATCTTTTAATCCTTCACCAATAAAATTAATACATAAGATGGTTGTTGTAATGGCTAGTGCTGGTGGCATCCATATCCATGGCTTTCCTCTTAAAATATCCCCTTCTTGCGCATCGCTTAACATATTCCCCCACGTTGGAACGGTTTTGTCGATACCGAAACCTAGGAAACTCAAACCAGCCTCTGCTACAATTTGTACTGCAAATAGTAACGTGGCTTGAACGATAATGACACTTAATATGTTTGGTAGCAAATGCTTAAATAAAATTTTGAAAACAGGTGTACCAATAGATTGCGCTGCTAAAAAGTATTCATTTTCTTTCTCTTGCATTACTTTACCACGTACAATACGCGCAACACCTACCCACGATAATGCGATTAATACAGCAGCAAGTACAATGGCAGATCCATATTGGTTTTCGATTTTGCCACTGAACGTTGCATTTAATACCACAGCGAATGGAATAAATGGGAATAACATTACAAATTCTGTAAAACGCATCAGTATCGTATCAACCCAACCACCGTAATATCCAGAAATCATACCAATCAGTACCCCGATAATCATAAGACCAATTGTCGTAACCAGACCAAATAATAAGGAAACACGGCCAGAATATAACAAGCGACTGAAGATATCACGACCACCTGAATCTGTCCCTAACCAATGTTGTGCTGACATATCGCTTTTAATCATAACTAAATTTTGTAAGTTCGGATCAAAAGGAGCGATAAATGGTGCGATTAAAGAAATAAAGAATATTAATATTAAAATAATACTCGCTGCCATCGCAGGTTTATTTTTCAAAAACTTTTGGCGCGCAATGGCTAACGGTGAACGATTTTTAACTTTAATTTTTTCAGCCATAATACCCCTCCTAATTACTCTTAATTCTCGGATCTACAATACTATACGTAATATCCGATATCAGATTTGCGAGTAAACCTAAAAATGAGAAAAATAGGAGCAGTGCCATCATTAATGGATAATCTTTCCCTCCAATAGAATCGATTAATAATTTACCAATTCCTGGATATGAGAATATCGTTTCAGTTATGACTGCACCACCAAAAACGGATAGGACATCGGCACCAAAAAATGTCACTATAGGAATGATAGAGTTTCGTAAAATGTGCTTATTGTAAATTTTAGATTCTGAAAGCCCTTTCGCTCGCGCTGTACGAATATAATCTTTTCGTGAATTTTCAATAATGTCATTTCTTAAAAATTGTACATAACTTGCGGTAGAAAGTAACCCTAATACCGTACCAGGTAATATCGCATGGTATAACTTACTCATGTAGTAAGCGAATGAGCCTTCTTCAAGTCCAATTGCGACGGAACCTGAAAACGGAAACCAGCCGAGTTGAAATGCGAAAATGTAAATAGCAAAAACCCCTGCCACAAAAGACGGAATCGCAAGCATTAAATAATTCAAAAACTGAACACCATAGTCCAGTCCACTATACGGTTTCCGTCCAGATAGTATACCTAGTGGAAAAGCGACAAGATATGTAATCACGATACTTGTAACACCTAACAAAACAGTATTCGGCATACGTTCTTTGATTAAGTCCATGACTGGACGTTTATATCGAATGGAATCGCCGAGTTCCCCTTTTAGAACATTTTCTCCCCATTTTAAATATTGGATGTGAATGGGTTCATTAAACCCTAACTTTTCACGTTGTTCTTCATAATACTTCGCATCTATATTAGGATTCATTTGTCCTGTAAACGCATCACCAGGTTGTAATTTTGCAAGTACAAAGATAACAATCGACATCCCTATCAAAAGCGGGATCATTAATAAAAAACGTCTAATAATTAAAGTTGTCATTTCACCATCACCTCATCCTCTAAAAGAATACATGCTGCATAATGTTCTTCCCCTACTACACGGTAAGCAGGTTTTTGCTTTGCGCATTCCGGTTTTGCAACGGGACATCGCGTATGAAAAGGACATCCTTTAGGTGGGTCACTCGGTGATGGTAGGTCTCCTTGCAAAAGAATACGCTCTTTCTTTTCTCCAGGTTTAATTTCCGGAATAGCTGAAATTAAAGACTGTGTATACGGATGTTGTGGATGATTATATATATCATCGGCTGGTCCTTGTTCGACAATATGTCCTAGATACATTACACATATATAATCACTCACGTGTTTCACCACACTCAAATCATGTGCGATAAACAAATAACTCAAACCAAATTCTTCTTGAAGTTCATCCATAATGTTTAACACTTGTGATTGTACAGATACATCCAACGCACTGACAGGTTCATCCGCAATGATAAGTTTCGGTTTTAAAGCTAAGGCGCGTGCGATACCAACACGTTGACGCTGACCGCCTGAAAACTCGTGCGCATATTTATAGTACGCCTGCTCATTCAAACCAACACGTAATAATAAATCTTTCACTTCACGTTCAATTTCTTTTTGTGATTTTTTATAAAAGTTACGAATAGGTTCTCCAACAATATCGCCAACCATTTGCATAGGATTTAATGACGCATATGGATCCTGGAAAACCATTTGGAACCCTTTGCGCGCTTCGCGTAATGCTTTCCCACGAAGTTTTGTAATATCCTTACCACAAAAATGAATTTCATCTGATGTCACATTTTGTAACCGTAAAATGGTGCGTCCTGCTGATGATTTTCCACAACCAGACTCCCCTACAAGGCCAACTGTTTGCCCCTTTTTAACATTAAATGAAATGCCATCGACAGCTTTCACTTCACCGATTTTACGTTGAAACACTCCCCCTTTGATTGGATAGTACTGTTTTAAGTCTTTTACTTCTAAAACATAGTCATTAGACATTCACTTTCCCCTCCTTACGCATCACCGCTTCATCGTACAAATGACAAGACACTTTGTGTGACGCATTAATCACACTTGTTTTAAGATTTACGGCCGTACAAGACGGCATCGCATATGGGCATCGGTTCGCAAAACTACACCCCACCTCTGGAAGTTCATCTAAATTAGGAACCGTCCCTTTGATCGTCTCTAATCGGTCTTGTTTTTGATCTAAACGTGGAATTGCTTTTAACAACAATTTTGTATAAGGATGTTTGGGTGTTTTAAAAATATCTTTAACAGGAGCACGTTCAACAATTTTCCCCGCATACATAACAGCCACTGTGTCACATATTTCTGAAATCACACCTAAATCATGTGAAATAAAGATAATGCCCATATTTGTTTCACTCTGAATTTTTTTAAGCAATTCTAAAATTTGAGCCTGTACCGTTACATCTAGCGCTGTCGTTGGTTCATCTGCAATTAATAATTCAGGTTCACAAGATATTGCCATCGCTATCATGACACGTTGGCGCATACCTCCTGACAGTTGATGTGGATATTCATGAATGACTTTATCAGCACGTGGAATGCCCACTTGCTTTAACAATTCAATTGCTCTTGATTCCGCTTCTTTTTTTGAAATCTTCAAATGTAAAACCATCATTTCAATCAGTTGATTTCCAATGGTAAACACTGGATTTAAAGATGTCATCGGTTCTTGAAATATCATTGCAAGTTCTTTGCCACGAATTTGATTTAATTCTGTCATCGGTATATTATCAATCCGCTTTCCTTTGTAATACACTTCACCTTCATTAATCGAGCCTATTTTATCTGGAAGTAAACGTAGAATAGACATGCTCAGTACGGATTTACCTGAACCTGATTCGCCGACAATGCCCATGACTTCACCACGTTTTAAAGTTAAACTCACCTTGGAAATCGCGTTATAGTTCTTACCATTAATATCAAAACCTGTACTTAAATTTTTAACCTCTAATAGATGCTTCTCTGTCATCATTAGATCCCCCCTTTTGTGCAAGTTTTACGTATGTGTTGCTCATTAGATTATTTCGATTATTACATGTTTGTAGATATACAAATGGATTGAGCGCTCAATACGCCCAATCCGTTTGTTTGGTATTACTTATCCTTTTCAACTGTCCACTCATAAATTGGGTTCGAACCATTTAAACCAACTTCAACGTTTTTCACTTTATCGTTCACCGCTGTAATATCTTTTAATTCAGCGATTGGAATGACTGGTACGTCTTCAGCCATGATTTTTTGCCATTCTAAATATTTGGCTTTACGTTTCTCTTTGTCATCTCCGACAACTTTCGTATCCAATGCTTCTTTTAATAATTTGTCTGCTTTTGGATTGTTATAACGAGATTCATTCCACAGCGCTGTAGATTTATAAAGTCCAGATGGATCAGGATCTGCCCCTTGTTGCCAACTTCTAAAATATGACTCCATATCTTTCGTTGAATTCTCTAAATCCTGTCCAAACTTACCAAATTCTACCATTTCAGTTTTCGTTTTTAAGCCTACTTTTTCCCAATATCCTTTGATAGCAGCCGTACGTGGTTCAAATGTTGGATTTGAACCAGCATAATGTTTTAAGTTTACAACAAATGGTTTACCATCTGGTCCTTCACGCCATCCGTCTTTATCCTTATCCTTATAACCCGCTTCATCTAAAAGCTTTTTCGCTTTTTTAACATCATAGTTATATTCGTGAACGTCACCTTCTTTAGCACCACTCCAATGAGAAGAAGGAATTAAACCATTTAACGGCTTACCATAGCCATAGAAAAATGCATCAATCCACTCTTTACGGTTAATCGCATGTGCCATCGCTTGACGTAATTTTTTATCTTGATATTTCGGACGTTCTTTTCCAATTGTTTGAGTTTTCTTATCATAATCATGTAATACAAAACCGATAATCGCATATGACGTAGATGGCGATTCTAATAAGTTGACCCCTTCAGCACCATTATCTTTAATTTCTTTTGCGATAGGTGCCGTCACTTGTGCCATATCAATTTCACCTTTTTCTAACGCTTGTGTCATCGTCGTTTGTTCAATCACACGTAAATTAACTTTGTCAAGCTTAGGTTCACCTTGCCAATAGTCTTTAAACTTTTCTAACTCAACAGACTCGCCATCAACAATTTTCTTCACTTTGTATGGTCCGATACCAATTGGATTTTTACGTACAGCCTCAGATTTACCCATTTCTTTTACAGGGATATCTTTAAAAATCTTTTCACTTAATGGTGCGCTCGTCCATAATTCAAGTAAATTATTGGCTTTATGTTCTTTAAATTTAATTTCAGCCGTATAGTCATCAATCTTTTTAATTCCAGAAATCGAATTTGCTTCACCCTTATGTTTTGCATCTGCCCCTTCAATGATTTCGACCCCGTTATAACGTGGGCCATCATAATCTGGATCCGCAATTGTTTCTAATGTAAATAGCCAGTCGTTAATTGTAAAATCATTGCCATCATGCCATTTAATACCTTTTTTCACTTTAAACTTATATGTAAGATCGTCACCTTTTTTTTGTTCCCACGACAAAATCTTAGGTTTAATGTTTAATTCTTTGTCAAATTCAACAAGACTATCATTAAAATAACTAATAACATCAGAGTCACTTGTTGAACCTGCAAAAACAGATTGAAAATTCCCTTCAGGCGCTGCAGCCAAACCTACGTTTAGTGTGCCACCTTTTGCATCACTTTTCCCTGTTTTACTCTTCGTCTCACCTGATCCAGAATCACCCTTACCGCACGCACTTAACACTAAAACTAAGCACGCAATAATCATTACAAACACATTCAGTTTCGCTTTCATTCGCGTTCCCCCTTCTCATATTTGATGTTATTAACATTAATTATCATATTTGTCAGACAATTTTGTCAATAACAATATGCGTGGCGGAACATAATTAAATAAGAATACTAGTGTGTTTTTAATATACAAGAACTGCATGTATATCAGTCGTATCAAGGGATTTAAAGCTATTTAACGCAATAAAGAAATTCAATAAACTTTTTTAAAAAATTGTTGTTTACAGATGGTCATTATCCTAAAAAAATACAGAATAGCCTGATGAAGCATAAAAACGATCATCATAGGTTATTCTGTATATACATACATCTTTAGTGTCTTCTCAGAAAAGACACTAAACGTGTATGTTATCTAAAGCTTCTCCCACAGGTTGGTCACCATCAAGAACTTGAAATTCTTTTCCTTGATGTTTTGATTGCGTAATGATTTCAAACAGTACACGTGCTACATTTTCCCGTGAAATTTCGCGTTTATCTGGTTTTTCAAATAATGATGCTATACTTACACTCCCACTGCCTTGCGCGTTTGTTAAGCCACCTGGGTGCACAATTGTCGCTGTAATGTGACTACGTCTTAAATAATCATCTGCATAATGTTTTGCAATTGTATATGGTTTTAAATCACCACCAGCATCAATCGCTTCACGTCGAGAATCCCAAGTAGAAACCATGACAAAATGAGAGATGTTTGCATCTTCACATGCTTTTATCACTTTAACAGCCCCATCTAAATCGACAGCAATGGTTTTATCAGCACCCGTTTTGCCGCCAGAACCTACGGAAAATACGACTTGATCATATCCTTCAAGTTTTGATTGCAATGTTTCTATACTGTCATGCTCTACATCAATCTGTGTCGCTTTTATCCCCTTTACTTCTAAAGCTTCTTTTTGAGATGCTTGTCGTACACCTGCAGTAAAATCTTGGTGGTTCTCTTTCAACAATTGCACGAGATGGCGTCCAACACCGCCATTCGCACCAAGTACAAATGTTTTTCCCATATCGATAACCTCCAATCATTTGATAATGCCATGGTATAACAAAGTGAGAGACATCACACATGATATGCTTATCATTTAAAAGCACATTGTGAGTATAGTGATGTCGATGCCTCTCTATATAATTAGAACTTCTTTTTTCCTATTTAAATGTTAAAAAATTTCAAGACTTTTAAACTCGCACAATCATTTAATTGTTTTGAATGTACTTCCTAAAAATACAAATACCAATATTAAAAAACAATTGTGTCAGTTTTATATACAAAATATATACAAATAATGACAATGCGCAAACGCTTTCAAAATTTACGTGATATATTTCACATGAGTTGATATACTGATTGTGAAATGATGAACAATGGAGGTTTGATCATGATTTATGAAGCGAAAACACAAACAAATGCTTGGAAAGGTTTTAAGACGGGACTCTGGTCTCATCGTGTTGATGTCCGTGATTTCATACAACTGAACTTCACAGGCTATACAGGTGATGACTCATTTTTAGAAGGCCCTACAGAAGCTACAAAACAACTTTGGGACCAAGTCATGACACTCTCAAAAGAAGAACGTGAACGTGGTGGCATGTGGGATATGGATACAAAAATTCCATCTTCAATTACATCGCATGACGCAGGTTACTTAAATGAATCGCTTGAACAAATTGTTGGGGTACAAACTGAAAAGCCATTCAAACGTTCAATGCAACCTTTTGGTGGTATTCGTATGGCTAAAGCGGCTTGCGAAGCATATGGCTATGAATTAGATAAAGAAACTGAACGTATTTTCACTGACTATCGTAAAACACATAACCAAGGTGTGTTCGATGCATACTCTAAAGAAATGTTAGCATGTCGTAAAGCAGGAATTATTACTGGATTACCAGATGCTTATGGCCGTGGTCGTATTATTGGCGACTACCGTCGTGTCGCACTCTACGGTGTAGATTTCTTAATGGCTGAGAAACAAAAAGACTTTGAAAATCTATCAACGACAATGTCAGAAGATATCATCCGTTTACGTGAGGAATTGTCTGAACAATACCGCTCTTTAAAAGAATTAAAAGAATTAGGTAATATCTACGGTTTTGACTTAAGCCGTCCAGCTGAAAACTTCAAGGAAGCCGTTCAATGGTTATACCTTGCTTATCTTGCTGCAATTAAAGAACAAAACGGTGCTGCGATGAGTCTTGGTCGTACGTCAACATTCTTAGACATTTATGCTCAACGTGATTTAGACAATGGTACGATTACTGAGTCTGAAGTTCAAGAGATTATCGACCATTTCATTATGAAATTACGTCTTGTAAAATTCGCACGTACACCAGATTACAATGAGTTATTCTCAGGCGATCCAACTTGGGTAACTGAATCGATTGGTGGTGTTGGTTTAGACGGTCGTGCAATGGTAACGAAAAACTCTTTCCGTTTCTTACATTCACTTGATAACTTAGGCCCAGCACCTGAACCAAACTTAACTGTATTATGGTCAACTCGCTTACCAGAGAACTTCAAAAAGTACTGTACAAAAATGAGTATTAAAACAAGTTCTATCCAATATGAGAATGATGATTTAATGCGTGAAAGCTATGGTGATGACTACGGTATCGCATGTTGTGTATCAGCAATGCGAATTGGTAAACAAATGCAATTCTTTGGAGCACGTGCCAACCTTGCGAAAACATTACTGTATGCGATTAACGGTGGTAAAGATGAAAAATCAGGTCAACAAGTTGCACCGAACTTCAAAGCCATCGAGTCAGAAGTGTTAGATTATGATGAAGTCTATGCACGCTTTGATGAAATGATGGAATGGCTTGCTGGTGTTTACATTAACTCACTTAACGTCATTCACTATATGCATGATAAATACAGCTATGAACGTATTGAAATGGCACTTCACGATACAGATGTTCACCGTACAATGGCAACAGGTATCGCGGGTCTGTCAGTAGCTGCTGACTCATTATCAGCAATCAAATATGGAACTGTAAAAACAATTCGTGATGAAAATGGCTTAGTTGTTGACTTCGAAACAACTGGCGAATATCCAAAATATGGTAACAACGATTCACGTGTAGATGACATTGCTGTTCAACTTGTTGAAAGCTTCATGAGAAAATTACGTAAGCACAAAACATACCGTGAGTCTGAACATACTATGAGTGTATTAACAATCACATCTAACGTCGTATATGGTAAGAAAACAGGTAACACACCAGACGGTCGTAAAGCAGGCGAACCATTTGCACCTGGTGCGAACCCAATGCATGGTCGTGATGAACACGGTGCACTTGCTTCATTATCATCCGTAGCAAAATTACCATACGATTGTTGTAAAGATGGTATTTCGAACACATTTAGTATCGTTCCTAAATCATTAGGTAAAGAAGACGATACGCAACAACAAAACTTAGTAAGTATTTTAGATGGTTATGCGATGCAACATGGTCATCACTTAAACATTAACGTATTTAACCGTGAAACATTACTAGATGCAATGGAGCATCCAGAAGAATACCCACAACTTACAGTACGTGTTTCTGGTTACGCAGTAAACTTTATTAAATTGACACGTGAACAACAACTTGATGTCATTTCAAGAACATTCCACGAGTCTATGTAACACAAATTTTAACTAACGCTAAATTTTAACTAACGCTTTTGAAAACGGGGAGATATCAATGATTCAAGGACATATTCATTCAGTAGAAAGTCTAGGAACAGTAGATGGTCCAGGCCTACGCTATATCCTATTTTTACAAGGATGTTTGCTGCGCTGCTTATACTGTCATAACCCTGACACCTGGAAAGTGAACACCCCCTCACGACGAGCAACAGCAGATGAGCTTATTCATGAGATCACGCCTTATCTTCCCTACTTTCAAAGTTCTGGTGGTGGTGTAACGGTAAGCGGTGGAGAGCCCCTACTTCAAATGCCGTTTATTACTGAATTATTCAAACTGTGTCATGAACATGGCATTCACACCTGTGTCGATACTTCTTTAGGCTGTGCCAATGATACAGATGCATTTAAGAAACATTTTGAAACGTTACGCCAACATACTGATTTGTTTATGGTTGATATTAAACACATCGATGACGACAAACACCGGCATTTAACAGGAAAGTCAAATAAGCCTATATTGAAATTCATTCAATATTTGAATGCACACAATCAACCTATTTGGATTCGTCATGTACTTGTCCCAGGTCTGACAGATGCCCCTGAAGACTTGAAAAAATTAGGTGCGTTTATTAATTCACTTGATAACGTCGAAAAGTTCGAAATACTCCCTTACCATGAACTCGGCGTGCATAAATGGCAAGCACTTGGCGTTCCATATCAACTCTCATCTGTTGCGCCCCCAACAGATGAAGACGTTCAGAAAGCCTATGATCTTATTCAATTCAAAGGGACTGCGTCGATGAAATCTTTAGCCAAGTAATTCATCTTGCGTCCATACAAACTAGGATTTACCCTCCCCCTAGTTTGTGTACACAAAAAGTAAAATACTAACATCACTCCTTTAATGATTCGCCCGGAAGCATAGACAAATGGTTCCGGGCTTTTTCTATATAAAAGTTTTTGATGCCATTCAGCCATTAAATTGTGACGACTTTTAATTGATGATAACCTCTACGCTTAGACATCTTGCTCATGACCGTGCATAGGATTTATCAATTTAATGCGTATAACGCGACTCATAGATCACAATATGCACATAGGAAAGTGGCTGAGACATAACAAAAATAAGCCAACAAAATTCATTTACATGAAACTTTGCTGGCTATTACTTATCTATATTATTAAATTTTGACGTATTGATGGACACTATGATGAATTGTGATTGATCCCTTAGCCGAGACTTCTGAGGCATTAAGCCGCAACCGAAAATCCATTTTGAGAGCAAAAATCTCCTGGATTTTTGCTCTCAAAATTAGTTGAGGTAAGGCGCCTAGAAAAGCGAGGCGTTAGGGACAATCAAAAGTTTAATAATTTATATCCCAACCTCTTTTATTATGATTTCGTTTCTTCTGCTGCTAAAAATTTATAAATATCATTCGAGTAGAGTTTCAATACTTTTGTGAATATTAAGTTTAAAATAAACCCTACAACCCCTGGTATAATAACAAATACCAAAGCCACTAAAAAGATATTTATCGCTACTGGGCCATCTAACATTTCTATCGCTTTAATCGGTCCTACAAGACCAACCAAGCCAAAACCGGCTGCTTCTTTCGTACCTACAATACCAATAATGCCTCCAGCAGCGCCAGCACATGCGGCAGATAAGCCAATAGGCAATAACATAATCGGATAACGAATCACGTTGGTCATCATCATTTTCATAGCACCTAACAAAATTGCAATCGGTACTCCAATTTTGTTCACTTTCAATGTACATAAAAATAACACTATGCCCGTTGTCGCAACCCCGATTGTTGCTGCACCTGCTGCCATTCCAGAAATTCCGATAGCCAAACCTACTGCGACTGTTGATACTGGTGATACGATAATAAATGAAAATAAAACTGCAATTAATATACACATCAGTACCGGTTGAAGCGTCGTGAACGTATTAATTAATTCCCCAATGGCTAACGTTATCTTGCTGACATATGGAAGTGTAAAAACACCAAAAAGACCAGGAATACAACCTACAAGGATAGGCAATAAGATAATTTTCAAACTTCCTAAACGATCTTCTAACCATAAGACAAGTAACACAGCTAAAGCGGCTGTAATCATTGTGTTGATTAAATCACCGATACCGACGATTTGCCACCCTGTTTCAGTGACTTTTGCGGCACCTGAACCAACATATGATGCAGCGCCTACAATCACTGTTGCCAGTGCAGATAATTTAAATTGTATGGCAATAAGCACGCCCACCATCATCGGGAGCATAAATTGAATACCCATGACAACATAAAACAATGTGTTGAAAATATCCGCATACTGACTTAAATATTTAAACAATCCACCTAATACCGCATTCGGTATTAAACCTGCCACAATGGCGACCGCTAAACCATTTAATACATTAAAACTAAACGTTTTAAAGGTCATCTTTTTCTCCGTTGTTTCCATCTGCATTCCCCTTTCTCATCGTCTATGTATTTAGACACTTAATGCTGTCTATTCTATCGCGAATGCATACGATGTATACTATGTAGCGTAAAGTAAAATTCAGAAAAATTCAATAGACCTTTTGTGAATTTTATCACAAATATACGAATTAAAAAAAGTGTGCCTTTGTTGACACACTTTCAACTGATTTTCTAGTAAATTTGAAACTTAATATTTTCTGTATTAGCGATTAATTTGATTGTTAGGTTTTGCAGAGAATTTACTATGCACACGCATCATTGCTTCTATACGTGCTTCAGCTAAATGTTCAGCTGCTTGTAAAGGCAAGATATCCTGTTCCTTCGCAATCGTAAAAATTTTATCCATTTGATCATAGACACCTTGAACTTTTTTTGTAGCACGTTCACGATTGTAACCATTTAATTCATCGGCAACATTAATCACACCACCGCTGTTAACTACAAAATCTGGTGCATATAAAATACCACGATCTTTTAACATTTGACCATGTGTATCGTCCTCAAGTAATTGGTTATTCGCACTACCACAAATCATTTTAACTTTTAATGTTGGGATCGTTTCACTATTCAGGATACCACCCAGTGCACATGGTGCGAAGATATCCGCATCCACACTATAAATGTCATCGATGTGAACAGCTTTGGCACCAAAGGCATCTACAGCGCGTTGTACTGCCTCTTCATTAATGTCCGTTACAATGAGTGATGCGCCTTCTTCATGTAAAAACTTACACATATGATAAGCGACATTACCGACGCCTTGAACCGCAACAGTCTTACCTTCTAAATGATCGGTACCAAACACTTCTTTAGCTGTACGTTTCATCGCATAATAGACACCTAATGCAGTCATCGGACTAGGGTTTCCACTAGAACCGTAAGATTCACTTACACCACAAACATAAGGTGTCTCTTGAAAAATCATATCCATATCTTCAACCGTTGTACCCACATCCTCTGCAGTAATATAACGGCCATCAAGGCTATTAATATAACGCCCTAAAGCTCTAAAAAAAGCTTCTGATTTATCCGTTTTGGGATTACCGATTACAACTGTTTTGGCACCACCTAGATTCAGTCCAGCCGCAGCATTTTTATACGTCATGCCCTTCGCAAGACGCATAACATCAACAATTGCGTCCTCTTCTGATTGATAATTCCAAAAACGACATCCTCCTAAAGCTGGTCCGAGTGTAGAGTCATGAATACAAATAATCGCTTTTAAACCACTCGCCTTATCATGACAAAACACCAATTGCTCGTAATCTGCTTGCTCCATTCGTTCAAAAATCATTTCCATTCCTCCTTTGTGTGATCGCTCGTACCCTATACATACATCTCTTCCCATAAAATATATGTACTAAGACTATATTACCCCTTTGAAAAAAGATGTAACGACGGAATGTAAGCGTTTACAAACCTCTTTCGTTATCTTATCACAATCTTCAATTAAAATCATTCATGTTAATTAAAAGTTTTTTATTTTTAATCGTTTACTATGCGTACGCTTAATTTACAAAATAAGCCTTTTTCCACAATGATTATAGATATTTCCCTAATAGTGCTATTATGCCAAAAATTTTAAACTATAGATAACATAATGAAGAAAGGAAGATATCTCATGATTCAAGCACAAGAACGTGTTGCTGACGTTGTGACGAAATACCCTAAAACAGCAGACGTATTTCGTCAATATGGTATAGATTTTTGTTGCGGAGGCCAAGTTTCAATTGAAGAGGCTGCTACCCAAGCCAAGCGTATAGAACTACCCGAATTAATGGATAAACTCGAAGCTGCAAGCCATTTACAAGGAGAGGGTATTAACCCTAGTTACTTAGATGTACCTTCACTTGTGCAATATATTCAAGCACGCTATCACGAAACGTTAAAAGAAGAATTCAAACAACTAACGCCTTACGTGACAAAATTAGCACGAGTACATGGACCTAATCATCCTCACTTAGTTGAATTAAAAGAGGTTTATGATGATTTTAAAGCTGCAATGCTTACCCATACGGATGAAGAAGATCATCAAGCATTTCCAAAACTTGTTGAGGCGCATCAAGGACAGCACGTCGAACATCTTGATGCAGCAATTCAGTCGCTTGTCGATGATCATACAGGTGCAGGTGCTAAATTAGAACACATGCGTCGTCTTACAAATGACTACCAACCCCCTATGGAAGCATGCGGTACATGGAGATTAGTGTATACGCGTCTTGAAGCGTTAGAAAAAGAAACACATGATCATGTACATTTAGAAAATCATGTATTGTTCCCTAAAGTTCAACAAAGCGAAACTGAAACGAAATAATTGCACAATCGTTAAAAATCGCCTTCAAACGACATCCACTGATGTGTTTTGAAGGCGATTACTTTATCGTATCATTTGCATATTGAAAAGTTATTAACTAAAGCGAAACGATAATATTGTTTATGTTTTTAAACTTAGCACCTGAGCCATATCAAATGCCCATCGTTCTAGTAATTCTGGTCCTCTAGATAACGCATCTGACAATGGCATTGGTCGAGACGCAATTGAAAAGACGGCATCGATACCATGTTCATACACCGCTTCATATCCTTCACCTAGCGTCCCTGCCACTGCGATGACTGGCTTGTGATGTGCTTGTGCCACTTTGGCCACGCCTATAGGTGTTTTGCCATAAATGGATTGACCATCTATCTTTCCTTCACCCGTTACCACAAGATCACAAGCTTTCACATGAGACTCGAACTGAGTAGCAGCTTGTACCACTTCGATGCCTGGTTTAAGTTGAACGTTTAATGTTGCGAGCAACCCTGCGCCTAAACCACCTGCTGCGCCTGCTCCTGGAACATTTGAAACATCTTTGTTTAATGTTTTGTGAATTATTTTACTAAAATGCATTAATGCACGTTCTAATTGCTCACATTGAGCCGATGTTGCACCTTTTTGAGGACCATACACAGCTGTTGCACCACGGTCACCTAACAAAGGATTGTCAACATCACAAGCAACATCTATTTTCACTGCTTTGAGCCGTTCATCTAACGTCGAGATATCGATTGAAGCAAGTTGCTGTAGCGCGCCACCACCATAGGGTATCGTTTTTCCACAGCCATCTCGCAATTGTCCACCTAAAGCTTGTATTAAACCTGCACCACCATCATTGGTGGCACTACCACCAATACCAAGAATCAAATGCGTGACGCCTTGATTCAGCGCATCTATGATGAGTTCCCCCGTTCCGTAAGTCGTCGTGATTAAAGGGTTTCGTAAATGTAGCGGTACTAACTCTAAACCGGACGCTTGTGCCATTTCAATGACCGCTGTACGCCCTTTATTCCCTATACTATATGTGGCATCAACAGGATGAGCAAGAGGACCGGTTACCGTCACTGTGCGCCACCGTCCATTTAACGCATCATGTAATGATTGTGACGTGCCCTCACCACCATCTGCCATAGGTATTTTGTCAATCATCCACGTATCGTTAAACACGCGTCTAAAACCCCGTTCAATTGCATTTGCTACCTCTAGGGCAGACATACTTTCTTTAAATGAGTCTGGTGCAATGAGTAAACGTTTCATTTTCACACGCTCCTTATACGACATAAATAGGGTCGAGACAAACCGTCTCAACCCTTATTTGATACACTTACGCTACTTGTTCAGCAACATAGATACTGCGCTTTAACCATTTACCAGTTTTTTCATCATAATCATCACACGTAATTAACGTCAGTTGATGTTTATCTTTTTTCATTTCATTAAGCACTTCAACTGCGTATGGGTCTACATCCTTAATTGATGTAATTTTGTATTTACGCTTTTCTTTACCTACCGTAAAGAAGACGTCATCCCCTTTTTTTGCATCGTGCAATTTCGTAAACTGATAATTCAAAGCATAATCCGTGTGACCTGCAATCGCGATATTTTGATCGCTTAAGGATTCACGTTCTTCTGCAAAACTGACACCTCGTTCTAATTGTTGTGGTGTTGCTGGCCCTGGATACACTGGTTCATTAATATCTACAGAAGGGATGGACAATACGCCTGCAACTTGTGATTTATCTTTAGGAATTTCAATTTGTTGCGGTGCGGTTGCTTTTTTTTGATTACTTTCATATTGTTCTATTTTCTTATCATTTTCTTTTTTAGTAAAATACGTATCAATTTGTGGTCGAAATGCTAAATATAAACCACCTAATATCAGTAATACACCTATTAAAGGCATCATCACTCGAGATAATCGCTTCATATGCTAAACGCCTTTCTATGATAGAATCATTTATATTTTACCATATTAAAATGTGAAACGAATCATTTATACATTGACATTTCATTAAAAAAGTCGGGGCGACACATATAGACTAAATTTGTATATAAGACATAAATCATTAAACCTATGATTGTCCCTAACGCCACGCTTTTCTAGACGCCTTACCTCAACTAGGGAGCATTACAGAAGCCTAATTGATTTCGTTGTAATGCCCGCCGGTGCATGAAGACGTTAGGAATGAAATGAATTACGTCTTCAGTACATCTATGAACATACGTGAATAGGTGGTCAATAGCCTAAGTTGCGGAAAGCTTTTAAGCGCATACGCAATCCAGTCAGCTACTGCCTTATATATTTTCGGTTGCGGCTAAATGCCTCAGAAGTCTCGGGTAAGGGATCAATCACAATGCATCATAGTAGACTAAATCGATTTATATAAATAAATAAAACCAACAAAGTTCATGTACAAATGAACTTTGTTGGTTTTTGTGATTAACAGGTCTGCTATGTCCTAACCCGACATTAAGAATTATATTTGTTCTGCTTCATCTTGTACCAGTGGTTGGTCAGGTTTCACGAAGAACCATAAAATGATTGCAATCACGACTAAGATAAGCATGGATAATAACGTTGATTTCCAACCGATGCTATCTGCTAATACCGCCGCAACGATTGGGCTTAACATTGCACCAATGTTCCCCCATAGATTCATCCATCCTGATACTGATCCAGAGAAGTTACGTCCAATATCAGTGGCTGAAGCCCAGCTCATTACCATCGATAAGCCAACACCAGCTAAACAAAATGACATCCATGTTATATTCATTGCTAATGATGTGGCATTAACCGCAAAATACAATGAAATACCAAATACTACAAATCCAAAGATTGCGATTGAAGCACGTGCGATAAATCTCGACTTTCCTGAACTTAAAATTCTATCTGAAATGGCACCACCAACCATGATTAAAATAAACATGAGTAACCATGGAATACCTGCTAGCTTACTCATCGTTAATGTGTCAATTTTATATTGATCAATTAAATATGTCGGATACCAAATTAAAAATAAAGTGATGACAAACTGTACTACAAAATACTGAGCCGCAATAGCATAAAAGCTAAATCTTGTGAAAAAGCGCCCCCATGGTGCTGTTGATTTTTCAGTTTGTACTACGTCACGGTTTTCCATAATATAAAGCTTTTCAGCATCATTGACCATTTTGTGATGTTCTGGTAAATCTTTCGCAATAATTGCCCATAATAAAGCAATTAGAAAACCAACAATACCAAATATAATGAAAACCGCTTGCCAACCGAAAGTGTTGTAAATTGCCACCGTAATAAATGGCGCAAGTACAGGTCCAAAATAGGATCCTGCTAACAATGCACTTGATGCACGCCCTTTTTCATTTTTTGCAAACCAGAACGTATTAAATACAGCATTAGACGGATACATAGGTGCCTCCCCAACACCAAATAAGAAACGTACTGCAAATAATACCCCGTGATTTTTTATAACCCCTGTTAAAATTGTGAATGCACTCCACCAAACCAATGCAATTGAAAGCATCTTTTTCGGACCAAATTTTTCTGCTAAAAATCCTGATGGTACTTGCATTAAAGCATAACCGAGTGAGAAAAATGTCGCAAGAAGCGAAAATTGTGTTTTAGTTAAGTTTAAATCTTCCATCATTGGTGTTGCGATATATGAAATATTAGCTCGGTCCATATATGCAATGACCCCAATTAAGAAAAACATCCCTGCAAACAGCCAACGTATATTTGTTCTCTTTTCTTTAAGTTGATTCATGATTTGCCCCCTCTTTTTCATTAGGTCATCTGATGACCAATTCAGTTAGCTTTTTGAATATACCACATCAAGAAAGCGGTTACAATAAAAATTTGAAAATTTTATGAACGAAGTCGCAATATTTAGATTTATCATATATCAAAGTAATATTTAAATTGATTTAACCAATTATAGTTAGCTTTTATAATTAATAACTGAGATTAATTTAATTTAATATTTTGCATTACTTTAAATTATTTTAGTTTGACATAACGCCCATGTACAAACCAATATAGCGCTATACACATGAATATAATGATTGCTGTTATACCATACATTGCTTGGAACCCTAATGAAGTTGTTATAAACCCAAGTAAAAATGGACCAAATCCCAAGCCAAAATCTAAACCAATATAAAATGTAGATGTCGCGATTCCTATGTGTGCTTTGTTTGAGACTTTGATCGCAGCAACGTTACATACAGCTGTCATCGCACCATACCCTATTCCAAGTAATGCACCTGAAGTTAATAACAGCCACCCCGTATTGCTTGAAAGCACAGCAAGCATCGCTAACCCTACAGAAAAAAGCAAAAGTGCTGGGTATGCAATTTTATTCTCATTATAGCGGTCCATTATTTTCCCTATAAGTGGGCGCGTCAAAATCGATGCGATAGCATACGCTATGAAATAGTAACCTGCTAATGTGAGCAATTGCAGTTGTTGGGCATAAATTTGTATAAATGTTAGTACCGATGCATAACCTAAACCACAAATTAAAATCACACTTGCAATCGGTAATGCAGGGATTGAAACAAAGTGAGACAGTTTAAACTGCTTATCTTCAGACTTCAAAGGTTGCGTTTGAAAACGAACATTTAAAGTTAACGCTAATACAAATGCACAAAGTGCAATACCTACACATAGTGTAAATAGCACATACGTCGGATAATGTTGTGCTAACATTAAACCTACAAATGGTCCGATTGCTGCACCAATAACTAAACTCAAACTAAATAAACTGATACCTTCTGCCCGTCGTTCAACAGGCGATAATAACGCAACGAGTGTCCCCGTCGCAGTTGTTGCGATAGCTAGTGCAAAACCATTTAAAAAGCGCACAATCATTAACAAAATCAATGATCCTTCTATAAAATAAAGACATTGTGTCACTGTAAATGCCGCTAGACCAATCAATACTATTTTTTTAGGACCCATAACGTTAATAAAACGCCCTGTAAGAAAACGTCCGAATAGTGAACCTACAATGAATAGCCCCATGACAAGACCTGCCAAACTTTCAGATATATGGTATTTTTCAACAGCATATTGTGTGATTACCACAATTAATAAATACATCGTTAAGTAAAGTAATAAACTCACCACAAAATTAACGATATAGTTTTTAGTAAATAACCGCGTAGTCGTAGATGCCAAAAAACCCCTCCCATAAAGTTAGATTTGCTAACTAATAGCATTTTAAGTTTAAACCCTTCCCAATATTTTCGCAATCCACATTAATGCATGAAATCCGTTTTGCACGTAATTCTGAATTTAATTTCATACACAAATGTGATTTAATAGAGTTGGAAGCGCTTAATTTTTTTATACATAATTTTTAAAAATATCCATTAGAAGTTACAACACTTCAACAACTTCAATGTTAAATAAAATCGAATTAGAGGTGGCAGTTGAATGCAATCAATACAGGAATCTGAATTAAAGAAACAATATCTTGATTTACTAGCAGAAAAATATGATTCAGAGGAAAAAGTAGCAACAGAAATTATAAGTTTAGAATCCATTCTAGAACTACCAAAAGGTACGGAGCACTTTGTGAGCGATTTACATGGTGAGTTCAATGCGTTTCAGCACGTCTTACGTAATGGATCAGGTAATGTTAAAGCAAAAATTCATGATATTTTTAATGACCGCTTAACAGTTCAAGAAATGAATCAGCTTACTGCCTTAGTTTACTACCCTGAAGATAAAATTAAGTTAATTAAAAGTGAATTCAATTCTAAAGCTGACCGCGATGCTTGGTATACAAGTACGATTCATCAACTACTTGAGTTAATTACTTACACATCTTCCAAATATACACGCTCAAAATTGCGTAAAGCATTGCCTAAGCGCTATGTATTTATTATTGAAGAGCTGCTTTATAAAAGTAACAAATACAATAATAAAAACGTGTATTACAACACAATCATTGAACAAATTATTAATCTTCATCAAGCGGATAAATTAATCATTAGCTTATCAAACACTATTCAACGACTCGTGGTAGATCATTTACATGTTGTTGGTGATATTTATGACCGTGGTCCTGATCCAGATAAAATTATGGACACATTGATTGATTATCATTCTGTAGATATTCAATGGGGGAACCACGATGCATTATGGATGGGCGCTTATGCTGGCTCTCAAGTGTGTCTTGCCAACCTACTCCGTATATGTGCGCGCTATGACAATTTAGATATTATAGAAGATGCTTATGGCATTAACTTAAGACCTTTACTAACGTTAGCAGAAAAATATTATGATGATAATCCTGCTTTTCGTCCAAAAAAGCATCCTGAAAAAACACCGTCTGAATCTGAAAAGTTACAAATCACAAAAATACACCAAGCTATCGCAATCATCCAATTTAAATTAGAAGGTCCTATCATTAAACGTCGTCCTGAGTTTGAGATGGAGAGTCGTCTGATATTAGATCGCATCAATTATCGTGAACTTACGTTAGATATCAACGGTCAGACCTATCCATTAGAACATACATGTTTTAAAACGATTGACCCTAGAAATCCTACTGCACTATTAGAAGAAGAAAAAGAAGTGATGGATAAATTAATTATTTCCTTCCAAGAATCTGAAAAGTTGCGTCGCCATATTGATTTCTTAATGAAAAAAGGAAATCTTTATTTGCGCTACAATGGAAACTTATTAATCCACGGCTGCATACCAGTGGATGAAAATGGCAATATGGAAGGTATGGAAATCGAGGGTGAATATTATGATGGTCATGCGCTCATTGATAAGTTTGAATATCACGTGCGGAAAGCCTATAACGATATTGAAACACAAGATGATATTTCGACTGACCTTGTTTGGTATTTATGGACAGGAAAATACTCTTCTTTATTTGGAAAACGAGCAATGACAACATTTGAACGTTACTTCATCAGTGACAAAGCAACACATAAAGAAGTTAAAAATCCATACTATCATCTACGTGAAGATGAAAACATGGTCAAAAAGATGCTTAAAGAGTTTGATATGGATCCTGAAACTGGACGCATCATTAACGGACATACACCAATTAAAGAGCGTGATGGTGAAAACCCAATCAAAGCTAATGGAAAAATGCTTGTCATCGATGGTGGTTTCTCTAAAGCCTATCAAAGTACAACAGGTATCGCTGGCTATACGTTATTATATAACTCATTTGGCATGCAACTTGTTGCACACCAGCAATTTAACTCAAAAGAAAATGTACTAAAAACAGGTGAGGACGAATTATCCATACGACGTGTTGTAGACGAAGAATTGGAACGTCAACTTATCCGCGATACGAATAAAGGTGCAGCCCTGCAAGAAGAAATCGAAATGCTTAAAGCGCTCATGGCATATCGTTATATGAAAAAATAATCAACAACGGATTGGGATATAACCATCCTGTATATCAAAACAGCCAACAAAAATTCATTCATCCATGAACTTTTGTTGGCTGTTATTCATCTTCATGTATCAATTTTAATCTATAAGAGGAGAAAAATGGTGAAGGAAAACATTTTTGTGATGACTTTCATAGTCGAGACTTTTGAGGCATTAAGCCAAGACTGAAAATCCATTATGAGGTAAAGCTCCCCCAAAAAGAAACGCGTTAGGCACAATCAAAATTGAAATGATTGATGTTCTACCCTACTTTGAATATGCATATATCACTTTTTTAAAATAAATATTGTGAACAGTAATGAATAGAAAAGTGTTATTTTTCTCTTTTTTCAAATATAATTGGCAATTTTTATCATATGGGTGTAAAATTTAGTAATGTGAATTTTGATGCCAACGTAAGCGTAGAATTACTTTTCGGGCCTTATTGATGCGCATCATCAACTATATAAACATCTTTCAAGTCTATCGACATGTGAAACCACACCCCTTTTACATGTCCGTAGTGCTTGACATGTTTTTAATTAAAAAAATTATGAATTTACAGCAACGAACAACTATCTTATAATTATGAAAGCGTTTTCTTTAATGAAGTCAAATGGAGGGGTTTTTGTGTTAGAATCATTAAATAAAATTAATGCGGTTCTTTGGGGTGCACCGAGTTTAATTTTATTAGTAGGTACGGGATTATTCTTAACGTTCGTCCTCAAAGGATTACAATTCAGTAAATTAGGTCATGCATTTAAGCTTGCCTTTGTTCCTAATAAAAAAGATACGGACGAAAGTGAGGGTGATATTAGTAATTTCAAAGCCTTAATGACCTCACTTGCAGGTATGATTGGTAACGGGAATATTGCTGGTGTCGCAACAGCCGTTACATTAGGTGGCCCAGGTGCTGTCTTTTGGATGTGGGTCGTGGGTTTACTCGGTATGACAACGAAATATGCCGAAGCCTTACTTGCTATGAAATATCGTGATAAGAACCCGATTGGTGAATATATTAGTGGTCCGATGTATTACATTGAAAAAGGATTAGGACCAAAGTTCAAATTTTTAGCTATTGCATTTGCCGTTTTTGGAGCATTTGCCGCTTTAGGTATCGGAAACAGCGTACAATCTAATACTATCGCAGATGTCATGTCTACGAGTTTTAATGTTCAAGGATTTATTACTGGTATTATATTAGTGATACTCATCTCTTTTATCATTTTTGGTGGAATCAAACGTATCAGTGATGTAGCAGGATTTTTCGTGCCGATGATGGCCATTTTATACATAGGTGCTTCTATTTTAATTATCATTATGAATTACGATAAAATCATTCCAGCGTTCGGATTAATTTTTGAGCATGCTTTTACACCAGTGTCAGCTGCTGGTGGCTTCTCAGGAATTGTGGTTATGCAAGCAGTCCAACATGGTGTATCAAAAGGTATCTTCTCAAATGAAGCTGGGCTGGGTACAGTCGCACTTATTTCTGGTAATGCCAAAACGAGTCACCCTGTGATTCAAGCACTTGTTGCAATGACAGGTACTTTTATTGTAACGATTGTTGTATGTACCATGACAGCACTCGTATTGCTTGTCACAGGTTTTTGGGATCCATCAGGTGGTCTACTATCAGGTGTCAGTCATGATCCAGGATTAGAGGCTGGTGCGCTCACAAGTAAAGCGTTTGCCTCTTCACTCGGTATCATCGGTGAATACGTTGTGTCACTTTCTGTTATCTTCTTTGGATTTTCAACGATTATCGCTTGGTTTGTCTATGGTGCGAAGTGTTTTGAATACTTATTCGGCGTAAAACTTGTTGTCATTTACGCAGTGATTTATGTCGTTGCTACATTTGTAGGTACTGTAGCAAACTTGCGTTTAGTATGGGCTTTCGCTGATATGGCTAATGCATTAATGATGATTCCGAATTTGATAGGTCTCTTATTCTTATTCAAAGTTATTAAACAAGAAACAGACGATTATTTTAAACCGTCGACTCGTGAATTTAAATAATAAAAAACAAGTTGTGAACGTAATGACTACGCATCACAACTTGTTTTTTTATCGCTTGACATGGGTAGATGATACTGAGGTGATATATAATGAAACAAGAAGCAATTCAAAAAATTAATGAAGTTATAGAACACTCACGTATCGGTGTTTTAGCAACGTCTTATCATGATCAACCAAATAGTCGTTATATGATTTTTTATAATGATGGTCTAGATTTATATACAAAAACAAGTAAACAAACCCCAAAATTTGAAGAAATTAAACATAATCCTAAAGCACATGTCCTCTTAGGTTACGAAGAGAACAATCAATTGCCTTATGTAGAACTTGAAGGTGCAATTGAGATCGTTACAGATCAACAGCAAATAGATTGGCTATGGCAAGAACAAGATAAAACTTTTTTTGATTCAAAAGAAGATCCTGATTTAGTCGTATTACGTGTGATTCCGAACAAAGTTATGCTACATGAACAAAAAGATGGCAACGGACCAATTGAAATTGATGTCAGTAACCTTTAAAATAGGGCATCATACTGAAATGAATAAAACATAAGGAGTTCAACATGATAGCACAATTACAAGAAGTAATGTTATATGTCGATGATCAAGAGAATGCAAAACAGTTTTGGACGGACAAATTGAATTTCCACGTGGTATCTGATGATGTGACGAATGACATGCGCGTCATTATTTTAAAACCGACACCTGACGCTGAAACGGCCATTGTGTTACACGATAAAGCAAAAGTCGAAGCGATGGAAATGGGCGTCGATACCGGTACGCCTTCTTTAATGTTTGTTTCGGAAGATATTCATGCTTTATATGATAACTTAAAGTCAAAAGGCGTAACTGTTGGCGAAAAAGTTGAAATGAACGGTGGCATTGTATTTAACTTCGCCGATGATGAAGATCACTATTTTGCAGTTAGAAACTAAGAATGTATCCATGAATGAACCTCATCAAAAGTGCCTTCAAAATTCATTTTTTAAATGAACTTTGAAGGCTTTTTACATGCAACATATAGTCGATTGTTTTATAAGAAATCGGGATTCCAAATATAATATTACTACGATTAATGCAACTGTTTTAGATGCTAGTGCGTTTTGCCATTGCGTTGTAATTGATACATTTTTTGGTAAATACCACCTTGTTGAATTAACGTATCATGCGATCCCCGTTCTACAATTTCACCTTGGTGTAAGACAAGGATTAAATCCGCATCTTGAATTGTTGATAGTCGATGTGCAATCGCAAGTGTAGTTCTACCGTGTCTCATTTTCGTTAAAGACTGTTGAATGAGTTCTTCCGTTTCTGAATCAATGTTGGCAGTTGCTTCGTCCAAAATTAAAATTTTCGGATCTATCGCCATAGTACGTGCAAAAGCAATCAATTGACGTTGACCACTTGAAAGCGTACTTCCTTTTTCAATCACTTTATGATCATAACCGTCTTTAAATTTCATAATAAAATCATGTGCATACACAAATTTGGCTGCACCTTCAATTTGTTCAAATGTCATCGTTGGATGATATAGTTTGATATTAGACGCGATAGAACCATAAAACATAAATGGGTCTTGTAGCACTAGTCCAATTTTAGATTTCAGTTCTCCTTTAGGGATGTTTTTTACTGATTGCCCATCAATCAAAATATCCCCTCGTTCAAATTCATAAAACCGCATAAACAAGTTGATAATCGAACTTTTCCCCGAACCAGTATGACCTACAAGTGCGACTGTTTGACCAGGTTCTGCAGTGAAATCAATGTTTTTCAATACATCATGCTGCCCATCATAACTAAATGACACATTTTTAAACTCTATACGGCCCGCAGTAATACGCGATGCATTTTCAGGTTGAACAGGTGCTAAGTCCTCATTGTCCATCATATGAAATACACGGCTAGCAGACACAACTGCTTGTTGGAAAATATTTAAATTTTGACTGACTTGGTTAATCGGCTCAAAAAAACGTTGCATATATTGAATAAAAGCATAAATGGTACCAGCAGTAACCACGGTTTTAAAGCTCAACATTCCAAAATAAGCCAAAATAGCAACTATAGATAATGTTGAAATAAGTGTAATCGCTGGCCTCAATAATAATCCATCAAGACGTATCGTTTTAAGCATATAATCATAGTGCGCACGATTTATTGTTTCAAATTCCGCTTTAAGACGTTGTTCTTGGTTGAACACTTGAATAATTTTCATACCTTCAATTGATTCACCAAGTTTCGCGTTTAAATCTGATAGTTTGCGTCTCGTTTCATAAAAATATACTGATGCATATTTTCTATATAATGCGAGTACTAAAACGATTAATGGAACAAAGCACATCGCAAAAAATGCCATTTTTATATCTAAAACAAACATCATTATAAAACTACTCATTACCATAAAAATCGCGATTAAAAATGTCGCAAGTACACCTGTAAACATTTCTACGATAGCCTCAGTATCGTTTGTTAACCGTGATACAATACTCCCACTTGGAGTCTGGTCATAAAACCGCATTCCTAAATTAGCTATATCTCTGAAAGCATCAATTCGCAGTTGTTGAATCACTTTTAATGCTAAATATTCTAAATAATACAAACTAAAATAGGCTGTTAATGCACCTAATAGTTCTACACCAATAAATAATACGAGGATAACGATCAGATCATTTCCTGGGAAATGTCTAGGCACAAGGTATTGATCGATAAACACTTTAATGATATAGGGAACCGCCATACTCGCAGCGGTTGTTAATATTAGTAATGATAACGCACGTACAATTAACGACTTAAAAGGTAGCGTATATTTAAGGAGACGACCTAGCGTTTTCATCTGTTCTTTCGATGTCATTTGTGGTTGTGTTTCACTCACGATCAGCCCCCCTTTGTGTTTGTTGATCTAAAGCTTGATTCAAACGATTTTCCATTGCTTGTGCTTGAAACGTTTCCGCATACCAACCTTGTTGTTGGAGTAATGCTTCATGTGTTCCTTTTTCAACAATGGTACCGTCACGCATCACAATAATTAAATCCGCATGCATGACAGCACTCATACGATGTGCTGTAATAATATTGGTTTTGCCTTTTCGTTCTTGTTTCAAATTTTGTAAAATTCGTGTTTCTGTCTCAGCATCCACAGCGGATAGAGCATCGTCTAAGATGAGTACTTCCGGGTTCATTAATAAGGCACGTGCGATGGAAATACGTTGTTTTTGCCCTCCTGATAACGAAACCCCACGTTCACCCACTACTGTGTCATACTGATCGGGTAATGACATAATGTCTTGATGAATACGACTCATTTCACTCACGTGATAAAGCGTAGCGTCATCTATTTCAGGTTCGCTGAATGCAATGTTACCTCGAATTGTTGATGAAAATAAAAAATGATCTTGCGGCACACATCCAAATTGTTCTCTAAGTAGATGAATCGGATACTGATAGAGCGCATGTCCACCATAGGTAATATCCTGTGCACGGGGTGGATCAAATTCTCTTAATAGTAATCGAATTAACAAACTTTTGCCAGACCCTGTATTTCCCACAATCCCCACAGTCATCCCCGGTTCAATGGTGAAATGTACGTGATGTAAATGCGATTCTGTATCGTCTTCAAAGGTAAACTGTTTCAACTGAAATACGATGTTCCCTTGGGGCTTTTCAGATAGTGTTTCATGCGTGTGCGTGTCATTGGGAACTGCTAATAAATCACGAATACGGTCATAAGAAGCACTACCTCGTTGAATAATGTTAAAGAAAAAACCTAAGGCAAGTAAAGGCCATACCAACATACCAAGGTATGTTGTGAAAGTGACGAGTTGTCCAATCGTAATGGCGTTATCTACTACCATATAGGAACCAAATATGACACTTAATAAATAACTGGTACCAATGACGAGCTGAATTGTTGGATCAAACAGTGCATCGATTTTAGTAACAGTGAGATTTTTTAAAACAACACGGTCACTTAATTCACGAAAATCCGCTTCATCCGCACGTTCGTATCCAAATGATTTTGTGACTTTAACTCCCGCAATACTTTCTTGCGTTTTATCATTTAATTCACTAAATGCCCCTTGCGCTTCTTTAAATCCTTTATGAAGTAATTTCCCATAATATTGCGTTAATATTACAAGAATCGGTAGTGGTATCATCGCAATGAATGTAAGTTTTGGGCTGACTGTGAGTGCCATAATCACAAGGGTTATACCGCCCATAATTACCGCATCCGCAATGGTCATCACCCCAATCCCTGCGGTACTTTGAACAGCACGAATATCATTTGTGGCATGTGCCATGAGATCCCCTGTACGATATTTTTGGAAAAAGGATGGCCGCATACTTAAATATTTATCATAAAGTTCTCCTCTTAATAATCGACCAAGTTTAGCACTAGCACCAAAAAGTTGTGTACGTGAGTAAAATCTTAAGATATACACGGTAACGCCTGTCAATAATATAATCATTAAGTACATCATTAAACGCGACGGTGTTAATGACTGTGCTGTAATATGGTCAATTACACGCCCAATGATGTGTGGAGGCACTAAACTGCAACATGCTGTAATCATCATCGCGATGATTGCGGTACTGAACCGCCATTTTTCTTGCTTAAAGAACCAACCGAGTGTTCTAAATACTTTCATAACATCCCTCCCTTTCACGGACGTTCTATCATTGTTAACATTAAATTAATTCGTCTGAGCGATAAGCATCGTTACATCTCTGACGCCCCTTTCTCAATTTTATAATGTGATACGACATGCTTCAGCGACGACTTCCACGACATGTTTGACATCAATCTGGTCAGATAAACCTTCACGTTCAACCCCCAATTTCATTTGTAAATGACAACCAGGGTTTGAGGTAATGATGAGGTTGGGTTGTTGTGTTTTAACATGTTTCATCTTTTCATCTAAAATTTGCATCGCTGCATCATAATGTACTAAATTATAAATTCCTGCCGAGCCACAACAGTGATGTTGATTTGGAAAATCATGTAGTGTAAGTCCAGGTAACTTCGTTAATAGTGATTCGGGTTCTTGAACAACACGTTGCACATTTTCTAAATGACATGACGGTTGATAAACCGCTTCATAATTTAAGGTGTGTCGCACGGGTAACGGATAATCATTTAAGATTTCTGATATATCACGTACTTTGTTAACAAACGCTTTGGCACGGTCATGCCAAAGTGTGCCTTCCTCAAATAACGTGTCATACTCTTTTAACGCTGCACCACATCCCCCTATGGTGTTAACGATGTAATCAAAATCATATTGTTCATAAGCCTCAATATTTTGTTTTGCAAGTTGAATCGTACTTAACGTTTGCCCTGCATGGTGTTGAAGTGCACCACAACATGTTTGAGATGGGATATTCGTCACTTGAAGTCCTTGTGCTGCCATAATACGTAGCGCTAGTTGGTTAATATGACTAAAGAACGCATCCATCATACATCCTTGAAAAAAGCCTACTGTAACAGTGCTTTCACACTTAAATGTGCGCTCCCAGTGATTAATCGATGGATGAACTTCAGGCATCACCCTTTGAAACTGTGCATATTTAGGCGCCATTTTTAAGAGATTTGTTGATTTAATTACTTTTTCAAGACCCGATTTTTGATATAATCGCAACCCTTTATTGACAAGGCGTAATCGATTTTTATGCGGAAGTAATCCGTGAAATGTGGTATAACGTATCATCTTTTCAACTTTAGACTTCGGTCGCACGTCATATAATACTTCAACGGCTGAACTTAAAATGTCTCCATAACGCACATGGGTGGGGCACACCGTTTCACATGCCCGGCATCCTAAACATAAATCAATACTTTCTCCCATATCTTCTAAAGTAATTTTCTCTTCTGCAGCCATTTTCACTAAATTTATACGTCCTCTTGGAGAATGTTTTTCATTTTTAAAAGTGACATATGTAGGACAAGCAGGTAAACAATATCCGCACTGCACACAATCAAAAGTGGCCTCGTAATCAAGTTGTGTTTTTAAATTAGTCATGTTGCAACACCAACCTTGACTCTCCGACTTCCGGAAAGATTTTGCCAGGATTTAATAGATTGTCAGGATCTAATGCTTGTTTAATCGCTTTCTGAAAGTGTACACCATTCTCCCCTAATTCTCTTGTCATAAATGGTTTTTTCATCGTACCTATGCCATGCTCACCTGAAAGCGTGCCTCCCAGTGCAATCGCATATTCAAAAATTTCTTCTACCGCACGTTCAACATTTTTAACCGCTATCGGATCTCGCATATTCGCATTAATTGTTGGATGTAGATTCCCATCACCTGCATGACCAAAAATGACAATGTTTAATTGATATTTTTCTTTTAATTCAGATATCTTTTTAAACATTTGTGGGATTTTACTTAAAGGTACTGTGGCATCTTCTGATATTTTCGTATAGCCACTTTCCACTACTGCAGGGGATACCGCTTTACGCACTTGCCACAATGCATTTTCTTCTTCTTTTGTTTGTGCAATTTTGATGTCCGTGACATTTATGTTTTCGAGCGCCTGTTTGATTGTCGTCATTTCTTGCGTCAAAGCTTCAGGCTCTCCATCGACTTCAACCAAAAGAATCGCTGCTGCACTACGTGGTAAATTTAACCCAGCATAATCCACTACTTTATTCACCGCGTGATGATCTAATATTTCCATTTTAGAAGGACGTACACCTGACGTTAATATTTGAGAAATGGATTGTCCAGCCTTCTCAAGTTGTTCAAATACAATCATTGCAGTTTGAGTGGCTTTTGGTTTAGGTATCAATCTTAAGGTCGCTTCTGTGATAATGCCTAATGTTCCTTCAGCTCCAACGAGTAATTTTGTTAAATCATACCCCGTTACATTTTTTATCGTTTGACCACCCGTTTTAATGATATCGCCACGTGCTGTCACCACCTCAAGACCAATGACATAATCTTTCGTAACACCATATTTAACACCGTGGGGACCTCCAGCATTTTCAGCTAAATTCCCTCCAATGGTACACACTGCTGAAGATGATGGATCAGGTGGATACATTAATTGATGCTTTTCTGCTAAGGCATGAATATCAGCCGTTTTCACCCCGGGTCGTGTTTTGATGATTAAATCTTCTGGGTATATGACGGGTGCGTCATTCCACTGTGAAAAATCAAGTACAATGCCTCCTTGAACAGGTAAAGTTCCGCCTGATAAATTGGTGCCCGCCCCTCTAGGATAAATGGGACATTGGTATTGGTTCGCAAGTTTAACAATCGCTTGAACCTCTTTTGTACTACACGGTTGCGTCACAACATCGGGAATATATTGCCCAAATGAACCGTCATAACCATATGACACCAGTGATGCAGTATCATCAAACGCCCGTTCATCTAAAAGTGATTTTAACATTTGTTTCATTTTTTCATGTTGCATCAAATTCCCCCCTTATTTGATAGCGATTTCATGTTTCTATCTATTTTACACGATTCAAATTGGTTTCGCATGGTCTTTATCAATGTTTTGTCATTTTACAATAGAATAAGACCGTACTTATGGTGGCACATCCCTATACCCTTCAACTTTTCATTGCGCATCAGTAAAAAGCGTGGCGACTACGTTTAAAAACAATAGTTACCACGCTTTGTATGATTAATGATTATTTACCTTTTTCACGTACATAAAGGCACGGACAGTAATGACGAATAAGATGATCACACCTGCTGTAAAAATTAAATCCCAAGGCATGCGTCCCCACATCAACCAAAAAACAGTATCTTGTTGATAAAACTCTGGTAAACGTGCATGCCAATATCCATGTTCTAATGCATCTTTAAGCTGTATATACCCTACTGGCAACAATGTCACTAACACCATTCCAGCAAGACCAATGTTTAATAACCAACATGCAATGGATATCCACTTTTCTGTACGGCGTGTCCATAGTTCAGATCGTGTGATATTACGTAATACGTAAAGTAAAATTGCGATTGAAAACATGCCATACACTCCAGCCATAGAACCGTGCGCATGAGCGGCAGTCCACTGTGTGCCGTGTTCGAAATAGTTAATGGCTGGCGCATTGATTAAGAAACCTAAAGCGCCTGCACCTAACGCATTCCATAGCCCTGTAGAGGCTAAGAAAATAAATGTTCCTTTATACGGAAATTCTATTTTACTAAATTTATATACACGATAATGCGTATAAGCTTCCCATATTAACAAACATAAAGGGACCACTTCTAAAGCTGAAAAACTCGATCCTAATGCCAACCAAATTGAATGGTCACCTTGCCAATAATAATGGTGTCCCATACCCACAATACCCGTTCCAAGTAGCAATATAATTTGAAAATAGAGCGCACGTATCGTCGAGCGAATGGTTGTTAATTTCATGTCTACCATTAAGAATCCAATAAGTATGACTGCAAAAGCTTCAAATATACCTTCAACCCATAAATGAACAATCCACCACCGCCAATAATCGGCAAAAGTTACATGTGTATTAGGCATGATAAATAATGAGGCTAAATAAAATAGTGGAATGGCGATAGCGCCGATAAATAATAGTAAAATCAAGCGGTTTCTATGTTGATCTGTTCCTAGCTTAATCGCCGGTATAAAGCCTCTAGCTAAAATAACCATCCATAAAATCATTCCGATAATAAATAAGATTTGCCAAAACTTGCCAAGCTCGATATATTCCCAACCAAAATGACCGAATAACCACCATTTTTCGTTAATCCAACCTAAAATATTTCCCCATTCACCCAGCATGCTACCACCAGCAACAATTAACAGTGCTATAAATAATATATCAACGAGCTTTCCTTGATGTTTAGGCTCTTTGCCTAATACTCGAGGGACGACATAAATACCTGTCGCAAGCCATATTGTTGCTACCCAAAATATCACTAATTGTAAGTGCCATGTTTTAGCGATATTAAATGGGAAGAGTTTTTGTAAAGGTATACCGAAAAATTCATTTTCAACGTAGTAATGCGCCATCAGTTCTCCGAGAAGAATTTGAATTAAAAAGAGTATCATAACGACGACAAAATACTTTGCAGTTTTTGCCTGACTGCTCGTAATCGTCTCAGGAATTTTAATTTTAGGTAAATGTTTTTCACCTTTATATGTCGCTTCCATATCAAATTGGTACCGTCTCTGGAAATAAATAATGATTGCGACACCGGCAACGAGTAATGCAACAGAAATCGCAGACCAAATTAACGCTTCACTTGGCATCGTATTTCCCGCCTGAGCATCATAAGGCCAATTATTCGTGTAAGAGAATTGTCGGTCAGGACGATCAGTCGAGGATAACCAGGCACCCCAGAAAAAGAAATCACTTAAGTGTTCAATTTTATTTCCTTTAACCATATAATCATCAATTGTAAATTGATCTATCATATTTTGAGGTAACCCTGCTTGCTTAGGATTGTTGACAAATTCTTTTTGATAAAATTGTCGAACATGTTTTAAACCTGCAACTTGGGCATCTGTTAACACGAGTTCATCCTTTGTTTTAGAATAGCGATTGATGCGGATCTCTTTTCTCACTTTATCTTCAATACCCGCTTGTTGCATTTGAGTTAAATTTTTAAAAGATTTATGATGTAACGTTTGCGCATAATAATGATGCATCCCTTGTATATATTGATGTAATGTTTCAGCAGTATAATCAGGTCCGAGATAAGAGCCGTTTCCTAAATAAGACCCGTAATCTGTTAAACCGTATTTTTCGTAAATGGCTTGACCGCTAATCAGCTCTGCTTTAGAGATTAATGTTTTACCGTTTTCATCGACAACCTTAGTCGGTCGCGGTGCCTCATTTTCAAATATTAGCCAGCCACCTAAAAGTAATATTGAGAATACCGCGACTAAAATACTGATAAGCACTTTAGACAACGTCCGATATGGGCTTCCCATTTACCTCACTCCTTACACGTATTTTTTGCACTTTCAGAATACGCCTAGTTCAAATGAGAGTAAATATCATTATCAATTAGTTCTTTATTTTGTCATAATTATATTTTTAAATATTATTCACTGTTATAACTATTTATACTCTATTATTCTTTTATAACGCCATTAAATCATATAATTATCGATAATTTTTACATTAGTGTTTAGAACAATTAGTCCCTTGTCTTTGATATTTGATTCCCTAATTTAGAAAGCAATACTCCCTTAGGTCAAGACGTTTAATCATTCTAGTCAATGCATATCAATAGCCAGTTTTAGATATCAATTCAGTATTTTCACCTACTTCGACTATTTAAAGTAAATAATAAAAACTTGTACAAGTGACACACCACGTTCCCCATTCACAAGACACCTTCCTTCGAACCACAATAATATTATGTTATGATACTAAAAAAGAGGGAGTGGGATGTATGTCTAAATTTGATAACGTGACACCACCAAAACAATTTGCGCAACATCACAAAACCATATTAGTGTTACGCCATTATGAGTTTACTGCGGATGCCCGCATATTTTTAAGTGAAACCGCACATCACGATTTAAAGGACAACCGCTATCTCATAGATATTGAATTGTGGTCAAAAACAGATGATTTGGGGATGGCTATTGACTTTAGAATCATCGACAACATTTATAAAACGCATTTAAAACCCAAACTGGACGGCCAATTATTAAATGAAACATTACCCGATATGAATATCACACTAGAAAACTTAATTTACTGGTTTTGGGATACGTTGAGTGCACATTTGCCAGAAGACGTTTCTCTTAATGCCATCACTATGTATGAAACCCCAGAGCAAGGTGTGCGCTTTACCAGAGATATCATGGCACAATAACATTACGGGTATGTTCATATTATGACGCACAAAAATAACCTTCAAAGGTCATTTTCGCTTATGAGCTTTGAAGGTTATTAATTTTGTCATTCTAATATACATATCATTATGCTTTTTCATTCATTAGTGTTTGAATCACTTCAACTAATGCCTCTTCACTATCTACATAGTAATCCGGTTTATAACCTTCATGCGTTGCCGGGCGATTGCGTCGATTGAACCAAATGACACGCCACCCTGCATTTAACGCGCCGATGACGTCATTTTCAAAATTATCCCCTATATAAAATGTACGCTGAGGATTTAAATCCAATTCACTAACGACTTGTTGAAATAGTGCTACATCTGGTTTTGACATACCCTCTTCTGCAGAAATAAAAATATGTGACTCTGGAATGTAATGATCTAATTCAAGCGTTTTTATTTTTAATCGTTGATGATGACTCTCACCATTGGTAATGATGCCACAAGGGATGTCGCGTGATTTTAATAGATATAGTAACGTTTTAATAGGATGTGACAACGCAATCCCATTTAAAGCATGTTCGTAATCATGTTGAAATGCGATGGCTTTTCTTTCTGGTAAAGTAATGTCGAAATCATTAAGTGCTGCTGTAATACGATAAATGTGCATTTCAGTTACCGTCATACGACCATCTTGCGTTTGTTCAAATACGAGGTCACTATAGTGACGAAAATGTCGATATAATGACGCAACACTAATATCGCTATCTGCAAAGTGATAATGATACGCAACATTAAATGCTTGGAGTTGATCATACAACGTATCATCTAAATCAAAAATAAACGTATACGTCATGCGTGCCACACCCTTTCTATAACTATTGTTACCGTTATTATAACGTGTTGCGTTACATTTAACACCCTTATTGTCTACAATGATTTAATTAATTTTCGTAAATTTAACAATAACGGCTTACGTCGTCGTTGCTTCGTTTAATACGTCCCTAATGTTTTGTAAGTATGCTGCAGTCTCATCCTTCCCAGTTTCATGAAATCTTTTCACAATTTCACTTCCTATGATGACGCCGTCTGAAACGGTAATGATATCTTGAACTTGTGAAGCATCTCGGATACCAAAACCAGACATCACCGGAAGTGGCGTATACGTTTTTAACTTTTGAATACGCTGTTTCAGTTCAGGATGAAAGTTGCCATCTTGACCTGTAGTTTGATTCATCGTCACAGTATAGATAAATCCTTCTGCTTTTTCAGCAATGGCTTTCATACGATCTTCTGAAGCGGTCATTGCGACAAGGGAAATGAGTTTGACCTTACGCTTTGGATAGCGCGCTTTTAATTGTTCAATGTATTCAAAAGGCATATCCGGAATGATTACGCCGTAGATCTGAAGCTCATCCATCTTATGCATAAATGCCGCTTCCCCATATGTTTCAATCATATGGGCATAAGTCATCAAAATAAGATGGGTTGACAGCTCATGACGATGTGCGCTGAGCTGATTTAAAATCACCTCTAATGTCATACCTGCTGCTATCGCGCGTTCACCTGCTGCTTTTATGATCGGCCCATCTGCAACAGGATCAGAAAAGGGAATGCCTATTTCTACATAATCCGCACCACTACGATCAAGTACTTTTAACTCCTCGATAAAATGAGGCCCTCCCATTATATATGCGACAAACGCTTTATTCATGATGACCACCTTCCTTATTTTTTATATAATTTCGGATTGTTTCCATATCTTTATCACCACGCCCTGAAACTGTCACGACGATGATTTGGTCTTTATCCATTTGAGGTGCAAGTTTTTCAACATAACTTAATGCATGTGCACTTTCAATAGCCGGTATGATTCCTTCTGCTTTAGAAAAACGAATTAAGGCATCCATTGCTTCAGAATCTGAAGCCGATTCATATGTGACACGTCCTATATCATGATAATAACAATGTTCTGGTCCTACACCCGGATAATCTAACCCAGCAGAGATGGAATGCGCCAATTTAATTTGATGTTCGTCGTCTTGAATTAAATACATTTTTGCACCGTGCAAGATACCTTTTTTACCTTTTGTGATTGCTAAGGCATGGCGATCGGTATCAACGCCATGACCTGCCGCTTCTACACCATAAAGTTTGACATCATCTTCTATAAACGGATAAAATGTGCCAATCGCATTCGATCCACCACCAATACAAGCCACGACCGCATCTGGTAAGCGCTTTGTTTGGGCGCGCATTTGTGCTTTAATTTCATCACCTATAACGCGTTGAAAATCACGCACCATCGTTGGAAACGGGTCTGGACCTAGCGCTGAACCAAGTAAATAGTGCGTATCATCCACATGTGCCACCCAATATTGTAATGCTTTATTCACTGCATCAGAGAGCGTTCCTTGTCCTTCCTCTACAGAGACCACTGTTGCACCAAGTAACTCCATACGAAATACATTTAATTGCTGACGTTTAATATCTTCTGCTCCCATGAACACGACCAATTCCATATCGAATAATGCAGCAACTGTCGCACTAGCCACGCCATGTTGACCCGCGCCCGTTTCAGCTACAAGTTTCTTTTTGCCCATGCGTTTGGCGATTAATGCTTGACCAAGTGCATTATTAATTTTATGCGCGCCTGTATGGTTTAAATCTTCACGCTTCAGATAAATTTTGGCACCCCCTAGTGCTTCTGTGTAAGATTTCGCATAGGTTAACGGTGTTTCTCTACCCACATAGTTTTTTAAATATGATTTGAATGTTTTGAAGAAATTAGGATCTGCTTGCGCTTCCTGATACGCCTCTTTTAATTCTGCAATCGCTGGCATTAATGTTTCAGGCACATAACGTCCGCCGTAGCCACCAAACAACCCATTTTCATCTGCATGTAATTGAATGTTTTTCATTTTATTACTCCTCTCACCGTCTCAACAATTTGCGTCATTTTTTGTGTATCTTTAATACCTTTATCACTCTCGATACCACTTGCAATGTCTACCCCTTCTATAAATGGATAGGATGTTAACAATTGATGAATGTTTTCGTCATTGACCCCACCGGCTACCACTACCGGGGTCTCACTCAGCTGTTTGAGTTTGTGCCAATCAAAAGTTTGCCCAGAGCCTCCAAACATACTGGTCGGCGTATCGACAATGATTTTATCTACATATGGCGCGACATGTTCAATCTGATACATGAGTTCATCATCTGCATGTAATGCCTTAAAAATTTGCAACTCAGGATTGTGGTCTCTCAACTTTTGTAATGTAGATATCGTCTCATCACCATGGAGCTGAAGTGTATTCACTCGTGTACATTTAATGATCTGTTCTATATGCGCATGGGGCATATTAACGGTTACCGCAACACGGTCGATATGTTCTGGAATATGTTTTGTTAATTTGGCCAATTGCGTAAAATCAACATAACGTTGACTTTTAGGAAAAGTGATAAACCCTAGTGCATCGATATTTAATTGACATGCAGCTTGCACATCGACTTCACGTGTAAATCCACATAACTTTAAGTACAACGCTCATCCCCCCTTTGGAGCCTCATTGCCTGTATTAAAGCGCTAGGGTCATCCGACTTCATCAATGCCTCTCCTACGAGCACCCCATGGATACCAGAAGGTTGAATCATCTCTATGTGCGAATGATGTTGAATACCACTTTCTGAAATATAATGTATGTCGGAACGCGATGTTTTGAGTATGTCATTGGTGTGTTCCACGTTTGTAACAAAACGTCTTAAATCACGGTTATTCACACCAATCAATTTAGGATGAATGCGGTGCGCTCGAGCTAATTCTGCTTTACTGTGTACTTCCACTAATACTTCTAATCCTAATGCTGTCGCGTAATCATACAATGCTTTTAATTGTGTATCATCCAAAATATAGACGATTAATAAAATTACAGATGCCCCTGCCTTTTTTGCTACATCAATTTGCCGTTGATCAATGATAAAATCTTTGCATAAAATCGGACATGTCGTCGTGGGTGATAATGCGGCGAGCCGTTCAAAAGACCCTTGAAAGTATGCTTCATCAGTCAAAATAGATATTGCGGCTGCACCACCTTCTGTATATGCCTTCACTTGGTCTTCTAAACAACGTTTTGGTATATCATTAACGGTAGGGCTTTTCGATTTTATTTCTGCAATCACTTCAATTTGATGACTATGATCTAACCGATGTTGTAACGTATTTTTATGCTGTGTATCAACACGAGGCAAAGTATTTAATTTGTCTTCGTAATAACCTTCTTTAAGCAATTGCTTTTTATATAAGACGATTTCATCCAACAGATTCATGTTCTGACTCCTTTACCATTTTTAAATATTGACGGTAGGCTTGACCACTCTGTATGAGCTGTGCTGCTTGTATCACGCCGTCTTGAAAATTAATGGCTTTTTCAGCAACGTAAAGTGCTATCGCTGCATTTAAAATCACGACATCACGACATACAGACGTATTCGCTCCTTTTAAAATACTAAGCATAAGTGCCTTATTTTCTTCAGGCGTTCCACCTCTAAGTTCAGAATTATCAGCGGAACGTAACCCTAGCTCTGTCGCATTGAGTGTATAGGACGTCACTTGACCTTCATTAACTTCATATATAAGGTTATCTCCAGAAAGCGTTGCTTCATCCATGCCGCCAGCACCATGAATGACAATAGCCTTTTTACGCCCTAAACGTAATAACGTTTCAGCAGTGATCGCAATACGATGAGGATCATATATCCCCATTACTTGATAGTCGAGTTTAAATGGGTTGATCATAGGTCCAACAATATTAAAAATGGTAGGATGCTGAATTCTTTTTCGGACAGGTTGTAATTGCTTCATAATTGGATATGCCGTTATGGCACTTACAAAAGCAAGGTTCGTTTCTGTGAGCTGTTTTGGAACATTATTCACAGGTGTCGTTGAGATGCCTAATGCTTGTAACACATCGACGCTTCCTGACTGGGAGGTCACACTTTTATTACCATGTTTGACTACGGACACACCAGCTGCCGCTACTATAAACGAAACCGTTGTTGAAATGTTAAAACTATTTGATTCGTCTCCACCTGTCCCACAGACACACATGCTTCCGGAATATTCAGGTTGGGGATGATATGTTGTTTGAATCAGTTTAGCTGTAAGATGATATAATTCATCCGCCGTCTCCCCTTTTTTTGTGTATGCTTTAAGCAAAGTCACTTTATCGTGTAATAGAACATCTTCTGAAAGTAATGTTTGTACAAATGTATGAATATCTTGTTCTGATAATGATTGGTTCTGTCTTAAAGTATCAAGTAACCTCATATTAGTGCCCTTCCTTTCTCGCCATAGCGATAAAATTAGCGATGATGTGCGCAACATCTGGACTCGCAAACGACTCCGGATGATACTGGACCCCTACATGTAATCGATATTGATGTTGAAATGATTGAATCGCGTCTATCGTTCGTCCAGTAATTTGCAACGCTTTTGGTAACGTACTTTCATCACAAATAAGTGAATGGTACCTCATAATATCTGAATATTCTGATATATTTTTATATAAAGGTGATGGTGTTTGGAATTGTAATTGATCCATTTTTCCATGCATCACCTTTTCGCCCACTCGCACAGTGCCACCATAATAACAATATAGTGCCTGTGCACCTAAACAAATGCCTAAAATTGGTAAATGTTTAAAGTGTTCAATAATTTCTGCTAAATGTGTCGTATCGTTTGGGTGACCTGGTCCAGGAGAAATCACTACGACATCTGGTTGATAATGATACAATGTTGGATCATCAGAATAGACGACGTTTACTTCATCATAAGGATGTAATAAATCAACTAAGTTATATGTGAATGAATCATAATTATCGATAACGAGAATCATAACGTTACCTCCAATAGGCTTTTAGCTTTAAGACGTGTCTCTTCTAGTTCTTTTTCAGGTACAGAATCATATACTACACCACAACCCGCTTCAACATTGACATGCGTCTCATCTATAACCATTGTACGTATCGTTAATGCTAAATCTAACGCATGATCACAATTAATATAACCAATCCCTCCACTATAGACCCCTCGTTTAAAGGGATAATATTCATACAGGCGCTGAATGGCTCTAATTTTAGGTGCACCTGATACTGTTCCAGTTGGCAGTAATGAGGTGATAACGTCCATAGGAGTCGCATCTTGATTTAATGTACCAATCACTTCACTCACGATATGCATCACATGCTCGTATCGTTCAATCGTCATCAGTTTTGGGATACGCAATGAGCCAGGCTGGGCAATTCTTAAAATATCATTCCGACCTAAATCAACTAACATGCGATGTTCACTTAATTCTTTTTCATCCTGTAAAAGCTTCGTAGCATTTTCGGCATCTTCCATATCGTTAGCACCTCGTTGAATCGTGCCTGCTATCGGATTCGTCATCACTTCTTGATGCTTCACTTTTACGAAACTCTCAGGTGAGCTACCAACAAAAATATCAGCTCCCATATTGTAATAAAACATATATGGACTTGGATTATTACGTTTCAGTTGTTGATAGAGTTGATAGGACAACGCATTTTTATATGCACCAAAGTGGTGTTTATAACGATAAATACGTGACGGAACGACTTGAAACATATCACCTTGTTGAATTAAATTCTTGAACATTGCAACACGTTCAATAAACAATGTATTCGAAATGTTCGTTTCTATCTCTTTATAACGATTTGGCAGTGGATACTGACGTTCAAAGAGTTCAATATGATCAAACACTTGCATCATCTCATCTAGTCGCTTTGACAATGTGGCATCTGATACCTTCGAGAAAAAGTTTGTCGCAATAACATAAATTTGTTCTTTATAATGGTCAAATACATACACAGATTCAACCATATGAAACAACGCATCATTCGTCTCTCCTGTGATTTTTTGTTGTTTTAATATTGGAAATGCATGACGTACAAGATCAAAACTACAATATCCCATAAAGCCTGATACAAACGGCAGCGTCTTTAATGACGCCTCCTCTATAGTTGCTTTAAAGTCATTAATATATGCCTTCAATGCCTCGTATGGATGTGTTGTAATTTGTTGGTAATGGTCTGGCGTCTGAATATGTAACACTTCATCTTTTAATGCACAGTGTCCATAAGTGTCAAAAACAACAATGGAAAAACGTCCTTTCGTCTGGTCCGTCGTCGCACTTTCTAGAATGATCTTTTTATCTTGGTGTCTTGCAAGAGTTTCTGGATTCACCGGCGCATTAAGCACACGATATTTTATAATCATTGAATCATCCCTCCTTTTAAAATAAAAAACCACGCATGATTGTCCATATAAAGGACGCTTCACGCGCGGTACCACCTTAATTAGCAGTAAAAACTGCTCACTCTCATTATGCAATTGGTTGCTTACAGAAAAACCCAATTCACTTCATAAAGGTATGAACTCACATCAACCGTTCATTTTCTGACACTACCAGTTATAAAGTTACTTCATTTTTCCTCACAAAATATAAAACACCACATTAACGCTTCAAAAAGGACGCGTTAACGTGGTGCCACCTTTATTAACATGTTTAAAACATGTTCACTTTTCACATTATTTAACTCTCAACCTTAAGATTGCCCAATTTCGCGATTGCGTTGTGCTAACTTCCATCACCCGTTAGCTTTCTGAACACTACAACATCAAACGTTACTTATCAATCCATTTAAGTTATTTGATAATTCATACTATACAGACATAGTTTTGACGTGTCAACACCCAATTATTTATTTTGAGTTGCGAATGCTTTCGCAATATTCGTCAATTTCTCTGGAGCATCATGTTTATCCATAAACACTTCAATCACATGCATAGATTGTGGTTGATCATTCACTTTATCCATAACTTCTTTTAATGCTTTAGACGTTGAAACTTGATACGTAGGCGTCTCTTTATGACCAAATACAGTTGGCAATAAATGATAGTCCCATTTTGAAATATCGTTGTACGGTTCATTTTCACCATGAATTTTACGTTCCACAGTATAACCATCATTATTGATAATAAAAATGATTGGGTGAATATTTTGACGCAACATTGTGGCCATATCTTGAACCGTTAATTGAAGTGAACCATCACCAATTAATAAAATATTGCGTCGATGACGGTCTGCAAGTTGCGTACCTAATGTTGCTGGGAATGTATAACCAATAGACCCCCATAAAGGTTGCCCAATAAACGTTACACCTTGTGGTAAGACTAAATCGTATGCTCCAAAAAATGACGTTCCTTGCTCAGCGATTAACACATCGTTTGGCTTAATAAATTGTTGCATTAACTCGAAATAGTGCTGTTGTGTAAGTGGTGCATCGTCAACGACAACTTCTGAATTAGAAGGGTGTTCACATTGTGGATATTCTCCATCAAAATGAGTATTCAGTTTTGACATTTGGCTCACAATTTCAGGTAATGCCATCGTTTCAACCGTTACTTCATCTACTTGAATATTTTTATGGTTTAACGTCACAATCTGTTCATCTGCAAATTGATAAGAAAAACCAGCCGTTGCCGAATCCGTTAATTTTGCACCTAAAGTAATCACTAAATCACTGTTATCGACATAATCTTTTATCGCTGGATGAGCAATGCTACCGTCATAAATTCCCATATAATTTGGGTGCGTTTCATCAAATGCTGATTTACCTAAAGATAATTGCGCAACGGGTAATCCGAGCTGATCCACTAGCACTTTAACTTCATTTTGTAAATGAAAACTATTTATTTCGTGACCAACAATGAGTGTCGGTTGCTTCGCCTGCTGTAATTTTTGTTCAAGCACAGTTAACCATTCAGTGGCAGTTGTTTCTTCTTTTGAATGTTGCTCTGTATCAGGCACGTCAATTTCAACCATCGCCGTATCAATAGGAAGATGGATATGAACTGGACGCTTTTCATCCAATGCTGCTTGAATGACGCGAGGAATTTCAGTTAGCGCATTCTCAGGTGTTATATAGGATTGAGCAACCGTAATATGTTGATACATTTTTTGATACACATCAAAAACACCTTCACCTAAAGAATGATGAACGTATTTACCCGCTTTTTCAACGACTGTTGTAGGTCCTCCAGTAATCGCAATCACTGGCACACGTTCTGCATAAGAACCAGCAATGCCATTCACAGCACTTAACTCTCCAACACCAAATGTAGTTACCATTGCACTTAATCCTTTAAGGCGCGCATAGCCATCTGCCGCATACGCCGCGTTTAATTCATTCGTATTGCCCACCCATTCTAATTTTGGATGGGCTACGATATCATCTAAAAATGCTAAGTTAAAATCTCCTGGTACACCAAAAATTGTATCCACGCCATGGCGTTCTATTTCATCAAATATAAATTGACTGATTTTCTTTTTCATGTGCTTCACCTTTTTCTCATTATTTGCTCCTAGTATAAATGAGTATACAAAAATAGTCAATTATATTGACCTTTAATAGATTTATGTTACATATCGTATAACTAATGCGACAACATACGTCACCTTTAGAACTTTATGTGATAGATATCAAAAAATCTTCACAACTCAATTGAATTTTGAAGATCTCGTCTTTTGTTCGTTTAGTAATTCAATCTCATTTTAACGATAACTTTACGAACGTATAAAGTGCGTTCCATACAAAATATTTAAGGGAGAATGTGAGGGAGAAAAATATAGAATGTTAGATATAATTGATATAATTGATTTGAATGAATTGGTTTGGAAATATAGAATTTGTAAACACATATTCACCTCACTTTTTAAGTAATCCACGCGAAATTAAGATGACATTATATGAAGAGGAAATTGTACACGAATACATTACATTTTGATTACACTTTGTACAGTATAATTGTATTAAAATTACAGTGAGTTTAAAAAAGTTTAATCCACTCTAAATTATGTTTAATCAGTATGATTTTGGATATTATTGGTATTGATATTCTAGAAAATGATTACCGTTTATTGTGAAATTGCACAATAGATTTGGGCAAATCATTCAAAGTTTTAAGTTTAAAATGTTAATATATTTCTATGCATAACATTACCAACGGTGCTTTTATGTGTGAAAATCCAATATATTTAGCATACACATGTGATACTACGACTAGATGGGGGATGGACGTTCAAAATGAGGAAAGAATATTGGGCACAAAAGACGATTAAGAAAACAGCATCTATCATTAAAAAAGATATCCTAATCACTAACCAAAGTGGTCAGGTTATTGCCGCTTCAACACCAAATTATTTAGGACAATCACATAAGGCTGCGCTCCATTCCGTTAATCGAAATGTTCCCATTGAGATTGAAGACGAGGATATGAAATTTTGGAATGTGGACAGTCCTTGTATCGTTACTCCTTTTGAACATGATAATACTGCTCATGGTACAGTAATCATCCTCGGACAACCTGATGAAATTAGAGACTATTCACGTTTATTAAAGTTAAATGCAGAATTCGTCATTAATCAAGAAAAAGGACGTGCTGAATCCTATAGCAACCAATTATCACGTACTCAAATGTTGTCTTATATATTATTCAATCAAGAGCGTCAAATTCAAAACTACAATCGCAAAGGCATTATTGACCAACTTGGATTAAATGAACAAACCGCTGTTGCGTTAATTCATATAGAAACAACGAGTAAATCTAAAATACGTAGTTTACGAGACGCTTTAGATAAATGGAAATTACCTACTGATGATGTCATTGAAACATCACCTCAAGATTATATTTACCTTTTTAAATCTAATAAACATCGAGGTACATCACTTAAAGCATTAAAGGACTTCATTTCAAATCAACAAGATGATATTTTGAAAAAAACGGTGATCACAATAGGCACATTCAATATGGGTGTTCAAGGACTTGTTCAGTCTTATAATGAAGCGATGTCTCTTCAAAAACTGATACGTACGTTACGCCATACGGATGGTGTACACACATATAAAGAGTATGAGTTAGAAACCATTTGCAATAACATCAGTTATTTCACACCAAGTAATGAAACGTCGCTGGTGACAAATTATAAGAAGTTATTAGATTTTGGTGAAGACAGATATTTAAATGAAACGGTTGAAGCCTATTTCCGCAATCATGGTAAGTTAGTTAAAACCGCGAATGACTTATTTATACATCGTAATACGTTAAATTATCGTATTAAAAAAATTCATGATATTACAGGATGGGACCCAAACACGATTGATGGCATCGTCCTTTTAAGAATTGCTCAAATGCTATATAAAAAATCTAAATAAGTTCTACTCGGTAAATAGTAATGGGGAAATTTTGGCATACATGTTTCCTTATTACTATTTTTTATTGAATAGTCCTTTGTAGTTTTAATTTTAAATTTGTAGTATCTTTAGGTAAACAGTGATGAGGAGCGACCACATATGATGAGAAAAATTAAAGAAAGCATCTTTAAAGTGATGGACAAACTTGGATCACGTGTGATGAATATCATATTTATATGTGGATTCATATTGATAATCTTGTTTGTAGGATTAGGTACTTTTATACCGGAATTGAATCGCCATACGTATGAAGGAAAAGTGGTTCAAAAATATGCAGAAAATCATAGTGTGACCACAGGTAAAACATACTATATAGAGGTAAAACAAGGGGATCAAATCATTAAAATTGAAAATGGTGATATATTATTACGTCAAAAATTTGATAGTCGTGATATTCAAAACCAAATTAAAGAAGGTCAACAAATCAAAGTGGATACGATAGGTTTTTACTTACCTAAGTGGGGATTTTATCCTAATTTAACTCATGTAGAACAAATCAAAAAATAATAGACACGCCCTAGGCTACATTGGGCGTGTCTTTATATTTCATACTGTTCAATCCATTTTAACACTGCTGGCGCGATGCGTGTATGATCATTCATATCCACCCAATCGATGTGCGTAATTTCAGACGCAATTTGAATTTCTGCCCAATCAATTGGAAATATTGTTCGGAAGCCATGTAATTCCGTGGTTTCATTCGGTTGTGGATAAGCAGGCCCCGTAACAGACCCAATATACTCAATATCGTTTTCAGTTAACTCTAATTGCAATTCTTCTTTCACTTCTCTTATAAGTGCCGCTTCTAAAGTTTCTCCAGGATCAATCTTCCCTCCTGGAAAATACATTTTATCACGATGACGCACTTCGACAAGTCTCAATGCATCACCTTGTCGATCCACTAAACACACACAACGTATCATTATGCAAACCCCCTTTGTACTGATTTATGATTAAAGTTTATCTAAAATACTTTGTGCTTTCAAAGGTTAGCTTGCGATATGATTCAGTTGTTGAAACGCTTCACCAATACGTAATGCAGCCTGACGTCCTCCCATAATATTACGTGCAAATGGACCCAGTTCTAAATCTGCCATCATTCCAGCAACGTACAATTGTGGCAACCATTCCAATTGAAAATTCGTTTTTGGAAAGCCTTCTATACATTCTGCTTCATGCATATGACAAAGTTGTTTCATTAAAGGTTGTTCCATCACATCATATTTAAAGCCTGTCGCAAGTAAAATATGATCATATTTAATTCTTTCAGACTCTGTTACAATATGATGTTCATCACAGCGTTGTATTGGGTTTTGATGTATGATCAGACGGCCTTCTTGTTGAAAGTGTTTTAACGCCATAATCATATCTCTTGGCATCGACCCTTTATGTCGTTCATATTTATTTATTTTAATACGTTCAGATAAATCAGTTTCTTGTTGGAATCCACGCATTTTCTTAGGCCCCAACCAAGCGGGATCTGCATCAAAATCGAACATTTCAAAGTCTTTTTTCATCCATAAATGTATCACTTGGTTTGGATTATCTTGAATAAGTTTTAATGTTAAATGGCCCGCGGAGATACCACTTCCTACAACATGTGACGCATGATAATAAGGCGCTGTTTCTCTATCATGAATATGTGTAACGTGAGGCTTATTTTTAAATATGTCTGGTACAAAAGGATGATGATGCGTGCCCATCGCTAAAATCACGTGGTCTCCAGTGACCCATTCACCTTTTTGTAAGCGTACATGCCATATACCATTCTCTCGTTTTATATCTATAGCAGTATCTTGAATATGACACGCTTCTAGATTGTAATGTGTTATCCAATGTTGAGTATGATCGAAAAACATATCTAAGCGCGGCCTTTGATGACGCCCTTTAAAAGGTTGGGCATAGTCTTCATCTCGCGCAAAGCGTTTTAGATCAAATGGCGCTGGATGACAATGGTGCACAATGGGTGAACGCAAATATTCCATACCGATGCGCTTCGTTTGCACTTCAAATTGCGCCATCAGTGTACGATGTGGATCGATAATATTTAAATTTTCATTAGATAAACCTAATGTTTTTAAATGAATTGCAATTGTTGTGGCTTGAACACCGCCACCTATGATTATCCATTTGGACATCAAAACACCTCATTTTAAATCGTAATCATTATGCTTTATAAATGATAATGGATTTCAATTAGAATTGCAACTCATAAAAAAAGCACTAGAAAGCGTGACCGATTTCTAGTACTCTTCATTATTTATTGATTTAATGTTGCTTGCATAACACTGTAGATTAGTTACTCAATAAGTTTTTAATTATGGAAATGACACGTTGCTGTTGGTCTTCACTCATATCCGAACCAGATGGTAGGCATATACCATTCTCAAATAAATTTTTAGCATTATCGTTTGAATCATATATATAATCGTATTGTTTATATAATGGTTGTAAATGCATTGGTTTCCAAACAGGCCTTGCTTCAATATTTTCAGTCAATAGTTTTTCCATAATTTCATTGACTGTAATTCCTGTTTGATGAGGATCAACGGTTAAAGCGGTTAACCATCGATTTCCTATAGTATTAGAGAGCTCTGGCTGAAATGAAAAACCTTCAATTTCAGAGAAAGCCTCATTATATTTTTGATAAATCTCTCTTCGTCTTTTAACTCTTTGATTTAAAACTTCCATTTGACCTCGACCAATGCCTGCCGAAATATTACTCAACCTATAATTATATCCCAACTCGCTATGTTGGTAGTGTAAAGCTTTATCCCTAGCTTGAGTAGATAAAAATAAAGCATGATCTAAATTGTGCCGATTTGATACAAGCATCCCGCCACCACTTGTAGTGATAATCTTATTACCATTAAATGAAAATATTCCGTAATCACCAAAAGTGCCACTCATTTGATTATTAAAGCTTGCTCCCAATGATTCCGCAGCATCCTCAATTAATCTAACACCATATTTTTCACATATCGATTGAATTTCATCAATTTTCGCCATTTGACCATAAAGATTTACAACTATAACTGCTTTTGGAATTATACCTTTCTCTGAATACTTTTCAAATGCTTTTTCTAATGCTACAGGTGACATATTCCATGTTTCTAAATCAGAATCTATTAATACAGGCTCAGCTTTTAGATATAAAACTGGATTGGTAGTCGCACAAAATGTTAATGATGAACAAAATACCACATCACCTTCTTCTACACCACTTTCAATTAAGGCTAGATGGATAGCTGCAGTCCCACTACTTAAAGCTAATGCGTTGGGTACATTGATGTAAGATTTAACGGATTTTTCAAATTCATTCACATTTTCACCTAGCGGAGCTATCCAATTCTGTTCGAATGCTCTATCAATATAATATTTTTCTCTCCCACCCATATGTGGTCTCGATAAAAATATTCTTTCATTCTCCATAACTATCACTCCTTTGGTTTAGCTGGTGTACCAATCACAGTGGTACAAGCTTCTACATTTGTTACAACCGTAGCACCTGAACCCACTATAGAATTGTCACCTACCTCTTTTAAAGGATTTACTACTGCTTTTGCACCTATATGTACACTCTTACCAACAATTACACCTCCAGTTAAGGTGGCATTTGGCGAAATATGTACATAATTAGATAAAATATTATCATGTTCTACTATTGCACCTGTGTTAATAATAGCATGATCACCTATTGTTGCATCTGCATTAATTACCACATTTGCCATTACTACAGTTCCAAATCCAATTTTCACACTTGAGCTTATAATTGCTGAAGGATGAATTAACGTAGCATATTGATTAATAGGAATGTCGCTATTTAAATAAATTTTTTCACGTACATAATTGTTTCCTATAGCTATACAAAAATAATAGTTATTTCTATATTTGTGAATGTTGTTTAAAGAGTCAAAAAAAATATTGTCTTTTACAAAATACTCATTTATCTTACCATCAAGGTAACCGGCTAATTGATATTCTTCACTTAATGAAACAATATCTCTAATAACTTTTGCATGACCACCATTTCCTATTAGTACGAGTTTTTTCATTAATTATTACCTCTAAATTTTTCTACTGTGACGTGATCTTTAGCGGAAATGTCTTTCTTTTGTAATACTTTTAAGAAAGTTTTATATAGAATATACAAATCTAATTTAAATGATTGATTTTCAACATACCAAACATCTAATTTAAATTTTTGATCCCATGTTATCGTATTGCGTCCATTTATTTGAGCCCAACCAGTTATTCCTGGTTTAACATTATGTCTTTTACGTTGTTCATCATTATATAAAGGAAGATAATCCATTAACAATGGTCTAGGTCCCACTAGACTTAAATCTCCTTTTATAACATTCACTAATTGAGGCAATTCATCAATACTTGTATTTCTAATCATAGAACCTATTTTAGTCATTCTTTGATGGTCTGGTAATAGTTCACCTGTAGCATCTTTAGCATTTGTCATGGTACGAAATTTATAAAGCTTAAAAGGAAAACCGTCTTTACCAGGTCTTTCTTGTTTAAATAGTACACCTTTACCGATAAAGATTCTTATTAATAAACTTGTTAAAATATATATAGGCAAAGAGTAAATAAATATTAATGAGGCTATAATCAAATCAAAGCATCTTTTCATTTTTATACCTCCGTATCTCATTAATCATTCTATCGACATTATCTTCAATTTTAAAATCCCGATTGAAAAATGATTTAGCATTTCCTGATAAATTTTCATATAAATCCATGTCAGACGTTAATTTATTGATATTATCTATAAGTAAATCAGTATTTTTAGAATTACTTGAAAAACCTACATTATTATTTTTGATTTCTGAAGAAATATCAGTACAGTCATCAACACTTGCTATAACCGGTTTACCTAAGGAAAGATAACTTGTGAGGCGTGACGGATAATTAGGTATTGTAAATCTCTCATCTAAAAATATCATGCCAATGTCACTATGGTTTAACAATGCATCATACTCTCTTTTAGGCAATTGATCTAAAACAAAAACATCCTTAATATTTTTTGCTGCAGCTTTGACATCATTAAATCTAGTCCCACTACCAATGATAATCAAGTTAGCATTTTTTACTTCATTAAATCTTTTTATAAATGCTATTATGTTTTTATACCCTTGTGGTTCTCCTATATTACCACCATAAATTAAGATTTTTTTATTAATATCGATACCATATTTTATTAATACACTCCGGTTGCTTGAACTTAAATTCATTTCATAAATAGAATTCCTAAATATATGAATTTTTTCGGGTTTAACATTACTATGTTTGATGATATAATTTTTGTTTTCCTTTGACATAACCCCTATTAAATCAGAAACCTTATAAGTATTTAACTCTTTTTTTCGGAAGAATTTATATAATATGCTATTATTCTTTATCATTTGTATGTCAACGGCATTTTGCGGAAAAATGTCTTTTAACATTAAATAGGTTATTGCATTATAATCTTTCTTAAGCTTTGTAATCAATTTAGAAAATGTAATTGGAGGTGTCGAATATACTATTAAGTCAAATGAAATGTCTTTATAAAAATCTTTAATTGCTTTATTAAATTGAGACTGAAGCTTGAGTTGGTTAATTCCTTTTTTTAACTTTGATGTTTTAGTTACGTTACCTGTTTTCACACGTAATATTTTCACATTATCTTCATCTACTAAATACGTTTCCCTATTTTCTCGGCTTTCAATAGGTGTAACTACAAAAACATTATTCCCTCTTCTAGAGATTTCATTAATAAAATCTTGATAAATTCCCTCTTCGCTTTTCGAATTAATTTTAACCATTGTTAGAAATAAGATGTTCATAGCATAACCTCAAATCGAATTTATTTATAAAAATAACTTACAAAGACTCTCTTAATATCAATAATGCTTTCAATTACAACTTAAAAGGGGGATATTATACAAAGGGGTGTGACGAAATTAAAAATCTAATGTTGCTTCTTTATATAATTTATCTTTTTATTGTACTTCGTTACTTGTATAGGTATCACAGTCTTTGACTCCTATATAAGTTAGTAAGAATACTTTAATAACATTAGCTATAAGAG
>NZ_PPQF01000027.1 GCF_002901865.1 Staphylococcus agnetis
TATTAATACCACCTATCTTGCCATTTTACTGTCGTATCAAACGTATTAGGCGGTTGAATAATCAATTCTGTGTGACCAGTTTCTACATTGAAATAGTCACTTCCAAATGTTTTTTCGTGAATGAATGGTTCGCCGTTAACCATTACTAAATTATTAGCCATATCTACCACAATATCATCACCACTTTTTATGATCATATCGTTTTCTCCAGGTGGCTTTTCTAATAATTCACGAATGTAACTACCTAATAAAAACACTGGCATAAAGTTATTAGTCCCGTTTTTAGCAGAATAAATCGAAACTGCACTTATTGGTCGATTATAGAAATCGCCTTTATCAGTAAATGTAACTTCATGTGTATCAAACGCAATCTTACGTAATGGATAAGGTATTTCTCTATACTTCCAAGTCTTAATCGTGAATTCCTTGCCAATACGTGTTAAGCGCATGTATACAACAAATTCATCCATACCATAAATCGTAGGATTATTTTTATAGTCATAAATCTTTTTAGGTTCGCCACTCTGATTATATAAACAAATAATTATTCGTCCTATTACTTGATTTGCATTAGGGTTAGTATATCCAATCGACGCAATTACGCGTCCATCAGTGTCATATAAATATTGCGTTGTTCGATTTGCGCCCTTACGTTTTTGATTCACTGCAATTTTAAATGTCACACTGAAGTTGTTGATTTGCTTACTAAAGCTACGTTTGTACATTGCACCTTGCCAACCCTCGCCATTAATACTTTCAGTGTTTAAATAAACACTTTCTTTACTTGTGGATTGTCCAAATGTACCACCAACTGCACCACCTGTATAATTATCATTTATATTATTAGAAGATTGCTTATTCCAACCACTTAATGTGCGTAACTCATCACCTAGAATTAAAGGAGAGTAATCTTTAACTTTATTATCCACATCATCATCACCAATCATAAAGTAATCTTCATCTTTTTTAGTGATCATAAAATAATTGGAATTTTTCAATGCCCTTGCTTCCACAACTATTGGTGTATCTGCAGTACCTGTATTAACAACACTTACTGCATCACTAATTGCAGTATTTTTAGTACCTTTTGCAGAATACTTGTAAGGATCAGTTAAAACCACTTTTAAATTAACCATATTAATATGGTTTTCAGTTTTGCTGAATAACTCAATAGGACCTTCAAAGTGTGCATTCCAGTACCATTCTTTTGATTTAAATTGTAATTTAACTGACTTATCGTAGTTAAAGAATTTAACCAACTCATTCAAAATGTCGTCGTGTGACTTCATGCCACTATGTGCTAAACGGTCATTACTGATAACTAGCGGTAATTCGAAATTGTATTCATTTAAACTACGACCTTGATAAACGCTACCAGGTCTGCCATCTACTTTTTCCGTTTTTATGGCAAAATTAAAAGAGGGTATTTTAAACCCTCTTTGCACAAACAACCACGGAAGTGTCTTATCATTAACTATTATTGTATCGTTCATTAAGCAAACACACCTCCTGCGTTAAATCTTTGTTTACGTGATGTGTCACGTTCTCTTTTATCTACGGTTTTGTTGATAAAATCACCTAAACCGAAGTTATCAATCACTGGTTCGTAATCCTTATTTGCGATTTCTTCGTTAGACCCAACCAATTTAATTAGTAAACCAATCATTGTGTCTAACTTTTTCTCTAAATAGCTATCGCCATTACCACCCACATTAGGGCTACTAAAGTGTTTAGGACGTTTATTCTTACTAATATCATTACTAGCCAAAGCAAGTAATTTAGCTGCGTCATCTGCACGGCTAGGGTCTGTAGGGATAATCCATTCAGGATAACCGTCGTCACCTAAATGATATAAGCCATTGTGGACGAGACCACCAGTTTTATATGCGTATGCTGCAGCACGATTAAAGCCACCCCAACCATATCTTCTAACGATATATTGTAATGCAGATATGCCTTGGTGCAGTGGATTATTAAAATTTGTGTAACCCGATTTAGCGTTAGCCATAAATGTCGGTTGAATCATTTGGAACAAGCCTTTTGAAGGTGTGCCACGTTGTGCATTAATATCCCAATTGTTAACCGCGTTTGGTTGGTAATTAGATTCACGCTTAGCAAGTCTCATCATCGCATCATGAATATATCGTGATTTATAACGACCACCTAACACATTTTGTGCTTGTCTAATAATGCGACTTGCATATGTTGCGCCACTACCTGATGGATAACCTTTACCACCACCAACATTTAATCTACCATTTGCTTTCGCTTTCCTTAAATATGGTTCAGGGTCGAAGTGTCGACCGTTTCGACGCATTTCAAAGTGCAAGTGTGGTCCTGTACTAAATCCAGTGTTACCAGTCAATCCAACAACATCACCTGGCTTAACAGTTGATCCTGATGGTGGTGACTTACTAAAGTCTTTTAAGTGAGCAAATAACATATCTATCGCACCACTTGTAATTTTTACATAGTTACCATAACCCCCACTCATAAACGGCATACGCGTCAACCTTCCACCCATCGGCGTACGTACAGTTTGATAAACAAAAGGAAAATCGACACCTTCATGGAATGGTCTACCTGTTGCTGCAGTATATGCTGCAGTGTGTCCGTAATGATAGTTAATTTTGTCAGGGTCTAAAATACCACCGACTAATTCACCACCAAGAGAATCGAAACCACTTTGCATCCAGTCAATGGCACCCTTTTTGATTTTATTGAAAGCGGCACGTGTGATGTCTCCAACTAATCCCATACCTTTTGTTATGGAATCAAAGTTGATGCCTAGGTTAGACAGTAACTTATTAAATAATTTAGCCGGGTCATCAATATAATCTAGGACATCACCAATTTTATCAGTAAGCCACTCGCCAGCGCCTCTAACTTTATCGCCGACCCAATCTTTGGCATTATTAAACCATGTACCAAGACTTAAGTGTGGAAGCGTGCCAGTAGATAACATCTGTTGTCGCATACTACCACTAATTACACGTGACCCTTTAGGCAAAAATGTAGTCGTGTCTTTGGCAGGTGTTAATGCCGTGCGTCCGTTTGGGTATTGGATTAATTCTCTTCTGCCATCAATACCTCTGCCGTTACCAGGACCTTTATCTCCCACGACTGCCATAGTACCGTGTTTAAGGCGTCCATCAGATGTCGTGCTTATATGTCGGTTAATGCGTTGTGTACCTGTGGATAATTTAGGTATTTTAGGTAAACTCAATTTAGAGCCTACCCAGTTTAAACCGTCAATTAATCCATTCAAACCTTTTTTAATGGCACTAACCATTCCACCAATATGACCTTTGATTTTATCTATAATATTTGCAAGCCCGTTTTTCATATTGTTAAACGTACGTTTTACAGCACCCCATAAATCACTTGCTATACCAGTAACTGCACGTTTAATTGAATCCCACTTATCAACTAGGAATGATTTAACGCGATTAAATATATTGCGTGTTCCGTCGAATAAATTGTACCAAGTACGTTTAACGCCGTCCCATAAAATCCTGACATATCTAACGACAGAATTTTTAATACTGGACCACACACTAGAAATCCATGCTCGTAAACTCGAAAAAATATTTTGTGTCGTGCGACTTAATGAATACCAAATATTTTTGACAATTTGATACGCGCCACTTGCCAATCTGTACATCGTTGATTTTATCGAACTCAAAATTGTAGTAATAATGCCTTTGACTAAATTGAAAATAAATATAGTTGCATTTTTAATGTTATTCCAACTATTGATTACTACATTAGCTATTGCACGTGCTACAGACATAACAGCAAATTTAATCAAATTCCAAGTATTAATGAATGCATTTTTGTATAAATTTAGTATGCCTTTAATGATTATAAGTAACCCGTTAAAAATTGCCGTAATTCCAGTCTTCCAAGCATTAATGATAAACATCGTCACAGATTTAATGGTATTCCACACACCAATGATGACATTTTTAATTGTGTTGAATATAGTGGTTATCACAGCTTTCCATATATTAAAGTAAGCTTTCATTAACGTCCACCATGTCTGAACAATTAACATTACACCATTTTTCAATCCATTCCATACTGCTATACCGAATGTTTTAATACCATTCCAAATAGTCAATAAACCATCTTTTATTGAATTCCAAATGCGTATTACACCGTTACGGAACGTCTCGTTGTTCCTCCACAAATGGACAATTGCAGCAACCAATAATCCAACTGCAGTGATTACAAGTCCGATTGGACCAGTCATAAATCGTATTGCTAAACCTAAACCTCGAGTTACAATAGCAGCAGTTTTAGTGACTAAAGAATATTTACCAGTTAAGACAGTTTGTAATGCAATTTGTCCTTTTGCCACACCTAGTATAGTGTTTAGAAATCCAGTCGCTAACGCCCAACCTTTAGTAATAAAACTTAACGTTTTAATGCTTGTCATCAACGGACCTATTACAGTCATTGCACTACCTATTGTGGACACCATTACACCTAGTGTTACAAGTAAAGGACCTATTGCAGCGGCCACTAAACCTAGACCGACAACTATCTTTTGCGTACCTTTAGGCATCTCATTTAATTTACTTGCTGCATGTGATACCCATTCCGCTAACTTTTTAATGTACGGTGCCATTACATCACCTATACTAATCGCTAACGATTCAATAGCCGATTTCATTTGACGAAGTGAACCCCCAATACCGCCTTCCATTTCTTTGGACATACGATTCGCAGCACCTTTAGAACCGTCAATTGACTTTGTTAGTTTTTGATAATCTTCATCTGATGCATTAATAATTGCTAACGCACCACTCATGGCTTCTTTACCAAATATTGTGGATGCAGCATTCGCTTGTTGCTCTTTAGACAAGTTTTTAAACTTACCACGCAATTGATCCATTACATCACGCATTGGTAACATGTTCCCGTTACTATCAGTAATAGATATACCTAACTCATCCATTTTCTTTTTCATGTCGCCTGTGGGCTTTGATAAGTTAGTAAACATTGTACGTAATGCAGTACCGGCTTTTTCACCTTTTATACCAGCGTTAGACATCAAACCAATTGCTATTGATGTATCTTCCACCGTATATCCTAACGCACCGGCGACGGGTGCTGCATATTTAAATGCTTCACCTAAACCACGTACATCAGTGTTGGCTTTAGAACTCGTTTGTGCTAAGACATCGGCAAAGTGTCCGCTATCTTTCGCTTTCATTCCAAATGCAGTTAAACTGTCCGTTACAATGTCACTCACTTGTCCTAAATCTTCACCTGATGCTGCCGCTAACTGCATGACACCATCAATACCGCCTAGCATATCTTTAGTATCCCAACCGGCAAGCGCCATGTAGTTTAATGCATCGGCGGATTCACTGGCACTAAATTTTGTTTTAGCACCCATCTCAAGTGCTTTATCACGTAGTTGTTGGAATTCACTACCCGTAGCACCTGAAGTTGCTTTAACTTTACGCATTGAGTCATCGAAGTCTATACTCTTCTTAACTGCTGCACCAAACCCGGCAACAATTGGCGCACTTACATACATGCTCATGTTACGACCAACTGACTGCATTTTACTGCCAATTTCTTGCAAGCGTGGTCCCAACTCACTAAATTTATTGCCAATCTTACCCATAGTCGTGTTTAAAACTTGTTGTTGTCGCTCCAACTCTTTCATTTCGTTAGTAGCTTGCGACAACTCTTGCTCATATTTATTCAACTCTGCATAAGCTTGATTATATTTAGCGGCAGCCGCTTGTGTTTTAGCACTATTTTCTCCCGTTTCTTTCGATAACTGGTCATAATTATTTTTCAATTCTCTGACTTTTTGAGCTTGAATTTGTTGTCGTTTCGTTAATCCATCAACTTTTACTTTAGACTTTTCAAGTGATTGATCATAACGCCCAAACTTTGAAAGGTTAGCGCTCATCTCACGTGAGACCATGCGCATTTGTCTGTTCAATCCAGTAATACCACGATTAAATCCCGAACCGTCTAAATCAACTTTTATGACCATATTACCTATAGGATTTGCCATTTAGTTTCCTCCTTTCTTCAAAAAAATTAGCCGAACACTTGCGCAAAGCTTGTCGCTTTCTTCTTGTGTTCGACTCTTGAATTAACAATTTCTAAAAAGAAATGAATCGGCATGTTCGCCACTTTTTCAGGATCCATGCCTTCATCAATTAACTGCTTCGCAACTTTCATATAGTTGTTGTATCTACCTTCAGGTGTTAAATCCTCAGGATTTATTTCTTCTGCTCGGTCACAAACTTTTTTGTGTCGTCCACATCTCCTGCGATGAGCTTTTCTAGCACTGTTACTAAAGTGTTCAGTCCCTCTGGTCCTGCTGGAATACCTTTTTGTAATTCTTCGGATGTAAACTGATTATCGAATCCCTCAGCAACAAATGTCGTTACTTCATCAAGTACATCAAATTGCTGAGCGACTTGTTCTTGGTATTCTTCAATCTTAGCTTGGTACTCTTTTTGTTCAGTTTCACTTAATTTCTCATACTGTTCTTGTGATAACTCGTCAAAGTCTGGTTGTCTGAACGCTTTTGTTAATCGTGTTGATAATTTTGAGCCTTGAATAGTGTCAAATAGTGACAAACTTGGTTTAGCCAAATACTTTTTAGTCTGTGGTTTACCAGTTTTTGTATAACCTGTAATAAGTTCGATTGAAGTTCTTGCCATTTTTAAATTCCTACTTTCATTTTTATTTTTGCGCAAAAATAAAAGAGGGGTTAGTCCCCCTCAAATTACATTTCAAAATTACTTGTTACTTCTACATTAATTGTGTCTGATTGGTCGCCAGCTGTAACTGTAACTACACCATGGCCTTCTGTATTTGCAGTCACTAATCCTTCAGGACTGACGCTAATATATTCTTCACCCTCAGTGACTTTATATGTTACGGGTTGTCCTTCGGGTTCAGTCGTAGCCACTAATTGTTCTGTCTGTCCTCGCTTAATCGTAGTAGATTCTTTAGAAAGAGATACACTTGTTACCTCTTCCTTACTCGTCTTTCCAGGCATCGCTTTTTTATCATCTTCCATCTTAAAGTCTTGGTCAAGGTCTTTAATGAACTCGTCAAAAGTTTTACCGAAAGTTTCAGTAAATACGTAATCACGACCCGTGTTAGCGCCTTTTTTATCGAAACCAGTTACATGAGATGATTCATCATATAAACGATCTACGAAAGAACCTTCTACTTCATCATTTTGGAATTCGACTTTATCTTGCTTTGTTTGACCTGATAAGTTCGGACGCGTGAACTTACCTTTGAATAAGCCTACCCATTCAGATGACCCGTCATGGTTTGTACGTTCAAACACAACTGCCACATCAGGCGGAATGTCATTTGCGCCATATTTAAAACCGTTTTTACCTTTTTTAGCACCTGCTAAGAATGCTTTTTGTTCTGCAGGAATTGACACAAATGTCGTTTTAACGGATAACTTACCATTCGATACTGCAGTCGCAGCGACCATGTTGTCACCGTATTCTTCTTCAACCTCTTGTGGACGGTCAACTTCGATTTCTTTTAAGAATCGTGTGCGGTGACCACTTTCTACTTCAAACTTTTCTCCATCATCTGTTTTAATAGCTGCCCAATAAAAATTAGTTACACCAATAGCAATGCCTGAAACACCTTTAGTTTCTGCAAAGTGTTGCAAGTTTAACTTTAATTTTTCCATTTAAAATCCTCCTAAAATAATAGAGAACCTGACGCACGTATGATTTCTCTAAAAGTTAGAGTCTCAACTTCGTACATCGGTTCTCTGTAATATGATTTAAAATTTAATTGTTTTAGATTCTCAACGATCGCTTCTGCTTGCGCATGTGGTTCGTCTGATGACCACCAAATATCGATTTGGAAGTCAAATTCTCTTGTGAATTCCTCGTTATCCGCATATTCATCAGGATTATACGGTAACGGGGTAATTCTTACGATAGGTTGATTCGTCGATTCATGAAAATTTTCAGGAACTACGTATTTAAAAATATTATCCTCAACCGTGATACGTTTATCGGCGATGAGTTGCTTGTAAATCACATCTGTGGACGCTGATACATAGTGCCAAATTCAGTTGCATGAATACGGTGTGAATAGCCTTTCGTATATCCTATAAGCACATACTTTTCATTTGAATCACGGTCAGTTCGAATGTTCGACACGGCGATATTATCCTTTGCATGTCTTTTGTTCTCACTGACTGGCGTATTACGTTTCAATAAAGGTGTAAGCGCCATTGCGCCAGCTTTTAATACACGATTCTGTGACGCTTTGAATTCTATTTGCTTTCTAACTAACCCTTGTTCTATGTCGTTTTTTTCAATCTTCGCGCCCATTAAAACACCACCTCACAATAAACACGCACATAAGATTTATCTTCATAGTCCTTTTTGACGTATTTGATTTGGTATTTATCACCTTCATGTATTACATAATGCTTATTGTTAGGTTTATAGTCTCCTCTTGGATCACGTATAATGATTGTTTTAATAAACTGCGAACTTGTGGTTAGGCTTGTCTGCATATCTGATTCTCTAGCATCTTGAATACATGCGTAGCAACTGTATAGCTCCTCTGTAATCGGCTTTTGTGGTAGACCATTGATTGATTTACTGGTGTCTCGGCAAAAGGTTACTCGTTCATTTAGCTTATTCGAATCGAATCTCATATGATGAGCGTAGCTTATGCACGACACTTAATACCATGTGTGGTGCATAGCTCAAATTCCTTTCGTTAAATGCTAAACGATTTTCAAAGTAATAAGCAGTGAGTGGGTATACTGCAGTTTTAAATAATCTTTGCTTCTCTAACCAAGCCATGTCATCAGTAACCGCACTCGCTATATCTTCTTTTGCCCATTCGTAATACATTTCCAGTAAATCATCTTCTGAACTATGGTCTATCTTGCAATGCTTCTTTAATAGCTGTAAATCACTCACTGCTATCACCTACTTAACATCGATACGTTCTAAAATACCGTTTTGTGGCGTTCCGTTTTTATTAACTTCATTTGCGCGCTTAACAGTCATTTCAACTTCATCACCGACATTCAATACCTTGCGCATTTCTTTATCAATATAAGCCGTTTTCACTTTATATTTCGCCATTTTCAATCACTCCTATAGAGTTTCCATATGACCCGAATCTAATGCTTGGCTATCATCATATTCAATAACAATAGCTGATTTATAGTCTAAGATTCGGCAATCTTGACGTACCGCAACCATTAAGCACTCACCAAAGTGCATGTAATCAGTCCATGACGCTTGGTATTGTGAACGGTCAAATAATACAATGGCGTCTTTTAAGTTACCAATGATTAATTTGTTAGTACTTTTTTCACCGAGCATTTCATCAGGTAAGATCTCCACTTTAGCGCCTAATAAACGTTGTTGTGTTTTCTCTTTTACGTCAGGTTGGATTAAGTAGTTACCTAATTTGTCTTTCATTTTGTCTAATTTCGCAAACATAGTTTGAGACACAATCGCTACATTATGTTCATAATTAGGTTTCACATTTAAGTTCACAGCGTCTTTAATGTCGTCTAACGATTTCGCTTTCTTAGTTTCTAATTTAGCGCCCTCTTTTTCAAAACCTGAAGTAGTAGATCCTGTAGAACCTTTAGTAATTACATCAATAATCGCTTTGTTACGAGTGGCTGCAATCGTACGTGCCATCCATAATTTCAACTCTTGTAACACGTTAACTTTCGCATCTTCAATCGCTTCACGAGAAATGCGGAAGTAACCGCGGTGTGTATTGATGTCGTATGCTAATTGGAAGAATGGTTTAACTGCTAACTCAGGATTTTCTTCTAATTCTTCTACTTTTTCGAGTGCTGCAACCTCTGACTGACGTACAACTGGATATTTACCTGAACCATTAGTAACGCGTTTAACAGTTACGTATTTATCAAGGTTAAACTCAACTTCTTTTAATTTAAGAATGTCAGTCACAATTTCTTCAGGGATTAAAACAAAGCCTGAATCAGTTTTAAGTGAACCACCTTGAATGTCTTTGCGTGTTTCTAAATAATTAGTAAATTCACGTACTTCTTGAGATGTCACTTTAGTATCCTGAATTGAAATACCTAATTCATTCAAGTTAGGCGCTTGACGATAAGAACGCTCTTGTTCAACCACTACAGGTTGTGGATTTGCATTTTCTGATTCATCGTCTTTCTCTTTTAATTTCTTTAGCTCTGCTTCTTTTTCTTGAATTTGTGAACGCAAGTCTGCGATTTCCTTTTCCAAAGTTTCTGCTTTATCTAACTCGTCATTGTTTAATGCGCGCGTTGCGAATCCGATTTTTAAATCAATACTACGTTTTAAATCCGAAATTTCGGAAAGTAAAATATCTTTTTTATTCATTAATATTCCTCCTAAATTTTACATAAAAAATAGACGTCGCTTTTTAGCACGTCCAATGGTTGTATTTGTTAATGGTGTCCAACTTCACCAAGCTTATTTGTAATTGAATGTTTTTTAAGTTTTAACTCTAACACTTTTTTGCGTTCTTCATTTTCAATGTTTTCAATACTACGTAATGCCGGTTTAACATCCGTATCTTTGTATGCCGGATAGGTCACCACAGACACATCTGTAAGCTCACGAATGGCTTTTAAAGTACGTTTATAGATGTTTTCTTTTTCATCAAAACGCATTTCATCGCCTTGTTCATCTAGCATAAAACCAAATGAGCATTGATTGATGTTACCTACACGCATATTCTCGTACAAGTCACGTGCAAACGTTGTATTCGGTAATTTACAACGGTATTTCAGCCCGATATCATCAGTTTCCAGTTCTAATGTTCCCGATTTAGTTCTCCCGATAATTTGCGACGGTACATGATCTACTAAGCAACGTACATCAGACAAATCAGTGTTTTCTAAAGCGCTACGTGAAATTGTTTCTTTAAAACCACCTAAATTCTCTGACCAGGTATCAAATTTCAAAGCGTAACCTTCAATGACCATTTCGTTATCATCATTCGAACGGACTTCTGTGATATTTCCGATTCTCGTTTCCTTTGCCATTTTCCTCACCACCTTTCAATTTGTTATCAGTACCACGTGACTTATTCATTTGGTACTCATCAACAAGCGCAATATTCACGTGGTTGAGGTCAACACGATGGATACTACCGTAACCCCCAGGTATAGGTGGTAAACCATCACGCTTACGGACTTCATCAATGTTTGTTTTACCTGAATCGATATTGATTTTATCGATTTCAGCTTGTGTCTTTTCATCAACCACACGTATTTCAGTAGTATCGAATTTAAATTCACAGACTTTATCCGTATATTCGTCATTGAATTTGAAATTTAACTCTGCACAAACGCACGTAATGTAAGGTTTCAAAGTTGAAAGATAGTCAAGATTAGCGTCAGTAATACTCATGTTCGTTGTTTCGATACCGAATTTATGCAACGGTATGCCAAATACACCGGCAATCTCACGTGTGGATGATTTATTTTCACGAATGAGCTTTAACACTTCTGTATCGACTTCTAATTGGTCGAATGTCATCGATTCATCAAGCACAACCACTTTACCGGCTTGTTTAGTACCACTGAATGCTTTATGGAATTCTTCTCTTGCACGGTTTCTTGCTTTTTTATCATTCAAGACACCTTTCATTTTAAGTATTCCACCTGCATGTGTACCATTGCGCAAGAAGTTGTTTAAAAAGTCCTTACCATTGTTATCAGAATCAATCGTTTTACTTAAAGTATCAAGTAACGACAATCCGTGAATACCGTCTAATGAATAGAATTTAATATCTAGCATATCTTCGTATTTAATATTTCGACTAATAAATTGACCGTTATCATCGGTTCGCTCATGTGAATAATAAGGGCGGCCCATTCGGTCAGATTTTAATTCTACTTCTGAAGTTTTACGGAACATCAAACTGATTGGATTACCTAACTTATCGCGTGTGATCTCGACATAACCATGAGATGTTAATAAAGCATTGGCAAATACAACCAATTTAAAGATATAGCCGTTATACAGTGAATTCGGCCTAGTATTTAGCAAATTAACAACCTTATTACTATAATCAATCTGCCCGTTAACGTTTAATCTAATAGGCATACGTGCTAAATCAGACGCAATCATCATTACTGCTGTAAAAATGTCACTGTGCTTAATGGCATCTATAGGCGTATACTGCCTTAAATTAGTACCCTGAAAACCAGGTAACGTCTGAACCATCATTTGTAGATCATCTTCGTTATACTGTAAATCTCTATTTTCGTTTCTTAAGAAGATACCCACTTAATCACCTCCTCTCCCGTGATTCGTTGTCAATGATTAACGCAATAACCATTAGGAAAACGCCTGTGTTAGCTAGTCCTAACTCAACTCCAAATGCTAAGTAAGTTGCGGTATTCATTATGATTAAACCTAATAAAAAAAGGATGCTAACAATGTTAACAACCAATAGTTTTAACGGTATTAAAAGTTTGTTTAATTTCATCATCGCACCCCCTTTAAAATCCGAATTCTTCATTTTCATATATTGATGACCAATCCACCTCGAATTCATGCATACTCGCTTCACTAAAAGCAGTTATGACAGAGATGATAGGGTCAATCTTTTGTCGATTCATCTTCTTGTTAATTTTAACGTTATCTTCGCCGTCATATATTAAAACCGCGTTATTTACGGCAATGGTTAATAGGTTATTACCAAAATGTTTAATCGTCTTTTCAGCAACCCATACTCTAAATTGCTTAATAGGCTGTGAAAGACTTCTGAAACTTTGCCCAACTTCAATTAGAGGCCAATCAATCACCATGGATTCTAGTGTGGTCACAAATGATTGTGCATTCCATGGATCATAACACAACGCTTTTACGTTTAACTGATACTCTTCCACAACGTCGAATATATACTCAATAACACGCTTGTAATCAATCATGCCACTTTCCGATGTGGTCACTTCCGCCTCTCCTGTATTAATTAATTTTTCATAATTAATCTTGTCACGTTTTGACTTCTGTTCGAGCGTGGTCCTTAATCCAATAAACGAATGGCTGTCAATTAACATATCACCATCATCTGTTGGGAATATAAACCCTACAGAAGTTAAGTCGTCAAGTCTTGATAAATCGACACCGATATAAACGTCTTTGCCGTACAAACTATAATCATCACGATTCACTTCGATGGATTCCCATTCATTAATATTGATTAAGCTATCTTCTTTGTTCGCTTGCCAAAGATTAAAGTTTTTAATCAAAATCTTATGAAATGACGTACCTTTTTCTAATTCGTCTTGAATATCCGCTTTAATATTTCTCAGTATTGTGTCTCTATGTTCGTCTGATTCGAGTAATGGCATTGCCTTAATCCACAATGATTCGTCATTCACTTCATCTTCTGAATCCATTTCTGCGCAATAAACAAAGTAATTATCAGCTTTAACTTCACCTGATAATATTTTAGAGATGTATTTGTACTCTTGATACATCTGACTGTTCAAGTTGTCACCTGCAGTAGAAATTAAGAGTGTAAGAGGATTCTTCTGTAACGTCATACCCGTTTTAAATCTTGAATACATTTCATCGTCTGGCATACTTGCTAGCTCGTCCAGTATAGCCACTGTTGGGTCTTTACCATCAACTGCATCTGGATTGTTAGAAAGTGGCTCAAACACGCTCTCTGACGTTATATGGGCAAGGTCTGTCTTACGTACTTCTGTTGATTTACGTATTAAATCACTTTTATTGCGCAACAACTTAATTTGTTGGCTCGCCATCTTAAATATTGTTTTAGCTTGTTTATAAGTTGATGATGATACATATATTTGTCGGTTGTACTTTGGATATTGACCAAATAACAATTCATTAAGTGACATGCCTGATACAACTAACGATTTACCCTGTTTACGTGCCATACTTACATATCCCTTAGTAAAGCGTCTGAATCCACCATCGCGACGCCAACCGTAAATGCTACCAACAATAAACTTTTGGAATAGCATTAATGGCATGGGTTCGTTCGTTTTAGGGTCAGGTAACATCTCGATAAATTTGATGGCCTTATTTGCTTTCTCCACATTCCAATAACAACCTTCAGGTGGGTGTTTTAAATCATTCAAATGACGTTCTGCCACTTTAAAATTCTTCTTACTTACAAGAATCTCACCTTTGACTACTTTTTGAGCATAAATTGTTGTGTAATCTAACATCAATCGTCACTCACAAACTCTTTGAATGGGTCATCATTCTCTTTTTCTTCAGGCACAACAATGCGTAATCGGCTATCAATTGTTAATCCTAGTGTGTTAGCTACTTGTTGCATTCTTGTACCCGATTTCTCTTTAGCAGTAAAAGCAGGATTTACTTTAGATTCTCCATTCGCTCCTTCAATAACAACGCCACCTGTTGCCTCCAAATGCAGACTTGCTCTTACAAAATCACTGTAAAAACTGCAATATTGTGAGAGTTGTGCTTTATCCAAGTTTGATATAGGCAATTCTTGCATGTATGGCAATATTCTTAAGTATTCTTCTTTCGCGATATCATCTAAAAAGTCTGGTGGATGCGAATCTATTTTTGAAAATTTGTTTAATTGCGCTTCTTGGCGTTCTTTTTCAACTATCTCTTCTTTAGTGTAATTCTTCTTCGAATTATGCAGAAGTTTTCGGGGTCTACCTGCCATTTTTAGCACCTCCATCATCATTTTAGTACCTAGTATTAAAATTAAGGGAAATCTTTAAGAAGAAGAGTGGGCCTCGTTCTTCAGCACTCTCCTCACCGCCCCCGTTCTTTGAAGTGGGGGACTTCCTTTTGCTCTCTTTTCGTTTTTCTGTTGTGGCATTCGTAACACAATGGCTGTAAGTTTTCTTTTTCGAGCCGTTTCGACCAATCAACTTTTGTCGGAATAATATGGTCAACCATTTGAGCTTGCCGTCCACATGATCTACAAATATAATCATTCTCCATCAATACGATTTCACGCATTCTCTGCCACTGTCTAGACTTATAAAATCGTAAGTATTCAGGGTCATTTCGTCTTCTTACATCATTATATTTATCATTTACATATGGTTTATGCTTATCACAGTATGACTGATTGAATGATATAAGTGCATTGCATGTTGGATGATTGCATCGTCTCATTACTGCCATTCAATCACCTTCCTATGTCTTTGATGTCAACCACAACATCTTTAGTTTGGTTTGCAATCAACACTTGATTACCGATGATGTCATGGACAATGTACTTGTCTTTGTTATAAGTAACTGCATCACCTTTATTAATAACCTTGTGTAAGTCTGGTTGATACGTATTCACATTAAGTCCTGCCACAGTATCTAGCGTTACATTATTAAGTGATGCCATACATGTTATATGTTCTAGTGCATCACCTAGTAACATTGTCACTGTGTCATTGTCATCGTTCTCGACTAACTGACCTACCACAGATACTAATGACAAAAGATGTTTATTGTAGTCTGTTGGTTTCTTTAAGGATTGATACTTATTTAATTCCATAATGCACCTCAATATAAAAAGACACTGCGGTTAACAGTGTCTAGTGATTATGTTTTGATTATATTATTTGAGTTATATACTCATGTCACATTTAAGTGTCACATCAATATACAAGGGAAAGCGTCCGGGTAAAGGGATAAGACCCGAACGCATATAATATAGTATGAGCCGAACATTTATGCCTTACTGGCACACTAACATAATATAATAATATAAAGTGCACTTACAGTATGTCGGAAGTGCGGTTGTGTTTTAATCGAAACTAATCCAACCGATTCGCTTTGCTGTATCTCTCATTATTTTATTACGCAATCTTAATACCGCATCACGACTGATAATCTTGTCATCGTCACGTAACTTAGTAAGTTCATGAGCTATGTCTTGCCATTCGTATATCGTTAAGTCCTTTTCCCAATAACGATGTTCAATTATAAACTTCTGTTCAGGTGTAGCTTTGTTGTACACATCATCGATAGCGGTAACTACCTCTGATAAATTACGATACTTATTATCTTCGTATAACCTAACCACTTCTTGCTCTACCGGTCTGCTTGGCAAGTTAGATTTACCACCACCGTTATTAGTGTCTTGCGGTTGATATAATAACTCGTACCGACGATAAGCCAACTGACCTTTAACATTCCTGTAGTTGTTCCAGTATTCCTCTAGTTTAGGTATATCTGCTTTGCCTAACTTCATGCGTAACCTCCTACTTCATTAACTTCTTAACGTAATCTTTTCCATTCTCGTCAAATATATGACTAGCAAGAATACCGACTGTGTAGCTTAGTGTGTCGTTTTCCTTTTGCAATAATGTATTGTGTATCAGTAACACTATTGATAGCAGTGATAATATTATAATTAACGTTATATACATTATTCGTCACCTAACCTTTTACTCATCAACTTCTTAGCACCCTCATAAATCCGAATCGTTACCAACGTGTGCAATACCACTCTTGAATATTTCATATAATCACTCCTCACTAGTATCAACAAGACTTGAAAGAATTTTAAAGTGACGTCTCAATTCTTCATCACTTGAATTACGAAGTACCAGACTTTTTTCTCTTACGTATTCAATAAACCCGTTCTCAAAGTCTTCCTTTTCCTCAGGCGACATATTCTTATACTCGCTAATACTTTTTCTATATTTTTCTGGTAATTTAAACACACTATCACTCCTTATTAAGTAACTCCTTGATTCGTTGTAGTACGTCTTTACTACAAGTCGTCGGATTTGATGAAACTTCCGTCTTCCGACATTTCTCCTGTTCTGTCTTTAATCTCTCCATATGCTTGCTCTAAACACTCCTGAATCGTCATATTATTCTGTTGGGCTAATATGATTAAGGTAACCAATACATCGCCTATACCGTCCTTTAAATCGTGTCTGCGGTTACGACACAAAGCACCTGCAACTTCTCCCATTTCTTCAACGCTTTTTGCGTATTGCGTAAAGCTATTGCCTTTATCTAATCCTTTATCAATACTCCATTGCTCTACTTGTTTGATTAATTGATTCATTTATTTGTCCTCCTTAGTGAGATTAAGCGCTCTAATTTCGTATATTGCATTTACAATAAAAATTGCTGTGACAAAAGCTAAGCCTTTTATCCCTTCGAATTTAGTAACAGAGATAAACAGCACCATCACAATCAGCATAAAAACCAAACTACAAATCCTACCTACATACTTGTTGTTGAATCGATGATGGAGGAAATATTCCGTTAACACACAAACAACAAAAGTAAATATAAGCGTTCATGCAGTCATTTACTCGTCCTCCTCATTCCATTTACTGCCTTCTTTAACTAATCCACGTACAGTCAATTCATGACTCAATCTAAATTCATTATCTCCCTCTTGATACCACACATCAGCTAAGTATCTACCAAAAGCGTCTGCTTGGTACGTCTGCACGTACACGTCCTTACCTAATACAGTTTGAGTAGTAAATGCTTTCGCTTCATTGTATCCTGGTTTGCCACGTTCAGGTGTGTCTACACCTAACAATCTAACCTTACGTACCGTATGTGTATGAAAGCCTAGATCAATGCGCATCTCCAAAGTATCACCGTCAATAACACGTAATACACGTGCTTTAAAGATGTATAGTTTATTGTTTAGGGTCATTTACATTCGCCCTTTCTAAATCGTGTAGTAAATTGTGGAATTCTTGTGTGCCGTCGTATTTGTCCATCTCTATTAATTCTGCACGTTTTAAATTACACTTTCTTATTAATTCTTTTTCGCCACTTAATTTAGCGTTTGCATGCATTGATACAAAAAGTCTCATCTGTCTTTCTTTCCAGTCTTGCCATATGCTTTTGTAATCGACTTTAGCCATAAATTTCTAACCCCCTTTCAAATTCAAGCATCAGTTCTTTCAATAACAATCTACAACGCTTTAATTCAGCTTTCGTTGGTCTTTTACCTTTGTAATCCCATCTGCTTTTATTCGGATTCTTCTCTTTCCATTCTTGGTAAGCTATTTCTAGCTTAATTAACCCCTCATACTTGCCCATCAAGTACATAATCATTCGTTCATCTCTCATCTTTAAGCACCTCGTCTAATTTGTGACGTAGATTGATGTACCATGTGTTGTGACTGACCGACAATTTATAATTGATGTGACGAGTGAATAACTCCACCACATCGTCTAACTTTCGTTTATACATGTCACGTTCTGCACGTAAACGGGTAATATCTTCGATGAGTGTGTCACGCTCTGATTTGTAGTCGTCTACTTCAACCACAACGTCATACAACTTATCTCCTTTTACATATATTTTCGATTTCGATACCAAATATTTACGTATATCATTTTGAGAATTTGTTAAGTCATATAATGTTAACTTCATTCAATCATCTCCCTACATATCAAAAATACTAATCTGACTGCCTAACTCTTCGGCGTACATCAGATTGTGTATCGATTTATATTTATTAAATTCTTCGTAAGTAAAGAAATCATCAATATGACTGAAGTGTGATTGCGGAAAACCTCGCATGTTATAACCACCTTCAGTTTCGCGTACAATCATTACTTTATCCCCTGCAGTATTGTATAAGTGGAATGTGTTCATCAATAAACAACCTCCCAATCGTCATCGTCAGTTATGTTGTAATACCATGCGTTGTCCAACTCAATTTGTGCCATTTCTTTGCCTTTAAAGTTGTAGTACAGTTCTGTTACTTTGCCTTCATAAGGTTTTTCTTGCTCGCTGTCTGTGTAAAATGCAACACGATCATCAATGTTTAATTCTCTAATTTTCATGAAATAACACCTAATTCCCGCTCTATTTCATCTATATCAACTTTAATGGCAACCATTTGACCATTTCTTTTACCTTTTCTGTAGCTCTCTGCTTCACGAGCAATAGTTTTTGTAGCTAACAAAGTACAAAATGTACCTTCAGCTATATTTAGTTTTTGCATAATTTCACGTTTCTTCCCTGAAGCCACTACTTCTTCACCTTTGTAAACTACGTACTCATATCTAGTTCCTTTACCTTTTCTCGCTACCATGATTAATTACCTCCTATTCAAATTAATTGTTGTCGACCATAACAATAGAATTTATATGCACCTAATCTTATGTTTTCAGACAAATACTTACCGTAACTCGTATACGGCACCGACTGTGGTACCGTCTTAAGCCATGGTTTTTCCTTACGTTTACTTTTGTATTCCTGGTATGCTTTTTCTGTCTTTATTTGGTCCCAATTATCTAATTCTGATTGTGCTATTTTTTCTCCATTACGTTTTAACGCTATTACTGTACGCATCTTAATCCCCCTCTAGTTCATTAATTACTAATACTGTTCGTGCAGTATCTGAATATTTTTTGAATGTTCTGATTTCTGTAATTAGCGTGTCGTCCACCCATAATAGATTGGTGCCAGCGTCTAATATCGTCTTTAGTAAATTGTCTATGTCAGGTTTTATGGCATGTGGTTGTCCTATACACGCCTCTTTTTTATACTTCGGCCACGACTTACTAGGTTTGAAGTAGAATTCAACCGTTAATTTTATAGGTTTGTCTATCATCAAGTTTGGCAGTTGATCAGCAACAAACTTTTTGTGTTTAACATAGGGTGCAGGCATGTAAGTATGCCCGCCTCTACTAAATCTAGGGCGTGATGACCCTTTGGGATTACCTAAATTTCTGTCGTTTTCCAAATAAAATATTTCTATTCGTGTCTCTTTCATTAATCCACCTCATATAACGTCATAGCCTTACGTATCTTGCGTTCTGAATACTTTTGGATAAATAGGTCATACAAGTATTTTTCATCGCCCTGTGCGCTCTCAATCAGCTTATTTGCGTACACTTCTGAACAATGGAGGTGGCTAATGATGTATTGTTTATCAATCAAAAGTTAATACCTCTCATTCTGTAATCTTCGCCGTTCATATTGATTGGTGTTGTATTCTTCATCATGCGACTAAATATCTTAGCGAGATCCTTATTTTGTATTAATTCTTTACTACTGTTATTTGTAGTAATAATGTTGTGTTTGCCCGTTCTTGATTCCATAACTTCAAACATCTTTTGAATGCCAAAGTTACTTAATGCTGTACCGTAATCATCTAGTACAAGTAAATCTACATCAGCGATGATTTGGTCTAATTCTCTTTCGGTTAGCGTTGCATTCTTGTTATACGTACTTTTATAAGTAGTAATGAGTTGCGGCACGTTCATGTACAAAACTGAAAAGCCTTTTTTTCTAACACGCTTGATAGTTGCCATAGATAAATGACTTTTACCTGTACCGTAGCTACCGTATAAAAGTATCGACTGCTTGTTATCTAACTTAAAATTGTTAGCATATCGTTCTAGCAGTGCTTTAGCTTTTTCTAAAGACTGGCTAGTTGGTATATAATTGTCGAATGTGGCGTCTGCTAGATCATCATTAATAATTGATTTGTTGAATATAGCGTTAGCCTTATTTCGTTGTTGTCTCTTCTTAAATTCTTCTGTCTTTTGTTTAGCAAGTGCTATCATGCTACAGTCACACCCGTCTTTAATCACTTGTCCATTATCAAATTCGTAATAGTCATAATCCCTACCGCATTTATCACAATGTAGACCCATTTCTTGCTTAACTACTTTGTTTTTAAAACCTGCTTGGTTAGCTAATTTTTCAAAGGGATTCATTTAAAACACTCCCTCATACTGCCTTTTCCAATCCTCATCTACTGCATTTGATTTTTGTTGGTTGAGGTAACCTTCAAACTTAGTGCCAAATAACGTTTCAGGACGTAAGTACTTCTCCATATCCGTACCTTTCCATTCCGAGACTTTGTTATCAATAACTTTTTTAAAGTCATCTAAGCTAAATCCTTCATCCGATCTAGCACGTATAACTGTTTGATTCTTTTTAGTTGTAGATTTATATTGCTTTCCAGTTCTTTCGTTAAGATAGTCAATAACATCACTGTAAGGATATGAGGTCGGGTAACCCGACAATGTATCTATTCTATTTATATTATTAATACTTGTAGTATTATTACTTGTATTATTCTCCTGGAAGTTTGCTTCTATAGGGGGGAAGAAATTTTTTTCTATACCCCTATGGAAATTATTTTCTATAGGTATAGAAGTTTGCGTCATGGGGTACATTCTTCTTTGCTTAACTTCATTACCTTTGTAATCAAACTCTATATTTAGATAACCATTGTCTTTGAGGTTATTTATTCTGGATGAAACAGTTCTTTTTGTTACTTCATATAGTTTTGCAAAGTAACCATTGCTCGCTGTACAGTAACCGTATTTATTGCTTAACGATGTGATTTCTGCGAATAACAATTTTTCACTATCTGTAAGTCGGTTATCGTATCTGACGTTTGCTGTAATGATTGAATAGTAACTTGGTTGATCAGTCATTTACTTTCTCCTTTCGTGTATAATGTATCTAACGCTACTGCGTAGATTGGGGGTGTTTAATTATGATAAAAATATCTTTTACTCAGTTTATGAATTTTTCAGTAAAAAATGGTATCACTAAAACAACTGCTGTTAGAAAAATTAAAAGTTCTACTGAATACCATCCAGGTATTGATTATTGGAAAGAGTTTAGAGATGAAATCAAAAGAATTCATAAAAGTAACAGTAATATCAATGCTCTGGATAGCCTTTTGAATAGGATTAGTGAAAAGAAGACTTCAAATTATAGACAAGCTATTAACCAATATAAGTCTTTTATTAAAGGTAAAAATGTTAAATGGTTCGACCCTCCTGTATCGAAATACAGTTACGGAGGAGTTACTATTAACGTTTCTCATGAATTAGGTTTGTATATTAACGGCAAACCTTATTTGATAAAATTATTGTTATCAAATGAGGCTACTAAATATGCAAATAAATTTAATCTACAAACTACATTAGCCCTTTCCTATCTAGCAACAGAATTTGATGATTTACCGGAAAATACCACAAGCATGATTTTGTTAGTATCTAAAAAGAAACCTTACGAGAGTGATTATCCTGGCAAAGAAGCTATCGCTTTACTAAATAGCGAAATTTCATCATTTGAAATGCTTTATAATGCAATCTAATTTTCTACATTCATATCATTAAAATGAGATGCGCATTCATGGCATATTGTTAAATTGTTATCATGCAACAATTGGAATTTAAACTGTCTTGTTGAACAAACATCGCAGTTTTCAATTTTGAGTTCACTAAGCACTTCCCTAATCTCTTCCGCCAAGATGACGATTAGGAGTGCTATTTTTATCACCTGAATTTTACTCACTTCACTTTCTCTCCTTTCAACATTTTGTTCAACCTCTCATCCACATCGACCCAGCTATCATGCAAATGGTACTTGTCGTTAAAGCTGTCCATCCCTATGTTGTGCTGCTCTGTGTGATGTTCACGACATAACGCTAATACTTGGTTGCCGTAGTGATTTATCTTGGTTCTGTCGCGCCCACGTCCTACCGCATATCTATGTGCTAAATCTGAATGAGGTTTTCCACATATAACGCAGTTTCTATTTACTGTTGACCAGTAGAGTTTTGATTTATCCCCTTTCAATAATTCGCTTGTCTTGTAGCTGTGGGGTATTCCGTTCTCAAACACCCAATCCAATGTGATGTCGATGATTTGTGAAGCTTGTGTTCGAGTGCAATTACTAAGCGATATCGGATTGTCATATCCGTGATATGTTCTCGCACACTCAATGAACATATGCCTCATATAGTCCATAGGCTGTCCTGTATGCTGTTCTATGTCTTTGACTAAGGCAAATATCTTACGGCGTTGTTTGTCGGTGATTTGGAACGGATCTACGACATTTACATCAACTTCTACATCGAATCCGTTGTCTAGTAGTAGCGTTTCTTTATCGCCCAATTCAACACCCGAGATGACAACAGTTTTCGTGCCGTCATCTTGAGTGATGTAACTTTTGATTAAAGGCATCTAATCACGTCCAATCAGAACGGTAATTCCTCATCAAAGTCAGCACCGTTATCAAAAGGATTGTCTTGTGCTTGCCCTTGTTGTCGTTTAGGTTGATTGTTTGATTGACCATTATTTTTAGGTTCTAAAAATTGCACACTGTCGCACACAACTTCCGTGACATATACACGTTGACCTTCTTTATTTTCGTAACTACGTGATTGTAGTCGTCCATCAATGCCTGCTAAGCTACCTTTGCTTAAAAAGTTTTTAACGTTTTCAGCTTGCTTGCGGAATACAACGCAATTAATAAAGTCAGCCTGTTGTTCTCCATCTTTATTTTTGAAATTGCGATTTACCGCAAGTGTGAATGTTGATACGTCTACACCTGATGGCGTCGTTCTGAATTCAGGGTCTTTTGTTAATCGTCCTACAAGTACAACTCTATTTAACATTATTCATTCTCCTTCGCTTGTTTACTCCAGTTATCTATTTTTTTAATACATGTACTGATTTGGCTGTTATTCAAAGATTGTAAGTCGCTAATACCTAATTTCTGTTGCACGTCTTCTACGCTCACTTGCTTTCCTTGTGATTGCATAAGTTCGCTAAATTTGAGAATTTCTTGTTTTAAGATTCCAATCGCTTTGGCATCAGGCTTTGTGTACTGCTCTTTCTTTTGCTTTGCGTCTGCGTCATCTTCATCTGTTGGTAATCCAAAAAATTTCATTAAGAAATATCGTTCGGAATAAGTTAAAGCAGTCCCTAGCGCTTTGCTTGGGTCATCTTGTTGACCGATAGCGAAGATAGTTGATTCAATTTTTTCTTCTGGGTTTTCAACATTCGTAATTGTGTAATGTACATTGAGCGATACTAAAAATTCGACTTTCTCTTTACCTTTTACAATTACAGTGATTTGTTGGAAATTTGGTTCGGAAGTCTTAAAACTGATGTTAATTCCGTTTTTGTGTAACTCCGGATTCAGCTTGTGCAGGACTTGTGATCCTGAAACATAACTATATTGATAACCCTTTGTATCTTTGACAAAGCCCTCCATTGAATGTTTAGCTTCGTTGATTCTTTGATATAAGTTCATCTATAACCCCACCTTTACACTGTAAGATGTTGGCTTTTCTATCATTCTTATTCCGTCTAATACTTCGCCATTATCGTCAATTACAGTACCGTCATCAGATACGTTGAAAGCTTTCTTCATGTCTGCTTGATTTAACTTCTTAGTTGTCTTAACAAAGTCTGTAAAACCTCTTTGTTCTAACTGATCAATAACGCCCTGCTCATTTTTTACTTCAAAAACTTTAGCGCCTTTCCGAGACGTCACTTTTCCATATGGCGTATTCAATTTGAATTTACTATCCTTTTCTTTCTCCGCTCTGTAATATTCAGTAACAAGGTATTCTAAATGCTCTTTATTACCTTGTATGCTCTCAAGCTCTTTTGATTCCCATTCTTTAATACGGTCAACTTCTGATTGTGCCAAATCTTTAATTTCTTTTTCCTTAGCACTTATCGCTTCCAGCTTTTTAAAGACCCAGTTAGCACTTGATAAATCTGTAACTTCGAATGTACTTTTCACGTCACTTTGTAGTTCTGATTCTTGTAATAAATTAGTCACTATTTAAACCCTCCTAATAGTCGATTCATTATGTGAGCTTGTTCATCGACATTTTCGTCTATCCATGTTCGCGCATCATTCATTAAAATATCTGTGGCACTTTCCATGCCTGATACGTCATTGATTTCGATTCCACTGACAGTATTGTCATCACGATCTTGAATCGTTACATCGACGCCAAATTCTGTTTTAGCGACGTACATATAAAATTCGAATCCATCTATCTTGATTGTTTTAGAAAATTCTTGTCCGATTTCGTAATACATTTGCGTTTACCTCCATTTTTGATATAATGAGGTCGGATATTAAAGTGTTTATGACCGACCCCGACTGTTTGCTAGTTGCCGCTAGCATTCAGTCTTTTTTTGTGTAATCTCATCCAAAAAAACACACATTGTATATTGTTAATGTTTGGAATCTTGATATAATGTAATTAGATATTTCGCACAATATCAATCACTGACTGTTTGTTGGATTCCCCCTACATCCAGTCTTTTTTTATGCACTAATTACATGCTTTGATGCATAATAAGTAGTTGTCATTGTGATTATTGATACGAATATCGTTGTAGTGAAATAAGCCTCAAACGCGAAAGGTGTAGTCACTACGAACGTTGTTATTAATGCGATGATTAGAGCTAACAGTTTATTCATTCTAAATTCCTACTCCTTTCGCTTTGATAATTTCTGCAAAATTTTCATCGATATATCTGCTCATTTTTCTAGCATTAAATCTCCATCTATTAAATGACTCATCAGGATAGTGTGCGATACCAAGTCGTTTGAGCTCTTTTTCGAATTTAGGGTTAAATAAAAACTTGTTTTTGATAGTGTCATCAGACGACATTTTTAATCTCTTTTTTAGGTCTTTTAAATCCCACACTGGGTCATTTGCTAAATCCTCTAATTCTCTAAACTTTTCACTTTCAACAAGTACAAACCCCTCAGGAATTGAGGCAGTTATTTGTATTGTCTGAACCATAAGGTCACCTCTTAATATCTATTTTTGTATTGCAATGTCACACAAGTGATGAACGCGATAATGTTTAATGCGATTAGTAATGCAGTCATATAAGTAAACCTTTCGTGTATAATGTTCTTATCTCCTTATGAAAGGAGGTGATAAGTATGGATTTAAAGCATGAGTGTGTTCGTGAAGTTCTTTTAGTCATAGAGAAAGAACATACTTTGCACGGAACTTTAGAAAATGCTGTATTTGAAAATAATATTTCGGAATTTTCTAACGAAGATATTGAATACTGTTTAAGACTTTTAAACAACGCTAAATATCTCACCGCTGAGTTCACTATGGATGGATATATTGTTTATGGAATGACTTTTGAAGGTCATTCATTACTGGATAGCATTAGAAACAATACGGTATGGGAAGAAACACAAGATCGCGTTAAAAGATTTGGATCTATTTCCATTCCAGTTTTGCAACAGCTAGCTTCATCAATATCCAAAAAGTTACTTGGATTAGAGTAATTTAAATTCAACACCGTCTATTTGGGCAAACAAATTATCAAAATCAGGGTTTTTCTTTTTGAAAAATTCATTTCTAGCTTTGTATCCACTTATTACAGATTCATTTAAATTGGTTACGCTCCAAAGTCGTCTATTACCTTCTTCGTCATAGTAGTAATAGATGACTTTTTTGTTTTGTGCTTTCATAGCGTCCTCCTTAATTTGGTTGTTCGATTGTGGGTAGGATGTCGTTATCTTTAAGTAAGTCGTAAATGAATAATCTACCTTTTTGCGTCCACTTAGTGTTCATGCGAACCGATGTGCTACCGTCTTTATGTTCAATCTCCGTTGTAGAAGAATGTGTGTAACCTTTGTCGTGTAGATTTGAATAAAGCAACCATTGTCCTGATTGTTTATACTGAACCTTTAAGTCGTGTAATAACTTGTTAAGTGCTTGAGCCGACATACCATAATCCTTTGCAATTTGTCCGACTGTAACTAAACTCTTGTTATTTAAAATAGTGTCTAAATAAGATGCTTTCGGTTCGTATTCGGCAATCTTTTGTTTTTGCATGTTGTTTTCTAGTTGTAATGCCTGTTTTTCTTTTTGTTCTTCAATCCAAAGTTCAGCGCGTTTAACTGGGTCATCTATCATGTAACTTGCGGTAGGCTGTTTAATTTGTCGTTCCATTTCGTTAAATTTGTTGATGTACGCCATTTTGAATTCGTTGTGACCTTGAATGTTGAACATGTATAGAGTGAAACCATCTTTTGTTAGAAGGTATTCTTTTTGGTTTCGACCTCTTGAATCTTTGTAATTACTAGCAATAATTAATGAGCTCACATTTGAGCCGATTAAAATATTTTCTAAATCTCTGATTACATTTTTGTGCGTTCTATTTAATTCATTGGCTACAACTCGGCTAGAAACAACTGCTCCTAATTCCTTATTGTTTTCGATTTTGATTTCTTGTAATAATTGCATTATTTATCCTCCTTTTTTCCTCAACACCCACATTCAACAGACGGTCATCGCAATGACTATTGAATGTATTTTTAGCGCCGCTCATATCATCGCCAGCTCTCGCTCACATCTGCTCAATGTGGATGTCAAGTAAGTTTTGTTAGTTCTTATTAAGAATCTTCATCGTTACTTCTTGAAAATTTGTAATTCTTGCATATTGTTTATGCTCCTTTCGTGTATAATGTTGTTATCAACCTAAGGAGGTGATAAATATGCTTACTAACGACAGTAAGTTTGTGTTACTTCATCTTTATAAAATTTATTTAGATAGGATTGAAGATGGAGAATCAATTAACTCTGCATCTTATTTTGGTAGCGACGAGGAATCCCATAATAATTACTTTTTGGATATGGATTTTGATAAATATGTTTCCTCTGTTCACCAAATAGGTAAGTACGGATTTGCAACAGTTGGTGCGGGTGATAATGGTTTTCTTGAAATGGCTTTATCCAATGAAGGAATTGCTTATTGTGAAAATGAAACTAACAAGAATTATTCATTATTGTTAAAAGCTATTTCTGACTTAAAAAAGCTAATAGTCTAAAATCCAATCATCTGCAATTAAATCGTCTGCGCTTGGCTGCCACCTAGCGCCGGCGGTTTGTCCTTTTGTTTTGTAGTTCTTCGAGACAATTAGACATTGGTAATAAATCAAATTTGTTGGTAATACCCCATATGCATTTTGATTCTTGCGTCTGATAGCTACGCCTTTTTTCATTGCTAATTTAGTTGCTTCTTGAATGTTCATTCTTCCACCTCCTTTATGTCGGTTGTTTGCGTTTCGTGTACTTTGTAGGTAAAAAAATATCCCCAATGTTTTCATCAAAAAAATCAGCAATAATAAACATTTCATCATTTTTAAATTGATGTTTTCCTATCTCTTTTAAACGATAGCCTTCAGTTGAAATATTCAAGATTTTAGCTAAATCTTCTTGGGTGCATTTTCTCTCTTTTCTTAGCTTTATTAAATTCCATTGCATGTTGTCACCTCCTGCTTACAAAACCAACTATACACGAATCGTGTACTACAGTCAATACTAAAGTTTGCATTTCGTGTATTTTTTTGTTGAATACCAAAAATAATTGGGATATACTATAGGTACATTTAGAGGAGGTAAGAAAATGGATAAAAAAGAATTAGCTAAATTTATAGGTAATAAAATCAGACACTATAGAACCAGGTTGAACTTAACTCAAGATCAACTTGGAGAGAAACTCAATACGAAAAAAGCAACCATTTCAAATTATGAAACTGGATACAGAACTCCTAAGCAAGATGATTTGTTTGAAATCGCTCATATTTTAAATATTAGTATCGATGATTTATTCCCCGCAAGAAATAGTAAAAACAACGACATAACATCCATATACAACAAACTCACACCTCCTCGCCAACAAAACGTCCTCAACTATGCTCACGATCAATTAGAAGAACAGAATGCTAAAGGCGATAACGTTGTCGATATTAATTCATATAAACAAGATAAAATTAAAGTTAATGTTAACGGTTGCGTCTCTGCAGGTGTGGGAGAACGCCTACACGACGAATCGTTATTCACTGAAATGGTTAAGGCTCCAGTACCTCCACATGATTTAGCATTGAAAGTTAACGGTGACTCTATGGAACCAATGTTTAAAGATGGCGAAATTATATTTGTGGAGAAAACTCATAATATAAAGAATGGTCAAATAGGAATATTTATCATTGAAGAAGAGGCATATTTAAAGAAGGTGATTGTAGAAGATGACAGATTAACTTTAATCTCATTAAATAAAAATTACAAAGACCTTCATTTTTATGAGAATCAAAGCGTTAAATTAGTAGGTAAAGTGATTTTATAAAATCTAGGAGGAATTTAATATGACTGAAGAATTTGAACATTTCCACGTTAATACAGGTGGCAAAAAACTCTCAGAAGAGCAAATTAAAGAAGTACAAGATTTTATGAAAAGCAAAGAATTTAAAAAGATGATTGAAGAAACAAATGAAAAGCATAAGAGAGTTATGGAATCTAAAATTACTGATCGCACAAAAATGTAATGATTTGCTATACGAAGGGATACAATTCAAATTCCGGAGGATAAATTGATTCAATAGATTAAAGAATTGCGTCAAGAATTTGAAAATAATCTACTCATGACTCCTTTAATATTAGAATATCTAGTAAAAAAATACGTTGAAGAAGAGTATAAGAATGAACAAATCTAATTTACTCTGAATACTTAAATTAAAATTTTAAAACAAATAGGTGATTCAAAGAATGAAAATTATTATTACTTTAATTATAGCATGTGTTTTAATTTTTACTGCTTGCAGTAAAAATGAAGAGAAAAATCAAAATAATTCTTCTAATGAAAGCAAAAAACAACTGGAATCTGACTATAAAGTCCGGGGATCAAGTAACAACATTGTTTATAATAAATTAAATGATAAAAACATTAAAAGAAAAGGGTCTATCGCCTATCCAAGTAATGATAATACAACTACGTATTTTTTAAATAATGATGATGAGATCATCCATGTGAAACGAAGTTTTAATCATTACCCTCTTGATTTTAAAAATGACAAATCTATTATAGATCAACAAGTCCACGACTATATGGAGAAAGATGCAACATTAAAGAAGATTGATAAATCTAATATAAGAACATACTATTCTACTAAATCAAACAAAAATTACTATGCATCTTTTGATTTAAATACAGATGGAAAAGTAACAGGAATACTTATTTCGAGCCAAAATAAAAGATAGTAGCCTTCATATTTAAATCACTATATCTAGATAAAGTTTAGAACAACAAGGGGGATCTAATACATGAACTTAAAAGAAATAACTGATAACACAGGATGGAGTTTAATTGAAATTTTAAAAAGGATTAATAGTCTTCCATACGTTACAGAAGAAATCACTATTAAAAGTTTAGAAGACATGACTAAAGAAGAATTCAAAAAGTTTCTTTTAGGTAGAACGTGGGAGGATATTAATGATTGATAAAAATAACAATGGCTTTTACACTCTTTTAACTATTCTCCTATCAATAATTACCTTATTAGGAATATTAGCATTTATATTAATGTGAATTATAATGATAGAAAAACTG
>NZ_PPQF01000028.1 GCF_002901865.1 Staphylococcus agnetis
TATTTTTTTAAAATAATATATAAAAAGAATCGATTGAGTAAAAATGATTTTACCTAATCGATTCTTTTTTTTGGCTGAGAATTATGTCCCAGCCCCTTTAAACTGTTTATAATTAACGAATCGCATGATAACCAGCGTCAACATGAATATTTTCGCCAGTTACACCACTTGAAAAATCACTCAATAAGTATGCAGCCGTTTTACCAACTTCCTCTTGGTTTACATTACGTTGTAACGGTGCACGTTGTTCGATTTCTTTTAAAATAGATGTAAAGTTTCCTACACCACGTGAGCTTAATGTTTTAATAGGACCAGCAGAAATACAATTGACGCGAATATTATCTTGACCTAAATCAGCGGCTAAATATTTGACGCTTGCTTCTAAACTTGCTTTTGCAATCCCCATCACGTTGTAGTTCGGTACCGCAAACTCACCACCGATATATGAAGAGGTCACGATGCTACCGCCATCATTCATGATTTTGCGTGCTTCACGCGCAACGATAGTAAGTGAATAAGAACTAATGTCTTGTGCTAATAAGAAACCGTCACGAGATGTTTCAGAATAACGTCCACGTAATTCCTCAACACGTGCAAAAGCGATTGAATGGAATACGCCATCTATATTACCAACGTCTTTACCGATTTGTTCAAATCCTTTTTCTACGTCTTCGTCACTTTGTACATCGATTTGATATACATGTTTTTCTTTTTGATTGAGTTGATCGATTAATTTATCTAATTCATTAAAACTACGTTCTTTACGGTATGTAAATACAAGATTTGCTCCTAATTCGTCTAAAACTTTCGCGACGCCAAAACCAATACTTCTTTTATTGGCGATCCCCATAATGACATATGTTTTACCTTCTAAATTCATCACAATGAATTACTCCTTTAAAATAAAATTTGCTATATTACTTTAATTTTAACATCTGGTCTTAAATTTTAAAAATCAAATCTCTTTAAAATGAAAAACAAGCAAAATACTCACTATGATTTAGAGCATTCTGCTTGTCTTCATTTACTTAAACATCTCTAATTCGATTTTCAGTTGATCGACATATTCTTTAGAGCCTGTCACAATGAGGCGATCGCCATATTGTAATTTCGTATCCCCGTGTGGCACGATAGATTCATTATTTCGTATGATTCTGACAAAGATAATATCACCATCAAACGGGAAATTACGTAACTGCGTTTGGTCAAACGCATAATTAAACATCCCAATTTCATAAATGGATGTTTCTACATTACTTAACAAGTTAAGCATGTTTGGTGTTTCAATCATTCCTTTTAGTAAAATTTGATTACTTTGGAAATTACTAAAAATTTCAATTCCTTGTGACTTTAATGTTTGTTCCTCATCATTTGTTTCTAAACGACAAATGACACGTTCAACACCGAACTCTTTAGCCATTAATGCCACTTTTCTATTAATCGCATCATCATTTGTTGAACACACCACAATGTCACTTTCAAACAAACCTAAACGCTCTAACATTTTTGATTCGTAATCTGCAATTTCGACCATTGTGATTTCGTCTGATAAAATACGGTGGTCTGTTAAATCTTTACGATAATATAATGTGACCTTGTATAGATGCGATTGTAAACTTTGTGCAATAGGAATAGACAATTGATTCTTCCCAATCATTGCTACTTTAATTGAGCGTTGCATCTCATCTGGTAATGGAAACATCTTTTTAAAGACGATGGGTACGAACACACACGTAACCACAGCACTTAAAATTAAAATCCCTGAAATATCTGAACTAATTGTTCCTAAACGCTCCGCAATTTTGGCAGCTGCGATAACCAATGACAACGTTGAAGTCAATAAAAATGCTGAAGCAATGGTTGTCTTCATATCAAACCACTTTTTAATGATGAGTACAGGAATTAATTTTGAAATTAAAAATGCAAAAATTAATACTGGAATGATAATGAGAATCGTTGGATTTTTAATTAACGATGGAATGTCTAAATCCACCCCTACCATAATAAAGAATATTGGGATAAAGAAGCCATATCCAAATGAGTCTAACTTCTCTACTAACTCTTTATCAGGTTGCAATAACGAAACGACAACACCGGCTAAAAATGCTCCTAAAATATGTTCCGCGCCAACACCTTCAGCAAGTGCAACTAATAAAATAATCAGAGCAAATACCGCACGAATGCCGATTTGCGTCGTTCCAGCCATTAATTTATTCAGAAATGGTGCTTTTTTGAATAAACCACCTACGACGTAAAAGACGATTGTAAACACGACTAAAATACCAATTAGCCAAATCGTGCCACCACCTTTGGCATGAATAGCACCATAAACAGTAAGTAGTAACATGGTTGCCAAATCAGCAAGAACAGCAACAAGCAAAATAAACTGTCCGATTGTCGTACTCATAATATTCATTTCTTTTAACGTGGGCACAACAACACCCAGTGAAATTGTAGAAATGATAATGATCATAAGTAGCACGTCATTAATTAAGCCAATCCACATAAAGCCAAATGCAAGAACAATAGATATTGCCATTATAAATATAAACACATAAAATGCGAGTGATAAATGACTCGGTCCTTGCGTTTGTTCTTTTTTAGGTTTCCCTTTTTCTTTCTTGAAGGCATTAAAATCTATTTCTAAACCACTTAAGAACATTAAAAAGATAAACCCTAATGTTGAAAGTATATTTAGAACATCATCTATATGTACTAAATGTAAAAATGAATTACCAATCACAATACCCATCAAAATTTCTGCCACAACAACAGGTAAAAATGAAATCCTTAGTCGATTGACTAAAATGGGCGTGAGTAGTGCAGCGATAATCACTACAACAAGCGATACAAATTCCATAGGCCCCTCCTTATACCAAATATGTCATAAAAGTAGTTGCGAGTCCGAAATAGATCAGCATACTCACAATGTCGTTTATCGTTGTGATAAAAGGCCCGCTTGCAACAGCTGGGTCAATACCAATTTTATTCATAATAAGTGGAATCACTGAACCTATCGTTGTTCCTACTGTCATCGCAATGGTCAAACTACTACCGACGATTAAACCAAGAATAGGTTCACGATAGATAAGTAAAATAATAAAAAATAAACTTGTTGCACAGCAGATACCTGTTAACAGTCCACTACCTGATTCACGCAGTGCAAGTTTAAATTTACTCTTTTCATCAATTTCACCAGTCGAAATATTACGTACAGCAACGGCAAGTGATTGTGTTCCTGAATTCCCTGACATCCCACTGATAATTGGAATAAATGCAGCAAGTAATGCTACTTTTTCTAATGTTTCTTCAAAAGATCCTAAAATTGAAGCTGTAATCATACCGAGCACAGTTAAAATCATTAACCATGGTAAACGCTTTAAAGCTGTTTTAACAATTGAATCATCAGTCGAATCGATATCCGAAACCCCGGCTAAACGTGAGTAGTCCTCACTCGCCTCTTCATCCATAACATCGACGATATCGTCAATTGTAATGATACCCAACAAATGATTTTGATAATCCACAACCGGCATCGCGATAAAGTCATAATCTCGCATCGTTTGCGCAACATCTTCTTGGTCATCCGCGACATTTGCGCTAATGACACGTTCACTCATAATATCTTCAATGTAGGCATCATTTTCGGCTACAATTAAATCTCTTAAAGAAATTACACCGACAAGTTTTTTCTGTTCATCTACAACGAAAATAACGTAAATTGTCTCAGCGTCTGGTGCTTGTTCTTTAACCCGCATCATTGCTTCATGAACTGGCGTATTAATTGTTAACGAAATAAATTCCGTTGTCATAATACCGCCGGCGGTATCTTCATCATAATGTAATAAAGCTTTAATTTCAGAAGCGTCTTCTTTATTCATGAGTAATAGTAAACTCGCGATTTTACGCTTCGTTAGTTGGTTTAAAATATCAACGGCATTATCATATGACATATGTTCAAGAATTTGACTTGCATACGTTGCATTCATTTCCTCGAATAAATCTTCATAAGCTTCTTCATCTATTTCTAAATGCTCGAAAAATTCTGCGACTTCTTCAGGTGAAAGGAATTGATACATTTTCTGACGAATATCACTTTCACTTTCCTCGAAATATTCACTTTGTTCATACGAGTGGAGTTCAAGAAATGCGTGTCGAAACCCATCAATATCATTCTTTAAAATGTATTCATCAAGTAACGCTTTATCATACATTTCTTCATCGTCTAAAACTAATTGCTCTCTTTCATCCATCATTTTGGCCACCTCCATCTCTCATGTTTCTTACAAAGTCATCAACAATTGGTGAAAATCAGGATGATTATTTTTGATATGTACGACCGCCTTTGTAATTGGATGTGTAAATTTAATTTCTGCACATTTTAGTAATTGTGTGGCATGCATAGGATGCGGGTTCCCGTATAATCCATCTCCCACTATAGGTGCTCCTATATGTTGAAAATGCACACGAATTTGATGTGTTCTTCCCGTAACAAGTTTAACACGGCATAAAGTATAAGTCTTGAAGTTTTTAATAGGCCAGTACAACGTTTTCGCATATTTGCCATCGTTTGAAATACTGCGTGTGATAATACTATTTTGTGTTCTTGCAATAGGCGCCTCAATCTCATCATAGTGAGTTAAAGTTCCCTCACATATACATTCATAATATTTGTCGATGTCTGTATGTGTCATTAAATGGTGCAAATGACGTGATTTGGCAAATATCACAATGCCCATCGTATGACGATCTAAACGCGTGACAATATGTGGTATCCCTTTTTCTTGATAGTTTTGCATATGGTTTAGTGCTTGCTCCACTAAACTGTGATGCGGATGTTCACGTGAGGGTGCACTATTTTGATGCGCAGGTTTTGCAACAATTAAAAGCCATGCATCTTCATAAAGTATTGTTAACGGCGCATCGAAGGGGATTAAGTTGTCACTCGGCACTTCTTCAGGTAAATGCACTTCAACTTTATCTCCTACAGTAAGCATTTCTCTTACTGTGACAGGTTGCTGATTAACAAGTAAAGCGCCATTTTGTTTAATGGCGCTAATCGTCTTTTTAGAAAACTGTTGCTCATATAAAAATGTTTTAAGTTGCATATTTTCTTGAATCGTATACGTAAATATCATACATCATCGCCACTTGAAATAAACGAATCATGCACACGTTTCCAAAATGGAAAAGGTCTAAAACGCGCAAAACGGATTTTTTCATTGGCAACACGGTATTGTATTGCGTTTACGTTTTTGTGCTTAATACTCACATGGTCGATGGTTGTTAATATTGAATCATGATTCACTGGCTTAATATGACACGTATGATGCTTAGGTAGCACTAAAGGTGATCCAACCGTTCTAAATACCCGATTATTAATCGATGCAATTTCTGCAATTTGAATCGCTTCTAAAGACGGATGTATTAATGCCCCTCCTAACGCTTTATTATAAGCTGTTGAACCTGATGGTGTCGAAATACACAACCCATCACCTCGAAAACGCTCAAAATGTTGCCCTCGAATGTCTAAATCAACGACAAGCGTTGTACCGTTTTCAGTTTTCATTGTTGCTTCATTCAGCGCCAGGTGTCGTGTTTCATATCCTTTATCATTATACCTTACAATGATTTCAAGTAAGGGATATTCAATAACTTGAAACTCAGAATTGTTAATTTCAATAATAAGTTTCTCTACTTCATGTGGTAACCAATCCGCATAAAATCCGAGATGACCCGTGTGAATCCCTACAAATGCACATCTAGATAACATATGACTATATTGGTGAAAGGCTTGCAATAACGTGCCATCTCCACCAACAGAAATGACAATTTCAGGATTGTCGTGATCTTCAATCATTTTAAAGTCGCGCATATGACTCAACATTTTATGCTTTAACGCTTCTGATTTGGCATCGCCCTTAGACAAAATAACAAAACGCATTACTCCACCCCACGGTTTTCATGCTTATCTGCACGTTTTTTGGAATAGAACTTTTGAGCTTCTTTAATTTCTTCTTTAATTTCAGACATTTCTTCATCGAGTAGAAAAGCCGCTTCAGCTGCACGTTCTAAACGCTTTTGAATTTCAGGAGGATAATCTCCATCATATTTGTATCGCAAAGTATGTTCAATTGTTGCCCAAAAATTCATCGCCAAAGTTCTGATTTGGATTTCAGCTAGAATAGATTTTTGACCTTCTAGCGTTTCAATTGGATATTCAATAATCACATGGTACGAACGATATCCACTTTGTTTCGTGTCTTTAATGTAATCACGCTCTTCAACTACTTTAAAATCTTTTCGTTGTCTTAAAAGCTCCACAACTTTATCAATATCATCCACAAATTGACACATCATACGTAATCCAGCAATGTCATACATTTCTTCACGCAGACGGTCAAATGGAATGCCCCTTTTATTCGCCTTATCAATGATACTTGTAATCGGTTTAACACGCCCAGTAACGAATTCAATAGGCGAATTATGTTCGGTCACTTGATACTCTTTTCGTAACCCTTTAAGTTTTATTTTAAGTTCATCAATGGCTTGACGATAAGGCGCAAGAAAAATTTCCCACTGGTTCATTTTACCTCACTCCGCTTCATACTAACTCAAAAGTCTCTTCAACGGCTGATACAAATGCATTACCATAATTGGAGTTACCTTCGATATTATCTAGTAAGTAGTCTAATTCATCTTTAAATTGTGTTAATTTTATCGTATCGTTTATCACAATTTGTTTATCTCTATGCTCATGAAGCATAGACCAAGTTTCCTGAACAAATATGAGATATGAAAACGAGGACCCATTATCCATTAAATAAACGAAAGAAAAATGATCACTATCAACAATCATTTGACCGACTTCAGTCAAACCTTCAGTTGACTTATCTGTATAACATAATACTTGATTATCTTGAATTTTAATTTCATTAACATAAATACGCATACGTTCTCCTCCTATATGGGGCTTTAAAACAAAAAGACCCATATTTACATTGTTCAGTTTTATATGACTCAATAATTGCGAGTAAAAATTCACAACCTTAATATCATACTTGTTGATAGCATCAATACTTTCCTTGATTCCTATCGCTATTTTTTAATATGAGGCAAACTGCCTTATCATAATACAGTTTAACATAATTCTTAACACGTCTCATCGACTATCACTCAAATTGTAAATACTTTTAAACACATGCAAACTTAGGCATAATATGGATTAAGGAGTGAACACGAATGGCAATCGAACAAGAAATTGAATTTAAACAGTTGTTAACTTTATCCCAATACGAAGATTTCAAAGCATCTTATTTTACGAATACTGAACCTAAAACTCAAGTTAACTATTATATTGATACGCCTGATTTTCAAATTCAATCTCAAAAAATGGCCCTACGGATAAGAGTGAAAGACGGCAAACCGAATGAAATGACGTTAAAAGTACCGTTGTCAGTCGGTTTAAATGAATACAATTTTGAGACGTCCATCGAACCTACAGAAGGGTTGCGTATTGATGAAAATCACATTCCGAGTGATATTTTAAATATTTTACAAAAAAATCATATTTCCGTTAAGTCATTAAAAGTCTTAGGCGCATTAAAAACGGTGCGTTATGAAAAAATTTTAGAAGATGGATTACTTGTCTTAGATCATAGTCTCTATCTTGGAAAAGAAGATTTTGAATTGGAATTTGAAGTCAAAGATTACGATAAAGGAAAACAAGCTTTTGAAACATTACTAAACCAATTTCAATTAATTCATATCGAACCCAAAAATAAAGTACGACGCTTTTTTGAATATCAAGCTTTTATAAATCAGCGTGAACACAAATAGGCATTGTATAAGTGTTTTTACTTTGATATGTAAAAATTCATGTTATTATTTATGTATATCAAAACTAACGATTAAGGTGATGAAATGCCTCCAACACCGTATGAAGTGATTGGTCAAGATGCTTTATATAAGATGATTGACCATTTTTATATTTTAGTTGAACAAGATGATCGAATAAATCATTTATTTCCAGGGGATTTTAACGAAACAAGTCGCAAACAAAAGCAATTTCTCACTCAATTTTTAGGTGGGCCAAGTTTATATACTGATGAACACGGGCACCCCATGTTACGAAAACGTCATTTACCTTTTAAAATTGATGAAGCAGCGAAAAATGCTTGGTTAGAAAATATGCAGATCGCTATAGACAATGCACAATTACCCCATGGTGTGGGTGATTACTTGTATGAGCGTTTAAAGTTAACCGCATCACATATGGTTAACACAGAATATTAATTGTAGGTGAAAATATGACGAAAGAATTACGAGCTGTTGTTCATAGTTGTCAAGAAGAAGCGAATACGAATCTTTCTCCTGTGAGCAAAATTGAAATTTATTCTTTTTTCGATCCTTTTAGCAAAGATAGCTTTAAATTATCTGCCGTTTTATCGAAATTAAAAATTGAATACAGCCAATATATCCGCATTCGTCATATCCTAAATCCTTCCTTACGGGTGTTGACCAAATGCCAAGCACAGAGTACATGTGACCGTGACAATATTGCGCTAGCATTCAAAGCGGCAGAATTACAAGGACGTGCACGTGCACATCGTTTTATGCATCTCATTCAAAATGAAATTATTCCAAAACCAGATATTGTCACAGAAGCTATGATATCTAAATGTATCGTCAATGCTGGATTGGATTATGATGTATTTCAGGAGGATTTAATTCATGGTAATTTACGTGAAAGCTTAAAAGTTGATTTGCATATTGCACGTGAAATGGAAGTTGATATGGCACCTTCCCTCGTATTTTTCAACGAGGATATTCAAGAGGAAGGATTAAAAGTTGAAGGACTGTATCCGTATCACATCTATACGTATATCATTAATGAGATGATGGGATGTCAAATTGAAAAACAACTCCCACCAAAATTAGCAACATACATTCATCAAAAACAATTAGTTACTGAAGAAGAACTATTAACCATTTATGAATGGCCTGAGAAGACATTAAAAAAAGAATTAAAGAAATTGCTCTTACAACAGAAGATTGAAAAGATAAAGTATCCTGGTGGAGAATTTTGGAAGTCTAAAATGTAAGATAAAGATATATATATATTTATAAAGTTGGAACATTGTTTTGTTCCAACTTTTTTGTGTAAAAAAGCATAAAAAAAACGCCGTGTTCTGACACGGCGCTAAACAAAGGGGATGGGAGAAATTTTTCACTTCAAACAAAGGGGTATGTTTGTTATGTGATTAATTTCATGCTCATAATATATCACGTGTTCACAAACGATTCAACCCTTTAATGCCCAAAAATGCAACTTTTCACAAATCCGTCAAATTGTAAACGGATTCAACCCCCTCAAGCTTTCATTAATTTTTCAAAAGCGTCTAATTTTTCCTCAAAAACCTTACATGCATCTTCAATAGGTTGTGGCGTTGTCATATCGACACCCGCATTTTTTAAAATTTCGATTGGATAATTAGAGCTTCCTTTTTTCAAAAATTCATTTATATAACGTTCGACTGCAGGTTGTCCTTCAGTCAATATTTGATGACTTAAACTTTGAGCGGCACTGTATCCTGTCGCATATTGATAAACGTAGTAGTTCATATAGAAATGTGGAATACGTGACCACTCTTTACTAATGTTTTCGTCTGTTTCAACAGTGTCTCCAAAATATTGACGATTTAATTTGGCGTATTCGTCATTCATGCGTGTCGCTGTTAGTGGTTCTCCTGCTTCTTCAATTTGGTGAATTTTATGTTCAAACTCTGCAAACATCGTTTGACGGAATAATGTTGCACGGAAACGTTCTAATTCTTGATTTAAGAGTAATAAACGTCGCTTATCATCCAAGTGCTTATCCATATAATGACTTAACAATGCTTCATTACATGTAGATGCGACTTCCGCTACAAAGATGGTATAGTCACTTTGATTAGAAGGTTGGTTTTTACGGCTAAAGTAACTATGCGCAGAATGACCAAATTCATGAACAAGCGTATATAAATCAGAAACAGTATTAGACCAGTTCAATAAAATGAATGGGTTCGTTTTGTGAGCCCCTGATGAATATCCACCTGAACGTTTACCTTTATTTTCATAAACATCCACCCATCGATTTTGTAAACCTTCTTTGACGACATTGAGATACTCTTCACCCATTGGTTCTAGGCCTTTTAACATCCATTCCACTGCTTCATCATATGGCATGTCAAATTGAATATCTTTCACCATAGGTGTATACATATCGTACATTTTCAAGTCATCTATACCGAGTAGTGTTTTACGAAGTTTCGTATATCGATGTAATAGTGGTAAATATTTATGTACCGTTTTAACAAGGTTGTCATACACTTCTTCAGGAATGTGCGTGCGACTTAAAGCTTGCTCACGCGCTGTTTTATAATGATGTGCACGCGCATTAAACACGTGTTTTTTAACTTCCCCAGCAAGCGTTGCACCTAATGTGTTATTGTATGCACCGTATGCTTTGTATACATTGTTGTAAGCCGATTCACGTAATACACGATCATCAGATTCTAAATATTTAATAAATGTTCCTTGTGTTAAAGGGTGTTTCTGTCCATCTTTATCTGTAACATCTTCAAATGTTAAATCTGCATTATCGAACATACTAAACACATTGCTTGGTGTTGATAGTGCGTCTTGAGCTTCTGTTAGCAGTTTCTCTTTATCTGCATCTAATACATGTGGACGTTGTTCGTTAATTAATTTTAAATCGAACTCAAAGCGCTTTAATCCTTCATGCGATGAAATAAACGATTGTAATCGTGCTTCTTCAATTTGGAGTAGCTCTGGAACTAAAAAACTCCATGCCGAACTAAGTTTTATAGCCAATTGATGTGCGCGCGCTTCAAAACCAGTATATTTATCATTCGCTGTATCTTGATCTTGTTTTAAATGCGCATAAACATAAACTTCTTCAAGCTCTGTTTCAATTTCATCTTCTAAACGTAGTGCTTCGTAAAGCGTTTCAGCATCATCACCCAAGTGACCTTTAAAAGCTTCTTCTTTACCAAGGTAACCTTCGACTTTTTTAAAGGCCGCTTCCCATGCTTCATCACTTTCAAAAATCGTAGTTAAATCCCAAGTATATTCCGGGTGTTGTTGTTCTTGTTCTGAACGTGTAAGTTGTTGTGTCATCGTTTTTTCCTCCTCTAAAGATGATATTACTGTTATTTTCTCATTTTTAAATTCAGATTGCACTTTTAAACTATGTTACATTCAATATTTTTAAATATGCATGAATCATCATATTCATTTTATGCACATAATCGACCTTTTTTTCTGCAAAATACCGCGGCTTTAAACACTGCTTAACAGAAATATGAGGAATGACACCTTTGTTTAACGCTTTTAATACCGTTAATTGCCATAGTATCGGATTGGTCACAAAATAGATTTGTTCTGGAAAAACAAACCCGGTTAATTTGATCACTTGGTCATCAGTCAGCTGTAATTGATACATTAAAGAGAGATGTGGTTCAAGTACGCTATGTTTCATTCGACATTGTGCAATAAAAGCCTCTATATGGGATCTAGATAGCTTCCTGACGACTGTAGGTGTACATGTATTGTTTACTCGTGTAAACCAATCTTTAACGTTGACGTACTGTTGTACCCCTATAAAACGATTTGCTTTTACAGGTATAAGTTGGGACAATTCAATAATCTTCGTCCCATCTTGACTAAGACAATATAATGTGTGCGTGTCAGGATGTATTACCGATTGATGACGTTGTAACAGTTCGTACATTCCATATTTGAACTTAGGTAATTCTGTTAACCAAATGACGTGATAGCCGAGTTGTGATAACTTTTCAGTCCTTTTTTGAAGTGTATTGATGTTAATCGGACTTAATTGAATTTCAATGGCCCATCGTCCTACAGTTAAATCGGGAATTTGACGGATCTCCTCAATATACGGTTCTAACTGAACGTCATGGTACCATTGTTTTAGCAATGTATAAACTTGCTGTTTCATTGTATGATGATGTATGGATTCACCACTGTGATGATACAGATGGAATGGCTTTTTGTGATGAGCAAAATGTGGAACCATCTTTACCCCTTTCTTTAAAATAAGTTGTGCTTTGCATATTGGACAAAAATATTGATTTTGTTTAGACGCATCACATGCATGGATTTGTTTGTTATAAAGATCCATCGCAGTTAACATGAACATCACCTCATGGTTATACTCGCAAAACAACAACCAATTACTTTTAAAATTTCACTTTGAGTAAACACTAAGATTAAGTAGTGTGATGGAGTCAGATAATACAATCATTTCCATGCAATAAAAAAACGCCCATATTTCTATGGGCGCCTCGTTATTTTTAACTTGATTTATCTGTAAAGTAACGTTTCACTTGTTCAATGACATTGTGACTCATAATAATTTTACCGTAATCATTTAAATATACTTCTGTTTTGTCTGAAGGCTCGGCATATTCAAGCACTTGACCATAAAAGTCATGAATAGGCTCTTCAGTTACATCTTGATCAAAATGAACCATATAGTAATATTCATTATTCACCATATATAATAAATCTTCATATGTTGTTAAATTTTGATTGTTTTGATGTGCGTATGCGATAAGTGTTTCTAAACTGTCAAATTTAAATACCAATGTTTTTGATGCTAACGCATGACTTTGTGTTTCTGATGTGGCTTGTTGTGATGATGCTTCATCCTCAACTGTATTATCATGAGTATCCGTTGTATGTGATTTTAAAGACTGTGCTAAAAGTTCATTTAACTGACTGTCAAACTCATCTAACGCATGATCTTCTTCAGACATTTGCATTAATTCATCGTTTTTAGATTTAGATATTGTTACTTCTACACCTTTTTCAAAAGCGTGAACTTGAATCCAAAGCGGGCCTTCAACAACAAAGTCCTCTTCTTGATTGATTTCTTCCATCATAGACCAAAAGAATTCTTCACCACGTTTGCGGTTCGTCCATAAGTCTTCACGTTTAAATCCACGTGCTTCAATATCTTTATATGTGATGAATAACTTTACAGTCATATCATCAATACGCTCTATTCTCATATCATCTCACTCCTCACAGTCGATGAATAGTAACCCTATTGTAGTAGACAAATTCAAAAAATACAATCTATTTGTTTATAGTATGCAATCTTTGTAAAAGTAATTTTATTTACCCCCTATGTCCTGACTTTACACAAAACATCATCCATAAACATTTCAAATTACTTCCGTAAAAAAACAAAAAACGAGCAACGCGTCATGACGTTACTCGATATCTCATACAAACCTAAATAGATTCATGATATTTAAATTAATCAACCATACGTTGTGCTTCTTGTAATTGGAACGTACGTACTTTTCGAGGTAAGAAGCGACGAATTTCATCTTCATTATACCCTACTTGTAAACGCTTATCGTCTAAGATAATCGGACGGCGTAAAATGCCAGGATTATCTTGAATGATGCCATATAAATCTTGTAATGGTAAAGCGTCGATATCGACGTTCAATTTTTGATACGTTTTAGAACGTGTAGAGATAATTTCATCTGTACCGTCTTCAGTCATTTTTAAAATTTGTTTTATTTCATCTAATGTTAAATGCTCAGAAAAAATATTTCGCTCCGTATACGGAATGTCATGTTCTTGTAACCATGCTTTCGCTTTACGGCAAGATGTGCAACTTGGTGAAGTAAATAATGTTACCATACATCTCACTCTCCTAATTGAATAAAAATTCATTAAAATTTTAACGTTTTAGTTTGTTTGCTCAATATATGTTTAAACAACTCAAATCTTTTTCTGTTTTTCTAACGCTATAGTTATATTATAGACAATCAACATTAAAATTAAATGAGAAATCTGTAAAAATAGTATTTATTTTAAATTATCAGTCTTTAGTATGAGACGATTCATTTACGATTTCTTATTACTTATCATATCATAACTTACAAACTAAGAAAATACTGTTACAATAGTAATGATTACCTTGAAAGAAAGTAGGCATTGTATATATGAAAACATTATTCTCAGGAATTCAACCGAGCGGTATCCCCACGCTAGGGAATTATATTGGGGCTTTAAAACAATTTGTTGATATTCAAGAAGACTACGATTGTTATTTTTGTATTGTAGATCAACATGCAATCACGGTGCCTCAAGACCGTTTAAAATTACGCCAACAAACACGTCAACTTGCTGCAATTTATTTAGCTGCTGGTCTTAACCCAGAAAAAATTACATTGTTCATACAGTCTGAAGTACCAGCACATGTACAAGCTGGTTGGATGCTTACAACCATTTCTTCTATTGGTGAGCTTGAGCGTATGACTCAATTTAAAGATAAAGCGCAAAAACAAAACGACGGTATTCCTGCTGGTTTATTAACGTACCCACCTTTAATGGCAGCGGACATTATTTTGTACAATACAGACATTGTTCCTGTTGGGGATGACCAAAAACAACATATTGAACTTACGCGGAATTTAGTTGACCGTTTCAATAGTCGTTATAACGATATATTAACTAAACCGGAAATTAAAATGCCAAAAGTTGGGGGACGTATTATGAGCTTACAAGACCCAACTAAAAAGATGAGTAAAAGTGATGATAACCAAAAGAATTTTATCTCTTTATTAGACGAGCCTCATATTGCTGCAAAAAAAATCAAAAGTGCAGTCACAGATTCTGATGGCCAAGTAAAATACGATAAAGAAAATAAACCTGGTATTTCTAACTTACTCACAATATATTCTAGCCTTACTAATGCATCCATTGACACGTTGGAAACACGTTATGCAAATGAAGGTTATGGTAAATTTAAAGGTGATCTGGCTGAAATCGTTGCAAACTTTTTAACAGACTTCCAAGCCAAATATAATGAATTCTATCAATCTGAACGTTTAGATGATATTTTAGATGAAGGTCGAGAAAAAGCCCATCGTACATCATATAAAACACTTAAAAAGATGGAAAAAGCGATGGGACTAGGACGTAAACGCAAATAAAAAAACTGCACCCTTACTGAGATGAAGGGTGCAGTTTTTTTATTTTTCTTTCTTTTTACCTGTATCACGATCAATCGATTTATCAATATATGTGTACTTTAATGATGTATCGCCACCAATATTATGGTAACGTAGGTTTTTCACTTGTGGATTAGTTAAATGTGCTTCACCTTTTTGATATACAGGTGCAATTGGCGCTTCATCCAATAGTAATTCTTCAGCTTTAATGAGCATTTGATTACGTTCATCTGGTTTTTGGAGTAATTCACCATTGGCTTTTTTAAGCAACGCATCATACTCCTTATTGCCCCATCCTGTATTATTCGAAGCGTTTCCTGTAGTCATTATATTTAAGAATGTCAATGGGTCTGGATAATCCGGTCCCCATCCTGATAATGAAATTTCATAGTTTTCACTTTGTTCACGCGCTAAACGTTGTTTAAATGGCAATTGTTGAATTTTTACCGTTACCCCCGGTAAATTAGATTCAACTTGCGCTTTAATAAATTCAGCAGAAATTTTCGATGCTGGTGTATCTTCAGTATTTAAAGTGAATGTAAATTTATCTTTACCTAATTCTTTTTTAGCTTTTTCAAAATTGTCTTTTGCTTTTTTAGGATCATATTTTAAAGGTGAGTGAATTTGATCAGTGAAGTCTTTACCATTCGGTGCATCAGCTGTGCCTTTAGCCGTAAAACCGTCAACTTCCTTAGAACCGTTGTTCAACACAGAATCTACATAGTCCTTTTTATTAATCGCTTGTGCAAAAGCCAGTCTCATATGACGGTTTTTGAGTTCAGGTACTTTGCCTTGATTTAATTTCAAGTAGAATGTGGATGCTAATAAACGTTTTTTCAATGCGGGTTCATCTTTATACTTTTCTACTTGTTCTGCAGAGATTGTTGTATCGTCAACAGATCCTGTATCATAAAGTGACGCCCCTGCTTGACCGTCTTTTAATACTTTATAATTTACTTTATCAAGTTTCACAACATCCTTATCCCAATATTTATCATTTTTTACTAATATAATTTTATCTTCTACAGCCCAGTCTTTAACTTTAAATGGACCATTGTACACACTTTTATCTTCAGATGTCCCATAACGTTCGCCATATTTTTTCACAACTTTTTCATTTTGAGGCATGAACGTCGCAAATGCTAACATTTCTTTATAATATGGAACAGGTTTAGTCAACTCAAAACGGAGCGTATGATCGTCTATCGCTTTCACACCTAAGTCATTTAAACCCTTTTTCCCCATATTAACGGCCTCGGCATTTTTAATATCATACATAATATATGCATATTCTGAAGCTGTGTTAGGATCTAAAACGCGCTTCCAAGCAAACTCAAAATCATGTGCAGTTACAGGATCACCATTAGACCATTTTGCATCTTTACGTAAATGAATGGTCCACGTTTTACCACCATTACTGATTTCTGGATCGCCTTTAGCCACACCTGGCTCTGCTTTATCTTCTGCGTTCATGACGTATAAGCCTTCATAAACTTGATTGAATTTATCAAAACTTACCGTATCCGTCACTTTTGCTGTATCTAAAGATGACATATCTTGTGGAATGACTTTACGAAATACTTGACCTTTATTATCATAAATGCCTTCTGCGTTGCCACATGCACTTAAAATTAACATGGCGATAATACTTGATATTAATATTCTCCATTTCCCTTGTTTCAATTGAAATTCCCCCTTTCTCTATGTTATACGTGTATTTCCTGTTGATTTTTAAATGCCTTTAATTCTTCTTCCGTTGCGAGGACATAATGATTTGGTGAAAAGGCTTTTAATTCTCTAGATGCATCTGGATTTTTTTCACCTTCATACGCAAAACGTTTTCTTGAACGTTCACTATCAGGATCTGGCTGAGGAACGGCAGAGAGTAATGATTTCGTATAAGGGTGTAGCGGTTGATTATAAATCTCATCTGCTGGTCCAAGCTCCACAATTTTACCTAAATGCATGACCGCAATACGGTCTGAAATATATTTCACCATGGATAAGTCATGTGCAATAAACAAAAACGTAATATTCCGTTCACGTTGTAATTTTTGCATTAAATTTACTACTTGTGCTTGAATCGATACATCCAGAGCTGAAATGGGTTCATCTGCAATAATAAATTCTGGTTCTACAGCTAAAGCGCGCGCAATACCAATACGTTGACGTTGTCCACCTGAGAACTCATGTGGATAACGATTGGCATGACTTTTACGTAAGCCAACGGTTTCAAGTAAATCGTACACGCGTTTTTTTCTATCTTTTTTATCTTTTGCAAGTCCATGAATATCTATACCTTCTGCGACAATATCCATGACTTTGAGCCTTGGGTTGAGCGACGCATATGGATCTTGGAAAATCATTTGGATTTTCTTATTGAACTTCAGTAAGTCTTTTCTTTTTTTAATACTTTGTATATTAACCCCTTCGTATAGCACCTGACCGTCTGTGACATCATTCAATTTAATAATCGCCTTTCCTGTTGTGGATTTACCCGAGCCAGATTCACCAACAAGTCCGAACGTTTCCCCTTTATAAATATCAAATGAAATATCATCAATCGCGCGTACTTCATTACGTTTACCTTGATTAAAATATTGTTTTAAGTTTTTGACTTCTACTAAAATCTCTTTTTCCACCATTAAAACGACACCCTTTCTACACGTTCTGGTTTCGCAAAATTATTAGGCATAGGACGTTGTTTACGCTTGACTAATTCTGGTGGGTCCACTTTTGGTGCCCGTTCATCTAACAACCACGAACGCACATAATGCGTTGGTGACACACGATACCATGGTGGTGCTTCTTTAAAATCTATGGCCAATGCATACTCACTACGAGCTGCAAACGCATCTCCTTTTGGTGGATGAACTAAATCCGGTGGCGATCCAGGAATCGCACGTAAAGCTGTTGAGCCCTCTGTTTCTAGGTCAGGCATTGATGATAATAGTCCCCACGTATACGGATGTTTCGGGTCATAAAATATTTCATCCACATCCCCCGTTTCAATCATCTGTCCGCCATACATAACCGCAACACGGTCTGCAACATTTGCAACGACACCTAAATCATGCGTGATGAAAATAATTGATGTATCAATCTTATGTTGGAGCTCTTTCATTAAATCTAAAATTTGTGCTTGCATGGTCACATCTAAAGCGGTTGTCGGTTCATCTGCAATCAGAATTTTTGGTTCACACGCAAGTGCTAATGCAATGACGATACGTTGACGTTGTCCTCCAGAAAATTGATGTGGATATGCATTGAATCGTTCTTTCACACGTTTTAAACCCACCAATTCTAACAATTCGATGGCGCGCTTTTTCGCATCAGCCTTATTTAAACCGATATGTTTAATAATAGGTTCCATGACTTGTTTTCCAATTTTCATAGTAGGATTCAGTGATGTCATTGGATCTTGGAAAATCATCGAAATTTCTTTACCACGCAACTTCATTAATTCTTTTTCTGATTTTTTGGTTAAGTCTTCGCCATTAAACATAATACTGCCTTGTTTTATGCGACCTGACTTACCTTGGAACAATTTCGTAATAGCTTTTGTCGTTACAGATTTACCTGAACCCGACTCACCTACAATCGCTAATGTTTCCCCTTTGTTTAAATAAAAATCTACACCACGAACCGCTTGCACTTCCCCTACTTCGATATCAAAAGAGACATGCAAGTCATTTACTTCAATTACACGTTCTGACATTTGTCATACCTCCTTTATTTTCGCATTTTAGGGTCAAATGCATCTCTTAAACCGTCACTAAATAGATAGAAAAATAGAATCAATAAACTTAAAATAAATGCTGGGATAAATAATTGGTGCGGATGGATTAGTAACATCGCACGTCCCTCATTTACAAGTGAACCTAAAGACGTTTGTGGTGCTGGCACACCAATACCAATAAAGCTTAAAAATGCCTCAAAGAAAATCGCGTTTGGCACTGTAAACATAGACGTTACGATAATCGCGCCTAACGTATTAGGTAAAATATGTTTGAAGATTAATTTTAAATTAGACGTCCCTAACGTACGTGATGCTAAGACGAATTCTTGATTTTTCAATTTTAAGAATTCTCCGCGCACAACACGACTCATGCCTATCCATCCCGTGATAGCCATAGCTAAGATAATCGTCCAAATTGAAGGTTCAAAAATCAATACGAATAAAATAACTACGATAAGAGTTGGAATTGAAGAAATAATTTCAATGACACGTTGCATAAAATCATCGACTCGACCACCAAAATAGCCTGATATCGCACCATATATAACCCCAATAAAGATATCTAGTAAAGCAGCGACTAAGCCAATAAATAATGATACTTGCGCACCTTGCCATGTTCTAGTCCAAATATCCCGACCTAATTGATCTGTTCCAAACCAAAAGTTTTGTTTTACATGTGCTTTGTCATACGCGTTACCATCTACCCCTTCGCCATCAAATGGTAAAAATGGAATTTGATCTAAAACCGCAATTTTAGGCGGTAAATTACGACGTTCAACATCTTGTTCAGCAAAGTCGTGAGAACTAATTAATGGTCCTACAATGGCTAATATTAAAATGATAATAAGCCCAATCATCCCAACTACTGCTAATTTGTTACGAGTTAGTTGTGACCATGCATCTTGCCAAAATGTGCGTCCCTCTCTTTGGAAATCTTGTTCACTACTATCAGGTGCGCCTGTACGAATAAAATCTTCGTGCATAATACCTGAAGTTTGGGCGACAGTTGCGCCAGAATGGTCATCTCTAGGTAAAGTACGTTCTTCTTTCGTCATTACTTTTTACCCCCTTGCAAACGAATTCTAGGATCGATAAGACCATAAAGAATATCGACGATAAAGATAGATACAATGAATAATGTACTAAATAATAGTGTAATCGCCATAATGACTGAAAAGTCATTCGTTGTAATTGCGCGTACGAACTGATCCCCTAAACCAGGCACGCCAAAGATATTCTCAATCGTCAGAGTCCCTGTTAAAATACTCGCTAACATTGGAACTAAAATTGTAATAACAGGTATCAGCGCATTTCGTAGTGCGTGTCCAAATAAAACGCGTTGTGTTGAATTCCCTTTTGCTCGAGCCAGTAATATGTAATCTGAACTCAACACTTCAATCATTTCAGCACGTATGTAGCGTGCAACTGTTGCAACAACAACTGCTGATAGTGCGAGTGATGGTAATATCGCTGTTGAGATACCTTCCCAACCTGCAACCGGAAACCATTGTAAACGTACAGCAAATACATATTGTAATAATACAGCTAATACGAATGACGGTACCGATATCGCAATAACGGATATAAAGGTCGCAAGATAATCCACCCACGTATTTTGTCGGGTTGCCGCAATGACTCCAAGCAACAATCCTACTATGACACCAATAATCATTGAAAAGAGCCCCATTTGAAATGAAGGCACAAGTCTCGGTTTAATCAAATCCCATACCGGTTGATTGTCATATTGGAATGAATTACCAAAATCACCTTTGACAACATTCGCCATATAATTTCCATATTGGATTGGTAGCGGATCATTTAATCCATACTTTTCGTTTAACATCGTTTTTTGCTCTTCACTTAACTTTTCGTCGTTAAACGGTGATCCGGGCATCAATTTCATAAGGAAAAATGTGATTGAAATAATAATAAATAGTGATATCACCATGTATAACAATCGCTTAAGTGTATATCTAAGCATCAAACATACCCCCTTGTGTGTAATTAACATTCCCTTCAAAATTTTCAGAAATATTAACAATATTATAATCACAAGGGTTCAAATTAATCAATATCATTTCAATTTACAGTGATAAAGAAATTGACATGAAATAGCTTTATATCAACACATCATTCTATAAAAAATAATTTACAACCAACTGAAAACACTTCAAATTAATAGGGTCGTAGGTTACAATAATCTAAAACAATGTGTAAGGAATGAAGTTATGTCACACCTACCTCAACGATCTTGGGTTTACATTGGTATCACCCCTTTATTTACGATTATTTCATGGTTAATGAGTACACATACTTGGACCCACTTTATTAATTTATTTTTTACTTTTTCAATTATTTTTGCGATTTTGTTATTCACACTTTTAGTCATTCAAGAAGGGATATTAGATGTCACAAGTTTCGGATTTAGACGTTTCAAGTATCAGTTGATGCGTAAAAAGGATAAAGGGCGTTACGAATCCGATGATTTTTTTAATCCTAAACAACCTAAGAAAAAAGAGTATGTCGTACAATCTTGGATAAAGCCAGCATTATATGTACATGTATTTTATATCGTGTTGTCATTTATTCTTGCGTTTACTGTACAGTAAACATACATTTTTGTGCATATATCTAAGCACAGATGTTTTTCTAGAAAAGACATCTGTGCTTTTATATTTATATTCAAATCGTTTGAAGAAATGAGCAATGTGTTAAACCAACATCAATAAGTCATATAAGTTGACCTATTAGAATCGTGACGCATTTCTACTATTATATATGTATTTGCAAAATGTACATCAAAATGAAAATATAATTTGTATACACGTGACAAACACTTTTGAATAATTACTCAAAATCATACAAAAAAAGAATTGAGTTATCACGCAACTGTCGCGCTGTAATAATCTCAATTCTTAACCATTTTATTTTGTATTTATGCGTCGTATTTCTTAAATATTAATACGGCGTTATGACCACCAAACCCTAAACTGTTACTCATTGCATAGTTGATATCACAATCAACTGCTTTGTTTGGTGTAATATCTAAATCAATTTCAGGGTCGTTTTTCTCAACATGAATCGTTGGTGCAATCTTTTTATCTCTAATTGAAAGTACAGAGAAAATTGCCTCAACACCACCTGTTGCGCCGAGTAAATGACCAGTCATAGATTTTGTTGAACTGATTTTGAGTTGTTTTGCCGCTTCGCCAAATGTATTTTTAATGGCTTTAATCTCAAATAAATCACCCACTGGCGTACTTGTACCATGCGCATTCAAATATTGAATGTCACTTGGTTGGATGCCAGCATCTTTAATCGCCGCTTCCATGGCACGTGAACCACCTTCACCATCTGGACCAGGTGCTGTAATATGATGTGCATCACCCGTAGAACCGTAACCCACAATTTCAGCATAGATTTTCGCACCACGTGCTTGCGCTGATTCAAGTGATTCTAAAATAAGAATCCCTGCACCTTCACCCATTACAAAACCATCGCGTCCTTCTTGGAATGGACGACATGCAGTTTCAATGTCATCGTTCGTAGATAATGCGCGACTCGCGCTGAATCCTGCAATTGCCATATGTGTAATAGGCGCTTCCGTACCACCAGCAATCATCGCGTCTGCATCGCCACGTTCAATGAATTTAAACGCTTCACCAATAGAGTTCGTCGCTGTCGCACATGCTGTAACAGTTGCACCATTTGGTCCCTTAGCACCTAAATCGATAGATACTTGTCCAGTGGCCATATCTGGAATAAGCATCGGTACGAAAAATGGACTAACGCGACGTGGTCCTTTTTTCTTTAATAAATCATAGGCTTCCTCAAACGTTTCCATGCCACCAATACCAGAACCAATCCAAACACCCACTCTATCAGCATTTGATTCATCAATTGTTAAACCAGAATCTTTTAATGCTTCTCTCGCTGCTACAACCGCATATTGTGTAAAACGAGACATTTTGCGTGTTTCTTTTTTAGGAATGTGGTCTTCAATATTAAATCCTTTTAATTCTCCACCTATGTGAACATTATAAGGTTCTGTATCAATACGTGTAATTTTGTCAATACCATTGACACCCTTTAAGGCATTTTCCCACATCGTAGGTACGTCATTTCCAATTGGCGATAATGCACCTAATCCAGTAACTACGACACGTTGTTTTTTAGTCATCTCAGTTCCTCCTCTACTATTTTCCCCATCGAATTACTAGTGAACCCCAAGTTAGTCCGCCACCAAAGCCAACTAAAACGAGCACATCATCGTCTTTAATTCGACCAGCTTTTAATTCTTCAGAAATACTTAATGGAATGGATGCCGCTGAAGTATTACCATATTTATCCACCGACACGCTCATTTTTTCTTTCGGAATGTTTAATCTTTGACGTGCAGATTCCATAATACGAATATTTGCTTGATGTGGCACAAATAAATCAATATCCTCTGGCTTTAAATTTGCTTTTTCAACTACACGTAATGAAGAATCTCCCATAATACGTACCGCAAATTTAAACACTTCACGTCCATTCATTCTTATAAAATCTGTCTCTTGTTCTTGGTAAAGGTACTTACCGCCAACACCATCAGATCCTAATTCATAACTTAGAATACCACGGTTGGCTGATACTTCGCCAATGATAGCCGCTCCGGCACCATCACCGAATAAAATTGCAGTAGAACGATCTTCTAAATCTGTAATACCTGATAAACGATCAGCACCTACGACAAGCACATTTTTATAGTCTCCTGATAATACAAATGCTCTTGCAGTTACAATCCCGTACATAAAACCTGTACATGCCGCGAGTTGATCTACAGATGCTACTTTATTTAAACCTAATCGATGTTGTAAAATATTAGCAACGGTTGGGAAGCGATGATCACCACTTGATGTTGCCACTATAACCATGTCGATATCATCTTTATCAATACCTGCATCTTCAATTGCACGTACACTTGCTTCATATGCTAAATCTGACGTTTTTTCGTCATCTTTTGCCCATCTTCGTTCTTTAATCCCAGTCATTTGGGAAATCCATTCATCTGATGTATCAAGGTATGATTCAAAGTGCGCATTGTCAACAACGCGTTCTGGTGCGTATGCCCCAAATCCTTTAATACCTACATTCATGGTTTGAACACCTTCTTCATATATTTTTAATACCAGGTATTAATTTACCATATTGACATTAAAAAAGACAAGTCTTATACTATCACGACTATACAAAACAAACCAAGACACTTATAATAGAATTATCAGTAAAAATGGAGGCATATCGCAATGAAATACTTCTTTACATTCTTTTGGGCGGTACTCTTATTAGAGATGGTTAATTTCGTACTTAATAGTCTCAATGGTGGTGGCCCTATTAACTTTATCGCGCCACTTATCTTAGCTGCATTGATGGTCCTTATCGTTGTATTAATTGATAGCGCAATTAAACCTGATACATACCATCCAGTGAAAGATACACAAAAGTAATTTTTGAAAGGCATTGATTTAATGCTTTCTAAATGGTTTTGTAGAGGCGTAAATCGAATATAGATGATCACAATAAAACCTTCAAAATTCATTTCATCGAATTTTGAAGGTTTTATTTGTTCTATACGCATCACTATGTGTGCTGTCCATTAATCGCTAAATCTTCATGTAGATACCCAATCAAAATTTTAAGAGACGGCTCACTATTTTGGAAGAAAACATTTAACGACATCACTAACACTTAAAGCTATTTCATATAAAAAAAGAGACCATAAGGAATGCTCAAACTACAAGCTATTCTCCTTATCGTCTCAATCAATCTATTTAAATTTTAATCGGTATGATCGCTTTTAAACCTCATGCGGTTTTTGAACTTCGAAAGTCATTTCACCATTTTTGATGTCACCATAAACGTGTGTACCTTCTGGAAGGTTTTCTTTAATCATCATACGTGCTAATGGTGTTTCAACATGACGTTGAACGAAACGTTTCAATGGTCGTGCACCAAATTGTGGTTCATACGCAGTTTCGCCCATCCATTTTTTCGCAGCATCAGATATTTCTAATGTGATACGTTGATCTGTAAGACGCATATTTAAGTTTCTCAATACTTTATCTACGATTAACTGCATGTCATCAACAGATAATGGTTTAAATAAGACAATGTCATCCATACGGTTTAATATTTCAGGTTTAAAATAACTATGCAAGCTATCCATCACCGCTTTTTCCGTGTCTTCTGTAATTTCTCCAGTATCTTTCACACGGTCAAGTAAAATTTGAGAACCAATATTACTTGTCATGATGATAATTGTATTTTTAAAGTCTACACTTCTACCTTTAGAGTCAGTTAAACGACCATCATCTAAAATTTGAAGTAAAACATTGAACACATCAGAATGTGCTTTTTCAATTTCATCTAATAAAATTATTGAATACGGATTACGTCTAACGGCTTCTGTTAATTGTCCACCTTCATCATGACCGACATAACCTGGAGGCGCCCCGATAAGACGCGATACAGCGTGTTTTTCCATATATTCACTCATGTCGATTCGAATCATATGACGTTCTGAATCAAATAATTTTGAAGCTAATGATTTTGCAAGCTCTGTTTTACCGACCCCAGTTGGACCTAAGAATAAAAATGACCCAATAGGACGATCCGGATCTTTAATACCTGCACGCGCACGGACTACCGCATCTGCCACTAAATCAACTGCTCTGTCTTGCCCTACAACACGTTCATGTAAAATATCTGATAATCCTAATAGTTTTTCTCGTTCTGTTTCAACAAGTTTTGAAACCGGTATGCCTGTCCATTGACTCACAATTTCACCGATTTCTTCATCCGTAACCACTTCACGTATAATACGGTCACTGTCTGCTCCTTGCGCTTCTTGGAAAGACGCTTCTAATTCTTTTAATTCTTTTTCAAGCTCAGGAATTTTACCATGTTGTAATTCTGCCGCTTTTTCTAAGTCATAATTATTTTCCGCGTCTTCTAAAGCTTTACGACTTTCATCAAGTTCAGTTCGTTTTTCTTGTACTTTAGCAATTTTCTCTTTTTCACTTTCTACACGTGATTGTAATTTTGCCTGAACTTCTTTTTCTTCTGCAAGTTCTTCTTGTAATTCTTTTAAACGGATTTGACTTGCTTCGTCTGATTCTTTTTTCAAGGCATTTTCTTCAATTTCTAATTGCATCACGCGTCGATTCACTTGGTCTAATTCTGTAGGGTTAGAACCCATTTCTGTACGGATCGTTGCTGAAGCTTGGTCGACAAGATCAATCGCTTTATCCGGTAAAAATCGATCCGTAATATAACGATCTGAAAGCTCTGCAGCAGCAACTAATGCACGGTCTTGAATGCGTACCCCGTGATGGACTTCATAACGCTCTTTTAATCCACGTAAGATAGAAATCGTATCTTCAATATTAGGTTCTTTAACGTTTACTTTTTGGAAACGACGTTCTAATGCTGAATCTTTTTCAATATACTCACGGTATTCATTTAGAGTTGTTGCACCAATACAATGGAGTTCACCACGTGCAAGCATTGGTTTTAACATGTTACCAGCATCCATGGCACCGTCCGTTTTACCTGCACCTACTAACATATGAATTTCATCAATAAATAAAAGAATGCGACCATTCGAATCTTTGACTTCTTTTAAAACTGCTTTTAAACGTTCTTCAAATTCACCACGGTATTTTGCGCCGGCAACTAAAGCACTTAAATCCAATTCAAAAACTGTTTTATCTAATAAAGAATCAGGCACATCACGTTTAACGATACGTTGCGCTAACCCTTCGACAATTGCTGTTTTACCTACACCTGGCTCACCGATTAACACCGGATTATTTTTTGTTTTACGACTTAATATACGAATCGTATTTCGAATTTCTTCATCACGACCAATCACCGGATCCATGTTTCCTTTTCTGACTTCTTCAACAAGGTCGCGTCCATATTTAGCTAATGCTTCGTAGTTTACTTCAGGGTTTTGAGTAGTCACGTGATTCCCTCCTCTAACTTTCTTAATGATTTCTTTAATCACTTCTTGTTTATTGCCTACATGTTGACGTGTAATGTCCTCAACGTCTATAGCAGCTCTCAATAGATGCTCCATCGAAATGAACGCATCTTCATATTCCTTCATATATTGCTCAGCTTTATTAAACACTTCGTTCGTTTTCGAACCAAGATATTGCCCGTATTGTACGTTATCCCCTTTAACAGAAGGATAACGGGATAATTTATCTGTATAGGCTTTATTTAAAGCTTCTGTATCTATATTTGCACGCTCTAATATACTTTGATATAAACTGTCAGGTTGTTCTAAAATCGCTTTTAATAAGGCTTCTATTTCTACATTTGTTAATTCATACTCTTTAGCATATTCAATGGCTTTTTGAAGCGCATTTTGAATAGAATGCGTTAATTGATTAATATCCAAAATGTCTCACTCCTTTATCTATTCTCGGTCAATTGACTTTGACTTTCTTTGACCTTAATTATATTATACGTTCGTACGTTATGAAATGCAACAATTTAGTTTGACTTTTTTTGACTAATTAGCCTACGTCATACTTATTTACTTTTTTACGTCATTTCAAACATTTTTATCACGTAATGAAAAAGAACCTCCTTATCATATGAGGAAGTTCTTCAATACATCTATCTTCTGTTTTAACTTACGCCTAATGCTATTTTGGCATAACGAGACATCATATCTTTCGTCCAAGGTGGATTCCACACAATGTTCACTTCAGTGTCTTTAATTTCAGGTAATTCACCTAGTGCTGTTTTGACTTGATCAACAATTTGTGGTCCCATTGGGCATCCAATAGATGTTAATGTCATCTCAACAGTACAAAGGCCATCATCATTTAAATCCACTTTATATACAAGGCCCAAATTGACGATATCAATACCGAGTTCTGGATCGATAACGTTTTCTAAAGCGCCTAAAATACTATCTTTTAAAGCCTCTTCCATGAGATTCACCTCTTCTAAATAATAACTACTCTCAATATATCAAAATTCAGACATTACGACAATAAAATGCTATGATAAGCATACATTGAAACTAGCGCATAAGGAGACCGTTATGAAACAACATTTAATTTGCCTCGATTTAGATGGCACTTTACTGAATGATGATAAAAATATTACCCCCTATACATTTAAAGTACTTAAAACATTACAATCCCAAGGGCATGCAATTATGATTTCAACAGGACGTCCTTTCCGTGCAAGTAAACGGTATTATGATGAACTCAATATGGATACACCTGTTGTTAATTTTAATGGTGCCTATGTCCACCATCCTAAAGATACTCATTTCCCGACACAACATTCCCGTTTAGATGAAGGCATTGCAACATGCATTATTGATACCTTAAAAACAATGAATGTTCAAAATATGATTGCTGAGGTCATGGACCAAGTATATCTTGATCGCTATGATGAAAACCTATTCGAAGGGTTTAGTATGGGTGAAGCTAACATACAAGTCGGTGATTTACGAAAACTTTTGAAAGAAGATCCTACCAGTTTATTAATAGAAGCTGATGAACATCAGATTCCACGCATTAAAAAGATACTCACACGGTTTTATGCTGAAAATATTGAACACCGTCGTTGGGGTGCCCCTTTTCCAGTCATTGAAATTGTTAAACGTGGCATTAGTAAAGCCGTTGGTATAGATATTGTAAAAGATTATCTTCAAATCGAGCGTCAACATATTATTGCTTTTGGTGATGAAGATAATGATATCGAAATGATTAAATATGCTAAACATGGCGTCGCTATGGCCAATGCCATTCCTGAACTCAAACATGTTGCAAAAGAAACGACCGCGTCTAATAATGAAGATGGTATCGGTATTTATTTAAATGATTATTTCCAATTAAATATAGCTAAAAACAACTAAGGAGGTCTACACATGAGTCAAAAAGTTATTGTCGTTGGCGCTGTTGCAGGTGGTGCTACTGCCGCAAGTCAACTTCGTCGTTTAGATTCAAATGCACACATTACTGTGTATGAAAAAGATAGAGATATGAGTTTTGCAAACTGCGGCTTACCTTATTATCTAGGAAATGTAGTTGAAACACGTGAAGCTTTACTTCCCATTACACCACAAATTTTTAAAGACAAGAAAAATATTCATGTGTTTGTAAAACATGAAGTCATTGCTGTTGATAGTCATGAAAACTACGTTACTGTCAAAAATCATGAGACAGGTGAACTATTCAAGGATCATTTTGATACGTTAATTTTGAGTCCTGGTGCACGAGCACATCATTTAAACTTTGATGCCCCCCACCTCTTTACTCTACGCAATATGGAGGACACGGATGCTATTGAAAACTATATCACTCAACATGAGGTGAATCGCGTACTCGTTGTCGGAGGCGGTTATGTAAGTTTAGAGGTATTAGAAAACATGCATCATCGTGGTTTATGTCCTACGCTTATCCATCGTTCTGAAGCGATTAATAAGCACATGGACCAAGATATGAATCAAGTTATTTTTGAAGCGTTAGAGGCACGTGACATACCCTACCGTTTAAATGAAGAAATTGAATCTATAGAAGGCAAAATGGTGACATTTAAATCTGGAATAAAAGAAGCTTATGATTTAATCATTACAGGGGTTGGTGTGAAACCGAACTCTGAATTCCTTAAACATTCCGGTATTACACTAGATGAAAAAGGTTATATTCCTGTCAACACACGTTTTCAAACGAATCAACCACATATTTATGCTCTAGGCGATATTATTACGAACCGTTATCGCCACGTTGATTTACAAGCACATGTGCCTTTAGCTTGGGGTGCACATCGCGGTGCAAGCGTGATTGCTGAACAATTGGCTGGACATAAAGATGTGACATTTAAAGGATTTTTAGGCGCAAACATTGTTAAGTTTTTCGATTATACGTTAGCAAGTACAGGAATTGGACCACATGAACTCAAACATTTTGATTATGACGTTGTGGATGTGAAACAAACAGCGCATGCGGGGTATTATCCTAATAATTCAAAATTACATTTACGTGCTTATTATGACAAGCACAACCGACGTTTGTTGCGCGCAGCAGCCATTGGTAAAGACGGTGTAGATAAGCGCATCGACGTTTTAACGATGGCTATGATGCACGAGGCAACGATTGATAATCTCACTGAATTTGAGGTCGCTTATGCACCACCTTATAGTCATCCTAAAGATGCCATTAATATGCTCGGTTATAAAGCACGTCAATAAAGAAACGATTGCAGTGTCTTAAATACTTATGATTTTCATGCACAAGATTAAATGTCTTACATTTTTTCAGCTCAAACATGAAAGATAGCTATGGATAAGACGTTAGTCGTCATTTAACTATTTAAGTTAAACAAAAAACAACCTTCAAAGTTCATTTACACATGAATTTTGAAGGTTGTTACATTATGGCCAACTCAAGCTCTAGCCGTTTGAGTTTAATGAAATAACTGTGTGATTGGACCCCAAGGTAAAATAATGCCTAAAATGATCGTTAAGAATGCAACGACCCATGTTGCAATAAATAGACCACGACTAGATGCTTTACGTTTTTTACGTGCAATGGTTACTTCCATTAATCCTACAATAGCGATTCCCATTAACATTTTTAACGTTAACAACATATGGTTTGATCCTGCACTCGTGAACGCATTTGCAATTAGCCATACACCCGTAATTAGAACTAATAGCATAAATAAGCGCGTCGCCATATGTAACGGTTTAAATAGCGGTGTTGGACCTTGTTTATTTGAGAAATTCTCATAAGCAGCAAAAAATAAAATCAATAATATAATCCAACTTATAATATGCAAATTAATTAAAACCATTATAGACCCTCCTTTTATACATAACTTTATTGATTATACCATATTAATAGTATTCATTCATTTAAATAACCCGTCTGACGTAAACTCAAACACATTTAACATTCAGTGAGAGCCATTATAAAATGATACTCATATTCATCAAAACGCCTTCAAAGTTCATATTAAATAATGACCTTTGAAGACGTTTATAATTAATATTTTAACCATCAATCCATCCGTTAGTCATATCAGCATACATGTGAATGAGGGTTTATTTTTCAATATAGTTTGTTAACGTTCCAATATTATCGACCGTTACTTTAACTTCATCACCAGGTTGTAAATATTGCGGTGGATTCATACCAGCCCCAACACCAGATGGCGTACCTGTCGCAATAATGTCACCAGGATGTAACGCCACATATTTTGAAATTTCTTCGATTAATTCGTCAATTTTCAAAATCATCTCAGATGTATTCCCATCTTGACGAATTTGATTGTTGACTTTCGTTACAATGTTGACATTTTCAGGTGTTGGCATTTCATCTTTAGTAACAATGTAAGGACCCATTGGGCAAGCCCCTGTTAAACTTTTAGATAAAAAGGCTTGATCATGCGCTTTTTGAGCTGTACGGTCTGTAATATCATTGATTATTGTGTATCCATACACATAATCAAGTGCCAGACCTTTTGGTATTTTTTCACCATATTTACCAATGACAATCCCTAGTTCACCTTCATAATCTAATGTGTCCGTAATATCTTTATGATTTGGAATTGTCGTTTCATCACCAGTTAATGATGATGCTGCTTTAGTAAAAACATATAAACGATTTACTTCATGATTTAACTCTTCTGCATGCGCTTTATAATTACGCCCAAATGCGATGACATTGTTTGTCGGTGTCACAGGAGGTAAAAATTCGATATCATCAAATTTTACTTTATACGCATCTCCGCGACCACTATCTTCAGCAGCAACGACAGCTTTACGCACTTGCTCTTGAAATTCAATCGTTTGATTTTGTTGTAATCCTTCTAATAATGTTTTGGGATGAAAGTCACCTTCAGCAAAGTCAGCAAATACTTTTGTTAAATCCCATGCTGCCTCTTCACGTTTTACTTTCACACCAAATGATGTTTCACCATTATGCTTGAATGATAAGAATTTCATTCATAATCAGCTCCTAACGTATTTCTTAACCACATTATAACGAAAATTTCAGATAAATCACACAGTTAACCTTTTAATTTAATCTATTACTAATGCGCCATACTTAAAGAAATATAAATATCCCGAGACCTTTTGACCAGTAATTGTCTCTAAAGCTTTTTGATAATATTTCATCTGAACTTGATACTTGTTTTTAAGCTGTTCGCCTACCTGTTCTTCTGTCATGCCTCGACGTCTCACGAAAGCATCTGTTTTATAATCTACAAAATAATGTTTCCCATCTTTAACAAAGACAACATCTATCATCCCTTGTATGATTGCTGCGTCAGTTTCATGCGTGCCTTTTTCCATATCGTGCTGATTTACGATAAAAGGTAATTCACGATACAGCATATCACTTTGTGCAATAGTAAGATATAAATCACTTTGAACAAATCGTTTCACTTCTTCTATGCGTATATCTTTCACTGCATCTTCAGTTATAATGGCACGCGTCACGAGTGATTCAATGTATTGCTGTAACGCCTCATCAGAAAGTCTATGCTCATCAAAAGGCAAATGTTGCATCACAGTATGCATTAATGTTCCAATTTCTGATGCTGTACGTTTTTGAGACTCTAAAAACGCGGGACGTTGATATGTTGCAACCCCTAACCGATATTGACGGACACGATCATAATTGGTGTCTGCTTGTTCAGTATCAAGTTGACGCTTTAATTCTGATACGGATTGTTTAGATGCTAAATGCTGCGCGTGTTCATAAGGATATTGGAATAATAGTCGGTTTTCAACCTCTTGGATGAGCGACGCGTTTTGTGTCGCTTGATTCGTCTCTACTTCAAGCGTCTCTAGATTCACCCCTGACACTTCATGTTGTGTTTGTGGTAAGACATCTGATGCTTGAATATGATGCACTGATATTGACGGCGTAAGCGAGGTGTCATTCTCTTGTTCATCTTTAAATCTTAAATCATTAATCAAAGAGGTATTGTGATACTTGCTAAAAATACTGTAAATCAATTCGAAAGGATTCCGTGCATTAAAACGGTATAATGACGTCAACTTGTCATGTGCTATAGAGGCTTGGGTTAAAGCGTTTAACTTAGTTTCTTTTTTCTCTCGACCGATTAAAAAGAGTTGTTCCTTCGCTCGTGTTAATGCGACGTAAATAAGTCTCATTTCCTCGGAAATAATTTCTTTACGATTCACTAATTCTATACTCATTGATATCAACGATGGATAAAACAAACCGTGTGTCTCATCATAATATTGTAGCCCTAAACCTTCATATTGATTTAAAATAACAGGCTGATTTAAATCTGTCATATTAAAGTCACGTGTGAGTCCAGAGTAAATTACAAACGGAAACTCCAATCCTTTACTGCTATGAATGGTCATCATACGCACCACGTTGTCATTAGGACCTATCACATTTTCTTCACCAAAATCTTTCCCGCGCTCAATCATTTGATCGATAAAACGAATAAATTGAAATAGACCTCTAAAACTAGATTGTTCAAAATCAACTGCTTTATTAAACAGTCCATGAAGATTCGCACGTCGCCCTTTTCCGCCAATTAAGCCACTAAAATACTGAATTAAATAATGGTCATTGTAAATTTTATCGATTAATTGGTAAACCGGGTGACTTTGACTGTATGTGCGGTACATAGACAAATCATTCATAAATCGCGATAACTTATCAAGTATGTTAGGTTGCGCATCTTCTGATTTCATATAATGTTGGATGGATTGATAAAAATAATCGTCATGCGGTGACACGACTCGAATTTCAGCTAATTCGTCTTCCGTAAATTGATAAATAACAGAACGCATCAAACCAACGAGATAAATATCTTGAAGTGGATTATCAATCACTCTTAGAAACGACAACATTAGCCTTATTTCCGTTTGTTCAAAATAGCCTTGTTTACTATTCACATATAATGGGATATCCCTATCTTTAAATACGTGTTGTAAATTGCGGGCATTACTATAACTTCTCTCTAATATAACGATATCTTTATACGTCGCTGGTCGATACTGCTTCGTTTTCACATCGTATACTTTTTTTGTATTAATGATAGAAGTTACCTGTTCTGCAATTAAATGTGCCTCTTGTTCAGAACCAGTCAAGTCACTGGATTCATCTTCAAGAAGGACATTAAAATGTAAAGGGACATCAGCATCATCAAACGGTGCGCCGTAATATAATCTTGCCGCAGCATCATACTCAATTTCGCCTATTTCAGTATCCATCATATGATGAAATAAGTAATTGGTTGTATTTAAAACTTCTTTACGAGATCTGAAATTTTGAGACAAATCAATGCGCCAACCACTAGACCCATCAGGTTGATTAAACGCTTGATATTTCTCAATAAATAAACTTGGATCTGCTTGTCTAAATTTATAGATAGATTGCTTCACATCACCCACCATGAACAAGTTACCATTTGAGGCATCACCACGTTTAAAACTTGAGATAATTTGCTCTTGCACTCTATTTGTATCTTGATATTCATCGACTAAAATCTCCTCAAATTTTTGTCGGTAAACATCTGCTATTTCTGAAGGTTGCCCCGATGCATCGTATAAAATTTTTAATGCAAAGTGTTCGTAATCTGTAAAATCTAACAGATTGCGTTCGCGTTTGGCTTTGTTAAAAGTCGAAATCACATCTTTAGTTAATTGACTTAAATAACGTACGCGCGGTGCTAAATGCGCAAGTTCATCTACAAGTGCATCATCATCGCGTGCTACAAGTTCATCTTTAACTTTCGACATAAATGATTTAAATTGATCAAAATGCGCTTTAAATGTCTCATACATGTCATTTTGCATCTCATCTTTACCAATGTCTTTAGGTTTCGTAGGCATGCGCCCAATTTCATACGTTTGAAGTTTCTTTTTATTGATTTGTGATTCAGACAAAAGTTGTTGTAACCCACGCCGATGCTCATCTATAAAAACAATGTGTTTATCTAGGTCTCCTAATACTTCTAACTGTGCATATGATTGTTCAATGGCATCTTGAGCTGCCTTTAAGTAAAGCAAACTATATTGATTAATAATGTTCAGATAATGACTTTGCATATGCCGTTCGATATAAGGGGCATCGAGTTGATCCAACCATTTTTCAGGTTCAGGATTGGCGACGCTAAAGTAGTACAAACTTTTAACGATTTGTCTCAAGCGTTCATCATTACGATCCGAGCCGACTTGTTCTGTTAAATCAACGAAGTGTGGGTCAAGTTGCGCATAATGTGCTTCAAAGACTTCATCAATCACCGATTCTAAGAGGAGTACATTTTCAACTTCACTTGCCGTTCGGAAATTGGGGTCTATATTCAAAATATCATAATGTTGTTGAATCAATTTCAAACAAAAACTGTGCAATGTAGAAATTTGAGCTTGATGTATTTTCGCCAATTGATTTTTAATATGTTGATTGGAAGGGTCTTCAAGTGCGGCTTGATGTATACGTGCTTCGATACGATGCTTCATTTCACGCGCACTTAAATTTGTAAATGTTACGACAAGCAAACGGTCTACATCGATACCATCTTTAAGGATGCGTTGAATAATCCGTTCTACTAAAACAGCTGTTTTACCTGATCCTGCTGCTGCAGCTACAAGTACATCTTTACCTTTGGCATAGATACTTTCCCATTGGGCATCCGTCCATTGAACATCTTTGGGCTTTTCAGGTATCGTCATTCATCTTCCTCCTCTCTTAAACAGTCTAACGGATTGATTTTTTCATCTACCGTACGATACTTTGGTGAATCTATTAAGCTATCCACATGACATACTGATTGGTAATTACAAAAACGGCATGGTAGTGTTTCTTTATATTTTAGAGGGGCCACTTCCGTATGACCGTCCATAATATTTGAAGCGATATCTACAAAATTACGTTTATTATGTTGCATTAATTTATAAAGGGTGGCTTCATCCGCCACTTTGCTTGAACTATATGGCTCTCCATTTTTTTTGAGACGAAGTGGTACAACATCCGAACTAAACCCACCTATTAATCGTTTATCGTAGGCTTCAATGACGTCAGGATCACTATTCAATAAGCCACTGAGTTGATACGATTTTAAGAAAGAGGTCGTTAATTTATCTGTACTTAAATCCGACCATGTTCTTTTATCGTCTTTAAATTTATGCACATACATATATAAGAAGCCACCAGGTTTAACATCTGAAGCTAAACCTAATCTTGCTTTGTTTTGTAGTGCGATATCCATGTAGGTCATCATTTGCATTTGAAGCCCATAATACACTTTGACTAAATCTAAAGAAGCGCTCGATGTTGAGGATTTATAATCAATAATATTGATAAAGCTTTTATCATGCGTTTCATACGTATCAATTCGGTCAATTTGTCCTCGAATGTTAATAGGAATACCTTGTCTTGTTTGAAGTGATTGCGCAAACAATTCTTCCTCATTTCTCGGTTTCTTTCTAAATGCCTTTTCAAATGCAATAGGTCTAAATTGCGATTGTTCACTTTGATGTTTTAACGCTTGTAACGTCGCTTGAATGATCGCACCGATGCGTTGTGCTAAATACTGATAATACGACGTTGAGTTGAGTAGATTATATTGCACTTCTGGTAAATAATACGCTAATGCTTCTTCAGTGAGCTGTTGTATTTGTTTAACTGAAAGTTGACTAAATCGACCTTCAACTTTTTCAGCGATATAGCGTAAAACGTCGTGAAAAATGGTACCCAAATCGAAGCTTTGTAATTGATATTTTGAACGTTCATTTAACTTTAACCCGTGTGATGCAAAATGTTTAAATGGACAACTTTGATAGCCTTCGAACCTTGAAACACTCGCATTAATTGTCTTACCGTATAACGCTTGTGTAAGGTTTTGATTAAGGGTTACCGTCTCATTACGATACGTTAATGCTGTTTTCAAATGGTCTAACCCTTGAGATAATGAAGTGTGTGCCGCCATCACAGCATTAACTGCATACCAAGTATCAGAAATGAGCTCGCCTTCTAAAGCTGATTTTAAAGCCTCAAATAAATGCACTTTCGTTTGATGGGGATGTGCAACCAGTGACAACGTGTTACGTTCATGTTCACGTACGATGGATGTTACGTTTAATTGCTGAAATAACTGAATCATATCGTTTAGAAATGGGCTTTTTTCCTTTTCGCTACCGCTACTATCCATAAGACTGTAGCTAAGTGTAAGTGCATGCGTCGCACGTGTCATCGCATGGTAACATACAAACGCCTCATCCATTTGTAAAATATCAGCGGTCGGACTCAACGGCGTATGTGTCACAGCTTCAAAATGTTTTTTCTCATCATCTGATATTAAACTTTTACTAGATAAGGCTTGTGGCATAACACCATCATTCATACCTATCATGTAAATATGTTTTTTATTGTCCACTTTAGCTAAATCCATAGAGCCAACTGTAATTTGATCAAGTGTTTGTGGAATCATTGAAAATTCAAGTTCATTCAAGCCTACATCTAATATTTCTAAAAAACGAGATAATGACATCGCTTGCGTCCCAAATACAGCAACAACATCATCTAATACACGGCTAAAGCCATTCCATATTTGATCTATTTCTTCAGCTTCCGTATGTTTTCCCATTTCATCAAGTATATCGCGTTCAGTCATTAATTGATGTGGCAACTCGAAATTTTCCATTACTTCATAAAATGCTGTTGCATAGTCACATGCATGTTGCCCTTCTGTCAATCGAGATTCAAACGTAAGTAATTTTTCGAAAACATTGTCTTTTAAAGCTATCACACGTTCAAATAACGCACGTGTGTCTTCATTTAACTTTTTATGTTTAATCCCCATTTTTTCAAATTGGTCTATAGTAAAATATTTAGGGTCTAGCCAACGTTTTCCATAGATGCCACGTTCTAAAGCGTAATTTTCGAGTATATCAATGCGATGTAAACTATCATCATATTGACGAGTTAATACATTTGTTTTTAGTAATCGCATTAATGGATCGAATTGCCATGTCGTTTGAATGACTTCGATGAGTGCGCGTAACATTTCCATAACAGGATGATGTGTCATCGATTTTTTAATATCTAAACTATAAGGAATATCAAATTGCGGTAAAATCGCATCTAACAAATAGGGATAGCTAGGATCCCTGTATAAAATGGCAATATCTTTATAACGATAACCTTCTTCACGCACATCTTTTAAAATGCGTCGTGCAATTTCATTGACTTCATCTCGAGTTGTTGGTGACTCTAATATGCGAAGCGACGTAGCGTCCGTTGATGACTGTTCAGGAATTAAAGCATCAAAATGTTTTTCTAAATGTCTTAAAGCATCATTTTGAAATCGATATACTTCATTAAAATATGAGTGCTGCAACGTTACATCTAATTTTGTCGCAATATCCTCTATATGTTGCAACGATTCTGACGGTTTTCGAAACATACTAAATGCATCCATATCTCCGTTGGTCGTCAAACTGATTGTCACTGATTGAGTGTGCTTCACAAGTGCTTCGATTATTTGATATTCTTGTGTTGAAAAGTTGTGAAAACCATCGATATAAATATCTGCGTTCGCTAGCCACGTTGAATTTGGAATCAACTGAATAAATCGATTCATTTGCGCTTCCGGTGTTATAAAAGTATCGGATAAGCGTTGATTGAGTTGATGATAGATGAGGGCAATGTCGTGCAATTTATCTCGTGTACGACGATCAAAAGTTTCATCATTCGAAGCCGCTTCTACCATGTCAGCACTAACGTCGTATTTTTCAAAGTCTTGAATTTGCTCTCTCATTTTCGTGCTAAAGCCGAGATAAGCGGTTTGAGCATGATATAACTTAAGATTTTCTTTTTGTTCTTGTAAAATGTCATACAACATCATTTCAATTGCATTTGTTGACAAGCGTGTTTCATGCACGCCACCCAATTCTTGAAAAACACGGTGGCTCAACCTTTCAAAGTGTAATACTTCTGCACGCATACTCCCTTTTAGAGCACTATCATTTACTAATGCTTGCTCATACAAATACGTCCCTTGCATCGGTGTGATTAGCACGATGGGATCGCCTAATGGTTGTGCTTGTAATTTGTTTTTAATTTCATTTAGAATTGCCGTACTTTTACCCGTTCCTGCACGACCTAGAAATGCACGAAACATGTCCTCACCCCTTTTATTACGTATACATTTACGCTTATTATAGCACTCTCATTTCAATTTGCTCTACCGCATTCATATGAATTCAATATAAAAAGAGCAGGATTAGAAATCATCTTCATTTCTATCCTACTCTCCGACACTTTATCGTATTAATTTTTAGTGTTTTCTGGATTAAAGTTCACTTTAAATTCACTGAAAGGCCAGAATCTTAATGACACTTTCCCTACGATTTGCTTTTTATCGATTAAACCAAACGCACGACTATCCTTACTCACTTCACGATTGTCACCTAAAACAAGATACTTGTCTGCTGGGATTTTGTATTGACCGCCACTATTTGGTAAGTCAGATGATTTAAAAGAACCTGTAATCTCTTCATAATTTTTATGTTTCATATTGTAATCTAAATACGGCTCTGCTGTTTTCTTGCCATTCACATATAACACATCATGCTTATATTCAATATGATCTCCTGGAACACCAATAATTCGTTTCACATAATCACTATTTTCATCGGCGTGAAAAACAATGACATTACCACGATCCAAATGACCGAATGTTTTTCCAAGTTTATTTACAATCACACGTTCTCCGTCTTTCAATGTTGGATCCATAGAATCCCCTTTAACATTATAAGGTTTTATTACAAAGGCATACAACAAGCCTACAATTAATAATGCTAAACCTATGGACACCAACCATTCCATCGTTTCTTTTCTCAATCCTGACACCTCTAGTCCTCTAAATTTAAAGTTATTTTTTCAAATGGATAATAACGAAGTAAAATCGTACCTATTATATCATTTTTACGCACAGTTCCAAATGGTTCGGTATTATGACCTTTCGAATTATGTTGCAATACCACATATTGTCCGGGCGCTATAATATCACTTTCTTGTTGTGATAAACGACGAGATGCCCATGAACCAATATGCAACTGTTCAATGTGCGTATCTTTAACACGTTGATTATCAATATACAATTCATTGTTTTGTATTGCAATAGATTGTCCTGGCTTACCAATAACACGGCCAATTTTAAATTGGTCTTTATTGCGATAAACCACATAATCTTTATAATCAATGGTATTGAGACGTGGCGCAAGTTGATTAATTAAAAAACGATCACCTTGCTGTATCATAGGTGTCCATTGATGCGATGTCACTCGGAACGGTACGATGATAAAAAGAATCATAATGAATATCACTATACAGGCGCAGAACGCAGATATCATATATTTTATACTCTTTTTCAACTGGCGCACCTCTCTAAAATTTAAGTTTATTTATTATACTGTATTTGATTCATGGTGTAATCCAACTTAAGAATGAGAAAGGGAAACGCTAACAACAAAAACAGGCGGTTCATCGACGTTGTTCACGTCAACTTACCCCCTGTATTTTTTTCATTTAATAGTTTACATTCTATAAACGCGCTTCAAGTTCTTTCTTTTTATCTTCAAATCCAGGTTTACCTAATAAAGCAAACATATTTTGTTTGTAAGCTTCAACACCTGGTTGGTTGAAAGGATTTACGCCTAATTGATAGCCACTCATTGCAACTGCTTTTTCAAAGAAGTAAACAAGATAACCATACGTAAACGCATCTAATTGTGGTACTTTAACAACTAAGTTTGGCACGCCACCATCAGTATGCGCAAGTAAAGTCCCTTCAAATGCTTTTGTATTCACATCATCAACCGTTTTACCTGCTAAATAATTCAGTCCATCTAAATCATCTTCATCTTTTTCAATTGTAATGCTGTGTTTCGGTGACTCGACTTTTAATACCGTTTCAAATAAGAAACGACGTCCTTCTTGCACGTATTGACCTAATGAATGTAAGTCTGTCGTAAAGTTCGCACTTGATGGATAAATACCTTTTAAGTCTTTACCTTCAGACTCACCGAATAATTGTTTCCACCATTCATTGAAATATTGTAAAGATGGTTCATAGTTAATGAGCATCTCTGTCGTGTAGCCTTTACTGTATAGAATATTACGGATAGTTGCATATTGATACGCAATATTTTGTGTTACATCATCAGAACTTAATTCTTCACGTGCTGAAGCTGCACCAGACATCATTGCCTCAATATCAATACCTGCAACAGCAATTGGTAAAAGACCTACAGCTGTTAAAACAGAGAAACGACCGCCCACATCATCAGGGACAATAAATGATTCATACCCTTCATTTGTAGCGAGTTGCTTTAAAGCACCTTTTTCTTTATCTGTCGTAGCAAAAATACGCTTCACTGCTTCTTCTTTACCATATTTATCTTCTAATAATTTTTTGAAAAGACGGAATGCGACTGCAGGTTCTGTAGTTGTACCTGATTTAGAAATCACATTCACAGAAAAGTCTTTGCCTTCTAAATAATCAATCAGTTCTTGTGTATATGTTGACGATAAATGATGTCCTGCAAAGATAATTTCAGGCGTATCTTTATCTTTTTTAAATGCTGGTGTTAACATTTCAATTGCTGAACGCGCACCTAAATACGATCCACCAATTCCAATGACAACCAATACGTCAGAATTTGATTTAATTTGTTCCGCTGATTTTTGAATACGAGCAAATTCCGCTTTATCATAATCAACTGGTAAATCGACCCAACCTAAAAAGTCGCTACCTGCTCCTGTGCCCTCGTGAATCGTACGGTGTACGCTTTTAACAAGGTCAGCTTGTTGATCGATTTCGTGTTGCTCAAAGAATGATAACGCTTTTTGATAATCTAATTGAATATGTGTCATGCACTGCGCCTCCTAAATATCTAACTATCGTTATTTTACTAGGATTTTCATACATTTTCAATTTTCAAACATCGTTTATAATGACGATTCGATGACTTTTTATATGTATATTTATTTACATACTTGCATAATAAATCATTTGTGGTATAGTAAGTGCTATACAATTTAACGACATACGTAGGGGGAATAGGAAATGAATAAACAAAAAGTAGTATTAGCATATTCTGGTGGATTGGATACAAGTGTAGCTGTTCAATGGCTTATCGATCAAGGTTATGAGGTTGTAGCATGTTGTTTAGACGTTGGTGAAGGTAAAGATTTAGATGTCGTTTACCAAAAAGCGTTAGATATGGGTGCTATCGAGTCTCATGTTATTGATGCAACAAAAGAATTTAGTGAAGATTACGTTGGTTATGCAATCAAAGGGAACTTAATGTATGAACAAACATATCCATTAGTATCTGCACTATCACGTCCATTGATTTCTAAAAAGTTAGTAGAAATCGCGCATGCGACCAATGCAGACGCGATTGCGCACGGATGTACTGGAAAAGGTAACGATCAAGTACGTTTTGAAGTCGCTATTAAAGCATTGGATCCAAACCTTAAAGTCATCGCACCTGTTAGAGAATGGGGATGGAGTCGTGAAGAAGAAATCGATTATGCAAAAAAACATAATATCCCTGTACCGATTGGCAAAGAATCACCTTATTCTATTGACCAAAACTTATGGGGCCGTAGTAATGAATGTGGTGTTTTAGAAGATCCATTTGTCGCACCGCCTAAAGATGCATTTGATTTAACAAATGAATTAGAAGATACTCCAGATACGCCTGAAGAAATATTAATTACATTTAATAAAGGTATCCCTACTCATATAGATGGAAAAGCTTATGCACTAGATGATCTCATTTTACATTTAAATGAAGTTGCAGGTAAGCATGGTATTGGTCGTATCGATCACATTGAAAATAGACTTGTCGGTATCAAATCACGTGAAGTTTATGAAACACCAGGTGCAGAAGTCATTTTAACTGCACATAAAGCGTTAGAATCCATTACATTAACAAAAGACGTAGCGCATTTTAAACCAATTATTGAAAAACAATTCGCTGAGCAAGTCTATAATGGTTTATGGTTCTCACCTTTAACAGATGCATTGAAAGTATTTGTAGATCAAACGCAACAAAATGTCACGGGTGAAGTACGTGTGAAATTATTTAAAGGACACGCAATTGCTAATGGAAGAAAATCTGATTACACGTTATACAATGAGCAACTCGCAACATATACGAAGGAAGATGCGTTCAATCAATCATCTGCTGTTGGCTTTATTGATATTTATGGTTTACCTACACAAGTCAACGCAATGCAAAATGGAGGTTATCAAAATGACTAAAAAAGCTTGGGGCGGTCGTTTTGAGGAAAAACCTGAAGCGTGGGTCGATGCATTCAATGCATCGATTCATTTTGATAAAACATTAATTGATGAAGACATTCAGGGGAGCATTGCACATGCTACGATGCTCTACCATCAAAATGTACTGACACAAAAAGAAAGCGAAGCAATCATTAATGGTTTAAAAGCCATTCAAAAAGATTATCACGATGGCAATATTGAATTTCAAACTTCATTAGAAGACATCCATCTCAATATTGAACATGAACTCATTCAACGTATCGGTGCCGTTGGTGGCAAATTGCATACCGGAAGAAGCCGAAACGATCAAGTTGCCACTGACATGCATCTGTATACTAAAAAAGAAGTAAAACAAATCATTGAAGCGATCGAATTGTTTCAAAAAACCATTGTTAACTTAGCAGATGAACATGTCGAAACCATTATGCCTGGTTACACGCATTTACAGCGTGCGCAACCGATATCTTTTGCGCATCATATAATGACGTATTTTTGGATGTTAGAGCGTGATAAAGGACGTTTCAAAGACGCTTTAAAACGTATCGACATTTCCCCTCTTGGGGCAGCAGCTTTAAGTGGTACAACCTATCCTATTGATCGTCACGAAACGCAACAACTTTTAGGTTTTGCGTCGATTTATGAAAACAGTTTAGATGCTGTAAGCGATAGAGATTATATTGTTGAGACGCTGCATGCAATCAGTTTGACTATGGTACACTTATCTCGTTTTGCGGAAGAAATCATCTTTTGGTCATCTGAAGAAGCAAAATTTGTTACACTATCTGATGCATTTTCAACTGGTTCATCTATCATGCCTCAGAAGAAAAACCCTGATATGGCTGAATTAATACGTGGTAAAGTGGGACGAACTACAGGTCATTTAATGAGCTTGTTTATGACTCTAAAAGGTTTACCGCTAGCATATAACAAAGATATGCAGGAAGATAAAGAGGGGCTATTTGATGCAATACACACCCTTAAAGGCTCTTTACGTATCTTCGACGGAATGGTAGGAAGTATGACAGTGAATACCGAACGCTTAACACAAACGGTTAAGTCTGACTTCTCCAACGCCACTGAACTCGCAGATTATCTTGTTGTAAAAGGCATACCATTTAGAGAAGCTCATGAAATCGTAGGTAAAATTGTATTATGGTGCATTCAAAATGAGATGTTTTTATTAGATGTGCCACTTGACGTTTATAAACAACATCATCACGCCATCGATAAAGATATTTATACGTATTTACAACCTGCTGAAGCGGTAAAACGTAGAAAAAGTTATGGTTCTACAGGTCAGGATGCCGTGAAACATCAAATTTCTGTAGCAAAAACTTTGATTTAATATCAATATTATTAAAGCTCCGTTAATGTTAACGGAGCTTTTTTAATTTATTTTTAAGACTTATAATTATTGTTAAATCCTATTGTGTTTGCATATTATATACTATAATTTAAAGGAGCATTACCATAAATATTAAGGAGGATTTATCATGAAGCATTATTCAAAAATAATTATCTCTTCAAGTTTAGTCGCATCTTTAATGATTGGAGGCATCGCAATACCTTCTCAAGTTGATGCGGGCTCTTCACAAAGCGCTGCAAATCATAATCAAGCTACTCCTTTATCTCCAAGTGTACATAACGTCTTAAACAAAAAACATGTAACAATTGGTCACCGTGGTGCCAGTGGTTATGCACCAGAACATACCATCCCTTCATATGATAAAAGTATCAATGAAATGGGTTCTGACTTTTTAGAAATCGATTTACAAATGACTAAAGATGGGCACCTCGTTGCCATGCATGATGAAACAGTTGATCGTACAACGAATGGTACAGGTCGTGTTGATCAATTAACACTTGCTCAATTAAAACAGTTAGACGCAGGCAGTTGGTTTAATCAAGCTCATCCTGAATATAAAAATCCAAAATATGTTGGCCAAAAAGTACTTACACTCGATGAAATTTTTAAACGCTACGGTAAGCATACGAATTTCTACATTGAAACAAAATCCCCTGAAGTCTATCCAGGTATGGAAGAAAAATTATTACAAACTATGCATAAATATCGTTTAGATAAGAAAAACTTTCTTACTAATGGTAAAGTTGTCATTCAATCATTTTCACAAGCAAGTTTACAAAAAACGCACAAACTCAATCCGAACATTCCACTTATTCAATTGACAGATGTAGGTCAATTAACAGCGATGACGGATAAAGATTTACAAACAGTAAAACAGTATGCTGTTGGTATTGGTCCTGACTATCATGACTTAAATGCGCAAAACACGAAACATTTAAGAGACTTAGGTTTCTATATTCACCCTTATACCGTTAATACAGTACCAGACATGAAACGCTTAAATCAATATGGCGTAACAGGCGTATTCACTAACTATCCTGATTTATACAGTAACCTTATTAAACATTAATATTATGATGTTTTCAAAAGCAACTTCATTTTTAGTATATGCTTCCACAAATGTTTGCTTAAAAAGCGATTTATTGACAAAAAAACCGCAAAGTGGTTCTCTCCACTTTGCGGTTTTCACATGTATTATGCCCAACCACGGTAACGAGCTGCTTCTGCAGTGCGCTTAATGCCAACAATGTATGCTGCCAAACGCATATCGATTTTACGATTTTGGGATAAGTTATAAATTGTATCAAAAGCAGTAATTAATTTTTCACGAAGTTTTTCATTCACTTCTTCTTCTGTCCAATAGTAACCTGTATTATTTTGAACCCATTCGAAATAAGATACTGTAACGCCACCAGCACTTGCTAACACGTCTGGAACAAGTAATACGCCGCGGTCAGTTAATATTTTAGTTGCTTCTGGTGTTGTAGGACCATTTGCAGCCTCTACAACAATCTCGGCTTTAATATCATTAGCATTATCAGCAGTGATTTGATTTGCAATCGCCGCTGGTACTAAGATGTCACAATCAAGTTCAAATAATTCTTTATTTGAGATGGTATCTTCGAATAAGTTAGTCACGGTACCAAAACTATCACGGCGATCAAGTAAATAATCTATGTCTAAACCTTCTGGATCGTGTAATGCACCATAAGCATCTGAAATTCCTACAATTTTAGCCCCTTGATCATATAGGAATTTAGCTAGGAAACTACCTGCATTACCGAATCCTTGTATTACGATACGTGAATCTTTAATTGTTTTACCACGACGTTTTGCAGCTTCTTCGATTGCAATAACAACACCTAAAGCTGTTGAACGGTCACGTCCTTGTGAACCACCAAGCACAATCGGTTTCCCTGTGATAAAACCAGGAGAGTTAAATTCGTCCATTTGACTGTATTCATCCATCATCCATGCCATGATTTGAGAATTTGTAAATACGTCAGGTGCTGGAATATCTTTAGTCGGTCCAACAATTTGTGAAATTGCACGTACGTACCCTCTTGAAAGACGTTCAACTTCATGAATGCTCATTTGACGTGGGTCACATACAATACCGCCTTTACCACCGCCATATGGTAAGTTGACGATACCACATTTTAAAGTCATCCACATAGAAAGTGCTTTTACTTCTTCTTCATCAACATCTGGATGGAAACGTACCCCACCTTTTGTAGGTCCTACAGCATCATTATGTTGCGCACGGTACCCTGTAAAAGTTTTTACCGTTCCATCATCCATTTTCACCGGAATACGAACTGTTAAAAATCTCAAAGGTTCTTTAATCAACTCATACATACCATCGTCGAAACCCAATTTATGCATTGCTTCTTTAATGATACCTTGAGTTGACGTCACTAGATTGTTTTTTTCAGCCATGATCCATTTCGCCTCTTTTTCCTACTTTGTTTTCGCTTACATAAGTCATTGTAACATAAGCAATACTTTTTTAAAGCCTTTTAGGTCTAGTATAAAAGTATAAAAAATAGTTATTATATCAATGGAATTTTAAAAAAATTCCATTATGCAAACAAATGTTATTTAGATTCTGCAAATACTTTTTTCACTTTATCAATGGCATAATCAAGCTCTTCTTTAGTAATGACTAAAGGTGGTGCGAAACGAATCACGGTATCATGTGTTTCTTTACATAAAATACCTTCTTCTTTAAGGCGTTCACAATATGGTCGCGCATTTTCATTTAATTCAACACCAATAAATAAGCCACGTCCACGTACTTCTTTAATGGATGGATGATCAATGTCTAATAATGCATTTTTAAAATATTCTCCAAGTTCTTGTGAACGTCCTGGTAAATCTTCATCCACGATAACATCTAACGCAGCAATGGATGCCGCACATGCCAATGGGTTACCTCCAAATGTTGAACCGTGTGAGCCTGGTGTAAAGACGTCTAGCACTTCTTTGTCAGCAAGTACAACAGAAATCGGGAATACGCCACCACCTAAGGCTTTTCCTAAAATATAAATATCAGGTTTTACTTCATCCCAGTCTGTCGCAAATAACTTACCTGTACGGCCTAAACCTGCCTGAATTTCATCAGCAATAAATAAAACATTATGTTCATCACATAATTCACGTACTTGTTTTAAATAACCTTTAGGAGGAATATTAATGCCTGCCTCACCTTGTATAGGCTCAATTAAAACTGCAGCCGTGTTCTCATTAATCACTTCTTTTAATTGTTCAATATTTCCAAATTCAACATTTGTGAATCCTTCTAAAAGCGGACCATAACCACGTTGATATTCTTTTTCAGAGGACAATGACACTGGTGCCATCGTACGGCCATGGAAGTTTCCAACCATTGCTATGATTTCAGCATCGTTCGGTTTAATACCCTTAACATCATACGCCCAACGACGTGCAGCTTTTAATGCTGTTTCAACCGCTTCTGCACCCGTGTTCATTGGTAGTGCCTTTTCTTTACCTGAAAGCTTACAAATTTTTTCATACCATTCGCCTAAGTTTGCACTGTGGAATGCACGAGACACAAGCGTTACTTTATCCGCTTGGTCTTTAAGTGCTTGAATAATTTTTGGATGACGGTGACCTTGGTTCACTGCAGAGTATGCAGCGAGCATATCCATATATTTATTGCCTTCTGGATCCTTCACCCATACACCTTCAGCTTCTGAAATCACAATTGGGAGTGGCAAGTAGTTATGTGCACCATAATGATTTGTAAGTTCGATAATTTGTTCTGATTGATTCGTCACTTTAAACGCCCCTTTTTTAATTAATAAAAGGGTAAACCAACCTATTTAACGAAACAAAACACCCATTTCACTGTTTTGATCGAATATATGATGGCTTACCCTACCTTAAAAACATAAAGTATTACATCGCCAAATGGTTATCAACAAACGCTATCGTCTATATAACGTAATTGTACCTTAAGCACACATTGAGACTTTATGCGTATCGTATTCAATTTAGTAATTTTATAAATGTTCAGAAACTGTACGACCTTGCATGTGAAGTACTAAATAGTCTGGTCCACCAGCTTTAGAGTCTGTACCTGACATTTTGAATCCACCAAATGGTTGGTAACCTACTACAGCACCTGTACATCCACGGTTAAAGTATAAATTACCTACCATGAAGTCACGGCGTGCTTGTTCTAATTTCATACGATTATTAGAAATAACTGCACCTGTTAAACCATATTCAGTATCATTTGCGACATCAATCGCTTCATCAAAATCTTTAACTTTAGTAAATCCAACAACCGGACCAAAAATTTCTTCTTGCATAATACGTGAGTTAGGATCTAGGTCTGCGATAACTGTTGGATGAACGAAATTACCTTTTTCTTCATCAGTATTGCCACCTGTTACAATACGACCTTCTTCTTTACCAATTTCAATGTATTTTTTGATTTTATCTAAAGATTTTTGGTCAATTACAGGACCTACATATGTGTCTGGTTCTGCAGCATTACCAACTTTAATTTTTTCAGTTTCAGCTTTAACACGCTCTAATAACTCATCATAAATGTCTTGGTGCGCAATAACACGTGAACATGCAGAACATTTTTGACCTGAGAAGCCAAACGCTGAATAAACAATCGCATCTGTAGCCACTTGTAAATCTGCTTCATTGTCAACAATGATCGCGTCTTTACCACCCATTTCAGCAATTACACGTTTAATATGGTTTTGACCTTCTTGGATAACGGCTGCTTTTTGAATAATTTCTTTACCAACGTTTTTAGAGCCAGTAAATGAAATTAAGCCTACATCTTTATTTTCAATTAAGAAGTCACCAATTTCACTAGATGAACCAGGGATCCAGTTCACAACGCCTTTAGGTAGACCTGCTTCTTCTAAAACTTCCATAAATTTATAAGAAATAATCGGTGTATTTGAAGATGGTTTCAATAGTACAGTATTTCCTGTTACAACTGGTGCAGCTGTTGTTCCAGCCATGATTGCATAAGCAAAGTTCCATGGTGAAATTACAACACTCACACCGACTGGTAAATAATCAAATTGATTGTATTCACCTGGACGGCTATTTACTTTTTTTCCATCTTTAAGTTCAAGCATTTGGCGACCATAATATTCCATAAAGTCGATTGCTTCTGCTGTATCTGCATCCGCTTCTTTCCATGGTTTACCGCCTTCTTTAGACAATAAAGCTGAAAATTCATGCTTACGCTTACGTGTAATTTCAGCAGCACGGAATAAAATGTTAGCGCGTACTTTAGGATCTACTGTTCTCCATGATTTGAATGCCTCTTTCGCAGCATCTAACGCCTTTTGTGCATGCTCTTTTGAAGCTTTTGAAACGTAACCAATCGTTTCTTCACGGTTAGATGGGTTATACACACGAGTTTTATCGTCCGTATATACACGTTCTCCACCAATAATTAAAGGATACTCTTGACCTAATTCACTCTCTACCTTTTCTAGAGCGCGGAAATAAGCTTCGCGATTCTCCTCTTTTGTAAAATCTGTAAATGGTTCGTGTTTATATGGAATCATTTATAAATCCTCCCTTGTTTAATTTGAGAAAGCACTTATCATTATCATGACATATCGCAACTAGGATGTAAAAGATTTTTTCAGGCTATACTGAATTATCGCAATTTTTACGATGTGATATCTCTTTAATACACTAAAGCGAGTAATCTGCTCGAATTGAAGCGCTTTCATTTACAAGCATTATAGCGTTTAATGCTTGTAAATTCAACCACTTTAAAGGTGTAAATTTAGACCGTCATTAAAATACAATTGTGGTAAACAGCAACTTTACATCAATTGTATATTTCCTTCTATACAAACATTTAGATAGTTATATAAAACTGATTAAATAGGTTGCTTTTTATGTAATATTCTACATATATACTTTCGTGTGTAATACTATACTAAAATAGCGAATTGTACACGTAATCATTTCATTACAAATAATTGAATTAACTTCATTTTTCTAAACATTCTTTAGCAATTTATACTTTTATAGGCTTTTGTGATTCATATAGGATAGGTCATTCAAGATAAAAAAAGAAGCGGAAACATCATGTTCCACTTCTTTTTATTCGGCTTCGTCTTGCATCCGTCGCTTTGACTGTTTCACCCAATATGGTAAGCGTTCTTTTAAAGTTTGAAACCCATACGTTTCGGTCTCTTTTATCTCGTCCAATACTGAACGTTTTTCTTTTTTACGCTCATAATTTTTAAAATAATCATTGTCTTTTAAAGACAAATTCAGCTTTCCTGATTCATCAATTGAAATGATTTTAGCTTTTACCGTTTGGCCTTGTGATAAAAGTTTTTTTAAATTATGCACATAATCATCCATAACTTCTGAAATATGAATTAATCCTTCAGTATTGTCAGGGGTTTCAACGAAAGCACCGTAGGGTTGAATACCAGTCACACGTACTTTTATGTGTTGACCAACACGATACTGTTTTTTCAACATGCATAACCCCTTATTAATTTTGAACTTCAACAGTATCATCATAGCACATATTTTTTTAGAATCATAACTATAAATCGTTAATAACAAATTCCGTTATAAAAGTCTCATGTTGCAATGACTTTTTAATGGTTCAACCATGTTTTATTCAATTACGATTTCGCGTTCTTTACTCGTTTTAATGTCCAGCCATCCAAGGTCTTCCCTGAGTTGCTTGCTGTGTTGCCTTCTTCGCAATAGCCTCTTTTTTAACGATTTTTGGTTGTTGACCATGTTCTATACGTTTTTTTAAATTTGCATCTAACCGATATGTTTGAAAAGCTTGAAATTGTCTTTGGGCATACATATTACATGACGGACAACAATAAACATCATGATTGTCATGTATCGATTGACGAACAGTAAATGGACCGCACGTTGGACAACAATACGTATAATTTGGCATTAATCTTCATCCATTTCTGGGAGAACCCCTGTTTTAAATATCTCTCTAGGGATAGCAATGGTACAACATGCGTTCGGTACATCTACAATCCCGGCTACAGTACCTTGAACAGGCGCAGTACCTAGTAACATATACGCTTGTTCACCTGTAAAACCACGCGTTTTTAAAAATTCAATCGCATTTAAACATGCATTTCGATAAGCTGTATTCGCATCTAAGTATGTTTGTTTCCCGCTAAATTCATTGACGGAAATACCCTCAAATACAATATAATCCGAGTAATTTGGCATAACAGGTCCTGGATTAAATGCTGGATTTTTCTTTATATTATATTTTTCCATTCCATTTTTGATGACATTCACACGTAAATCAATCCATCCAGGCATCTCTATACCGCCACAAAATGTGATTTCACCGTCTCCTTGTGAAAAGTGCAAATCACCAACCGACAATTTAGCCCCTTCAACAAATACTGGAAAATAAATACGTGATCCTTTAGATAAATTTTTTATATCACAATTCCCACCATTTTCACGTGGTGGAACAGTACGTGCGCCTTCTTTTGCAACACGTTCAAAATCTTTTCCTTTCAGAGTTCCTAAAACCGCAGCATCGGCTGTAGGAAGGTTAGCCAATACAGGTTCGCGATTGGGATCAGTATCAACAAGTGCGCGCTCACGTTTATTCCATTCATTTAACATGTCTTGTGATGGTGCCACACCAATCAGTCCCGGGTGGATAATCCCTGCAAATTCAACGCCAGGTACATGACGACTTGTTGCATAAATGCCATTGAAGTCCCATATAGATTTTTGTGCATTAGGATAGTGATCTACTAAAAAACTTCCGCCATTCGTTTTGTCGAAAATGCCGTTAAAGCCCCATTCATGTTCTGGAAAGGTGCCAATGTCTAAAATATCAACAACGAGTAAATCGCCTGGTTGAACCTGATTCACATAAACTGGTCCACTCAACACATGCACACGATTTAAATTGACCGTTTTAATATCATTAGGATTATCGTCATTAGAAATTTGACCATCTGTCCAATCTAAACACTCCATTCGAAACGCTTCACCAGGATTTACTGAAAATGCTGCTGGAATATCTGGATGCCATCTGTTATGACCCGGATGTACTTGCTCATCCATTTTTTTATTTAAATCAACACTAAATAACGTTTTCGGCATACATACGCCCCCTTATAATGTGATATTTTTTACTACAGTGTTAAATTACCCTAAAAGTTTTATAATAATCTGAAGTTTCACATTATTTACACACTACATTGCCACTTTATCATCTCTGTAAAATTATATTTATGAAACACAATTTACTCGAATGTTATTGAAAAGTTGATACCCTATTATGCCTCATTCCATACTAAAAATGCCTTCAAAACTCACCAAACAGTGAATTTTGAAGGCTATACTTAATAAGTATCAATGAAATTATTTTACTCAAATTAATGTTTATTTTTAGATATTACATTGTTGTTGTAGATTGACGGCTTCATGTGCTTTTGCTAAGCAAGCGTCATACGATAATGTTTCCTCAAAAGAAAAACGAAAAATATTTTGAAACGCGTATGCAATTTCACTAGGTTCTCCTAATTGATGTACAGCATCCATCATTTCATACACTTCCGCGTCCCCTAATGTTTTATCATCAAATTGCATAGGATTCCATTCAGATAACAATTGATAGAGTTGAATATTTAAATCGTTATTGGCCACACATATTCACCTTCTATTTAAATTTATTACGCGTTGTCATCTTCAATATCGATGGATTCAATTACAACATCATAAGCTGGCTTATCTCCAGGACCTACTTTTACACTTGCGATATCTTCAAGCGTTTTTTCACCTTCAATTAATTGACCGAAAACTGTGTGTTTTTGATCTAACCAAGGTGTGCCGCCTTTTTCACGATAAGCTTCAGCAATTTCTTTTGGCCATCCGCCATCTTGTAATTGATTCAACATTTGAGCTGGTAATTCTTTCATTTGTACGATAAAGAATTGTGAGCCATTTGTGCCTGGACCTGCATTAGCCATTGATAATGCGCCATACAGGTTAAAGGCTTCCATAGAGAATTCATCTTCAAATGGACTACCATAAATACTTTCGCCACCCATACCTGTACCAGTTGGGTCACCACCTTGAATCATAAAATCATTAATGACGCGATGGAAAGTGATACCGTTATAATATCCTTTCTTTGATAATTCTACGAAGTTTTGCACTGTTTTAGGGGCGATCTCAGGGAATAATTTTAAAGTCATATCACCCATATTGGTATGCATTACTGCTTTAATTTCATTATCTTGTAATTCTTTAGTAAGTTGAGGATATTTCGTCATTTGTCATTTCTCCATTCGTGTTAAACTAAAATATAAACATATCTTAACATATTTAAGAAAGGAAGGAATATTTATGCGCTACCGATTTGCACATAAAAGCGGTGTATACGGTGTTGAAATTGTTGAAAGAACAGAAGATCAAATATTGGTTAAAGTATTGCAAGTCATTAAGCATCCTAAACAAGGTGATTTGCATACACCTAATGAAGCTGAAGGTGTCTTTTTTCATGAGCGTAAAGCTTTGAGTTTATATGAAAAACGTTACACGACACAAAGTAAACTTAAACCATTTGATGTAGACGTCATGCCTTACGTAGAATCACTTCAACATGCTGTAGCACAATTAGAGTCAAAACTTAAATCTAATGACACTTTATATAACCAAAAATCACTGATGTGTTTAAAAGCATTAAAAAAAGATTATGAACGTCAATACAAAATGAAATTCGATTAATTTTATGACATTTAAGACGAGTTTCTACTTATTTAAAAGAACCTAAAAAATCAACTCTGGCTACGGTAAGGGTTGATTTTCTTCGCATTCATAATCATGTATAATAAAAGTAATGCAGTTTTATGAAGGAGGACAATTTATGAGTTGGTTACATATTGCGGTGATTTTGCCGTTGATATTCGCACTTATCATACCTGTTTTGTACCGTTTTTATAAGCGTGTGCATTTAGGATGGTTTGTGTTACCGATTCCAGTTGTGTTGTTCGCATACTTTTTAACGTATCTTCAACCTACTATGTCCGGTCATTACGAAAAAGCATCTATGAAATGGATGCCACAAATCGGAATGAATTTTGACATATATGTAGACGGTCTCGGCTTATTATTTAGTTTATTAATTACCGGTATTGGGAGTCTTGTTGTACTTTATTCTATTAGTTACTTAAGCCGTTCTGAACAACTAGGTAATTTTTATTGCTATTTATTGATGTTTATGAGTGCCATGTTAGGTGTTGTACTCTCAGATAACTTACTCGTGCTTTACTTATTTTGGGAGCTGACATCATTTTCAAGTTTCTTACTCATTTCATTCTGGCGCCATAAAGAAAAATCATTATATGGTGCAATGAAATCAATGATGATTACTGTATTTGGTGGATTATCATTATTAGGTGGATTCATTCTACTTTATATCGCATCTGGAACATGGAGCATTCGTGAATTAGTACGTCACGTTGATGATATTCATACATCTCCATTTTTCCTTTTAGCAATGATTTTTATTATTATTGGTGCAATGACAAAGTCCGCACAATTCCCATTTTACATATGGTTGCCTGATGCGATGGAAGCACCGACACCTGTAAGTGCATATCTTCACTCAGCAACGATGGTTAAAGCTGGAATTTATTTAATTGCTCGTTTGACACCCCTTTTCGCAGTATCTCAAGGGTGGATTTGGACAGTTACATTATTTGGATTAGTCACTCTTTTTTGGGGATCTTTAAATGCAACCAAGCAACAGGATTTAAAAGGTATTTTAGCCTTTTCTACTGTCTCTCAACTAGGGATGATTATGTCCATGCTTGGAATAGGTGCAGTCAGCTATCATTTTAATGGCGCAGAAAATCAATTTTATGTCGCAGCTTATAGTGCTGCAATTTTCCATTTAATCAACCATGCGACATTTAAAGGTGCACTTTTCATGATTACAGGTGCCGTTGACCATGCGACAGGTACGCGTGACATAAAAAAACTCGGTGGCTTAATGACAATTATGCCAATTTCATTTACGCTTACCATCATTACTTCATTAAGTATGGCAGGCGTCCCACCTTTTAACGGTTTTCTATCTAAAGAGCAATTTTTAGAAGCCATGATAGAAGTCACAAGCGCTAACGTATTCAGTTTAAATACTTTAGGTTTGCTCTTACCAATTGTTGCCGTAATTGGTAGTATATTTACATTTGTGTATTCATTTAAATTTATAACTGAAATCTTTTTAGGGAACTATCAACCTGATGCATTACCACATAAAGCACATGAGGCATCCATATTGATGAATATCCCTCCAATTATTTTATCAACATTAGTCATCGCTATAGGCTTATTCCCTAGTTTAGTATCGACACCGTTAGTCGAACCGGCTGTTAAATCTATAGCTAACATTGATAACATCACGGCTGAATTTCATTTATGGCATGGCTTTACACCTGCATTTATGGCAACACTCATCATATACGTTGTCGGTGCTATTTTGTTATTAACACATAAGAAATGGGTTCCGGTTATAAAAGGGTTACCTCAATTTCTAACTTTAAACTATTGGTACGATCAAACAGGACGCTATTCACCTTTCTATGCGACACAATTAACACGTACGTATATGACCGGTTTTAGTCGAAATAATATTGTGATTATATTTACTACATTAATTATTATCACAGTTGTGACGCTTATTTTAGTGCCATTTACGTTCGACTTTAAGCATGTGTCACCGATACGTCCATATGAATTTATATCTGTTATTACGATTATCATAGCGGCTGTAATGATTATGTTTGCACGTTCACGACTCTTCAGCATTATTATGCTGAGTGCAGTAGGGTATTCGATGGCCATTTTCTTCATTTTCTTTAATGCGCCAGATCTTGCATTAACTCAATTTGTAGTAGAAACCATTTCCACTGCCCTATTTTTACTATGTTTTTATCACTTGCCAAATATGAGCCGTTATAATGAAACACCTAGATTTAAGATCGTCAATGTCGTAATTTCAATTAGCGTTGGTCTTATCGTTACTATTTTAGGCTTAATCGCTTATGGCAACCGTCATTTTATATCAATTAGTGAATTTTATAAAAAGCATGTTTATGACCTTGCAGAAGGTAAAAACATGGTCAACGTAATTTTAGTAGACTTCCGTGGAACGGATACATTATTTGAGTCTGCTGTGCTAGGTATCGCAGGTATGGCCATTTATACACTCATTAAATTACGTGCAAAACACAAAAATGGTTATGAAAGGATTGAGAAAATTGAACAGACAGAAAAATGATTTAATTTCACAATACTCTGCACTGATTATCTTTTTCTTAATAATGATGTTCGGTTTCTCTCTCTTTTTAGCCGGACATTATACTCCTGGAGGCGGCTTTATTGGTGGACTCCTTGTATCGAGTGCACTGGTAATTATTGCAGTGGCCTTTGATGTTAAAACAATGCGTAAAGTGTTCCCATGGGATTTTAAAAAACTTATCGCACTCGGCTTAGCATTTTGTGTTTTTTCACCCATGTTGAGTTGGACATATGGTAAGAACTTTTTCACACATACTTCTGTGGATATCCCTTTACCTTTATTAGCACCGATGCATGTTCATACAGCTGTACTTTTTGATACTGGCGTACTTTTCGTTGTTGTAGGTACAGTATTAACAATTATTTTAACGATTGGAGAGAATGAGTAATGGAAATTGTATTAATAGTCGTTTGTGGTTTGCTTACATCCATTGGCGTGTACCTCATTCTTTCTAAAAGTTTAATAAGAATTATTATAGGTACCGCACTGTTATCACATGCTGCAAATTTATTTTTATTAACAATGGGTGGTCTAAAAACTGGAAATGTTCCTATTTTCGAAAAGAATGTTACCAATTATGTAGACCCTATTCCTCAAGCTTTAATTTTAACAGCAATTGTAATTTCATTCGCAGTCACTGCTTTTTTCTTAGTACTTGCTTTTCGTAGTTATAAAGAATTAGGCACAGACAACGTAGAACGTATGAAAGGAGTGCCACAAGATGATGATGAATGAGAATTTAATTGTAATGCTTGTGGCGATTCCAGTCATAACTACGATTTTACTTATTTTTAGTGGTTTGCGACCGTATATTAAAAGATATATTGCTTTAATAGGTACGCTCATCACATTAGGCTTTGCAATTTGGAACTTTGTCAATGTATGGGTCGCCGGTCATCCGATTGTCCTTGAATTGGGCTCGTGGAAAGCGCCCTACAGCATTGTGTTTGTTTTAGATTTATTTAGTGCGTTACTTGTTATGACGAGTACGCTGATTACTGTATTGATTATATTATTTTCATATCAATCTATAGGTTTACATCGTGAAACGTATTATTACTATTTTACTGTTATGTTTATGCTTGCTGGTATCAATGGTGCTTTTATTACTGGCGACATTTTTAACTTATTCGTATTCTTTGAAGTCTTCTTAATGGCTTCTTACGGACTTATGGTTATTGGTGGAACAAAAATACAATTACAAGAAAGCGTCAAATATTTACTAGTGAATGTCGTATCTTCAGCGTTTTTTGTTATCGGCGTAGGTATTCTATATTCCGTTGTTGGTACGTTAAATATGGCTGATATTAGTGTTAAATTAGGTAAAGTTTCACACGAGCATCCAGGTTTAATTAGTATCGTATTTATTTTATTTATATTTGTATTTGCCACTAAGGCAGGTACGTTCCCAATGTACGTATGGCTTCCAGGTGCATACTACGCTCCTCCTTTTGCTATCATTGCATTTTTCGGTGCGTTACTTACTAAAGTCGGCGTCTATGCCATTGCACGTACAATGAGTTTGTTCTTCCATGATACATTAACAATTTCACATTACACGATACTTACATTAGCACTACTCACCATTATCTTTGGTTCTGTCGGTGCTGTAGCCTATCGAGATACAAAACGTATTATTCTATATAATATTATGATTGCTGTCGGTGTGATTTTAGTTGGTGTTGCAATGATGAATCAAGCAGGAATCATTGGTGCCATTTATTACACTTTACATGACATGCTAGTCAAAGCTGCGTTATTTTTCTTAATTGGTATCATGTACAAAATCACAAAAACAACAGATCTACGAAAATTTGGTGGTTTAATTCATCATTATCCACTTCTAGGATGGACATTTTTCATTGCTGCATTAAGTTTAGCTGGGATTCCACCACTAAGTGGATTCTATGGAAAGTTATATATCGTCCAAGCAACATTCCAAAAAGGATTTTACGTAAGTGGTATCATCGTCCTTCTTTCAAGCTTGGTCGTGCTATATTCGGTTATTAATATATTCTTACGCGGATTCTTTGGTAAAAGTTATGGCTATGTTTATAACCCGCGTTTACACCATAGAGGATTGCTAGCCGTCGCTGTACTTTCGGTAATCATTACTGTTATTTTTGGTTTAACAGCAGGTCAGTTATATCCGTTTATTGCAGAAGGTGCAAAATCGTTCTATCAACCAGAAACCTATATTCAAAGCGTTTTAGGAGGCGATTAAATGGCAGTTCAAATATTAATTAATATTATTTTAGCTGTGTTTTGGTTATTTTTATCAGGCAGCTATACGATGAATTCATTTGTTCTTGGTTTTTTATTCGCCCTATTACTCGTTTATTTAATGCGTCAAATCCTGCCGGGTCGATTTTATGTTGTAACGATTTATAAAGTCATCAAGCTTGCATTCATTTTCATCATCGAATTGATTAAAGCTAACTTTGACGTTTTTAAAGTCATTATCCAGCCTCGTCTTAAAAACGAATCTGCATTCTTTGTATATGAAACAGATTTAGAGCACAAATGGCAAGTAGCGTTGTTGTCCAACTTAATCACATTGACACCTGGTACTGTAGTGATAGGTGTTAATGACGATATGAAACGTTTATATATTCATTGTCTCGACTTTTCAACAAAAGAAGAAGAAGTCGCTTCAATTAAAAACTCACTTGAAAAAGCGGTGAAAGAAGTAGGTGAATCCTAATGAACTATGACATATTAATCATTGTTGCATTAATTATTGTAGTGCTCTCTATATTGGCGATGCTCGTACGTGTCATTTTAGGCCCTACACTTGCGGATCGTGTTGTTGCATTAGATGCCATTGGTATCCAATTAATGGCCATTGTAGGTTTGTTTTCTATCATTTTAAATACACCCTATATGATAGTAGCAATACTATTAATTGGTATACTTGCTTTCTTAGGCACAGCCGTGTTTGCTAAATTTATGGATAAAGGTGAGGTGATCGAACATGACAGAAACCATCGTGACTAGTTTAGGCGTTCTACTTGTCATTATCGGTGCATTGTTTAGCGCGTTGGCAGCTTTTGGTATTTTGAAATTAGATGATGTGTATTCACGTGCACATGCTGCTGGTAAAGCGGCAACATTAGGTGCCATGCTCTTACTTACTGGCGTGTTCATCTATTTTATCGGTAAAGAGGGATATGTTAATTTTCAACTTTTAATCGGTATATTCTTTGTTTTTATTACCGGTCCTTTAGCAAGCCATATGATTTTAAAAGCGGCATATAATTTAAAGGCACCCGCATCAAAGCGCTTAAAACTTGATGAAGTTAAAAAAGATTTAGACGGCAAAAAACTTTAATATTCAACTTAATCCATTGATATTAGCGAGGATTCATTCTTTCATAGATGACATCCTCGCTTTTTTACATCATTCCCTTCTGTTACCGGTCATAACTCTTTGGCAAATTCTTTACCACACACCTTGTTCGATAAAAATTTTAATGTTTAAGTGCGTTATTTATTATTCTTGAATAATTTTAAAAGTGTCGCTATATTTAAAGTGTAAAAATATACCTAGAAAGGACTAGAGAGATGAAAGGTGCTACTTCAATATTCTGCACATTATTGTTATTATTGCTGTTTGTAGCAGGTTGTACACAACAACATCAAAGTAGTAAACGCAACAGTGATGATGCCTCCATGTATGCAAAACATAAATCAAAAGTAAATGATGATTGGAAACCTTATAAAGGAGAAATTTACCATGTATTTTTTCATCCGGTTATAACTGATCCAAAAGTAGCATTTGATAGTAAAAATCCAAGTGCGAAAGGTAATAATGACTGGATGGTTACAACAAAAGAATTCAAATCAGCCATTGAGGAATTACATAAAAACAACTATATTTTGATAGACCCTCACGATGCTTATGACCTTCAATCATCACCTATAAAAAAGAAAACATTGAAATTACCTAAAAATAAGAAACCATTAATATTATCTATCGATGATATGAACTATTATGATTATATGCGCGGAAAAGGATACGATGATCGCCTCGTTTTAGATGAATCACAACATGTCGTTTCAGAAACGAAAGATAAACAAGGAAAGATTACCCATTCAAAAAGTGACGATATCGAACCAATCTTAAATGATTTTGTAAAAGCGCACCCTGACTTTTCTTTAAATGGGCAAAAGGGTGTTGTAGCATAAACGGGCTATAGTGGTGTAATAGGTTATCGAACAAATGAAACAGATAGTAAAGATTATGAGCAACGTAAAAAAGATGCTAAAAAAGTTGTAGACGCAATGAAACGCGATGGTTGGACATTTGCCAGTCATTCATATGGACATATTAATTTTGAAAAATCATCTTATAAAGCAATTGTCAACGATACCCAAAAATGGGAAAAAGAAGTCGTACCTATTGTTGGTAAAACGGATTTATTTATTTTCCCTCATGGTGCACAAGATCGTCATACACCAGCGTATAACTATTTAATTAAAGAAGGTCATTTTAAATATCTCGCTGGTGTGGGTCCTAATAATTTTACAGATGTTTCACCTGATAATGTATATCAAGATAGAGTTGCTATAGATGGTCTGAACCTATATGAATTTAAATATAAACTCAAACCATTTCTTATACCTGAAAATGTATATAACAAAGAAGATCGTGCTTATTTTAAAGGGAATAAATCCTATGCATATTAATTAAAAGCCATCTTTGAATGTGGAGTAAAGGATTCCTCCTATACTTCTCTCAAAGATGGCTTTTTTTATATATTTTTTTGTTTGACCGCTATAGTTCCTCTCATTACTGTAATGAGTATGCCTTCCTCATTAGTAATTTTGACATCCCAAACGTGTGTCATGCGACCACGATGTAAAAGGGTTGCTGTAGCAATCACTTTTCCACTTTGTACTGATTTAATATGATTGGCATTCATCTCTAAACCAACAGGTATCTCTTTTGTAACATCTAATAAATGTGAGGATCCTATAGAACATGCCGTTTCGCCTAAGGCCATTGTTGCCCCTCCATGAAGATAACCGAACGGTTGTTTCACATTATCTGTCACCGGCATTTCCATTTTAAGATACCCCTGATGTTGCTCTACCACTTTCATATTTAATAATTCCACTAAATTCGACATGCCTATGCCTCCTTAATAACATCATTATAATACAAGTGCTGCAATCGTACCCATAACGACAAGTGGAATATTATAAAACAAGAAATTTGGTATACAAGTATCACGAATATGATCATGTTGACCGTCGACATTCAGTCCTGCAGTAGGACCAAGTGTGGAATCACTTGCGGGTGAACCTGAATCCCCTAGCGCACTTGCAGTACCAATGAGTGCAATAAGGGCCATTGTACTCATTCCTAAAGCTTCACCAAATGGTATAAATAAAGCTGCAATAATCGGGATTGTTGCAAATGAAGATCCAATCCCCAAAGTCACTATGAGACCAATGAGATACATTAATACAATACTCAAAAATAAATTACCGCCAGAAATTGTTGTCAGGCCATTAACGAGCTTTTCTATATCACCTGTTTTGTTCATGACACCCGCAAAACCATTGGCGGTTAAAATAACGACCCCTATATAAGCCATTATTTTAATTCCATCTACAAATTGATGATCTAGTTCTTTCCATTTGTAAATGCCTGAAACAAAGAAAATGAGCACCCCTGCCAATGCACCAAATATCATTGAATCTGTTAAAGTTTGAACCGTAAATGTCGCCAAAATTGCCACAATGACTACAATAATCACATACGGTCTTAGTGTAACTTCATTGTCCTTATTAGACACCTCAATCGTTTTATAGTCCCTAGGTTTACGATAATATATTAACGCTAAAATGAGACCAATAATATAGCCACTTGCAGGTATTAACATTGCTTTCCAAATCATTCCAAATTCAATGGGATGATGTGCTTTTTCAAATCCTTTTTGGATAATTTCTTGGAATATATGACCAAATCCAAATGGGAGCAACACATATGGAAAACATAATCCAAAACCGATAATTACGCCAATCAAACGGCGATCAATTTTAAGTTCATTAAATAAACTAAGTAGTGGTGGTACAACAATTGGAATAAATGCAATATGCACTGGTATAACATTTTGACTCATGACACTAAGCATAAGCAAACTGATAATAATAAATACTTTTACTTTAATACGTGAAACTTTCGTATTTTCTGTTCGGATGGCTTCAATGATACGGTTTACTAAATAATCTGTAATACCGCTATAGGATATTAAAGCTGCAAATCCGCCTAATAACGCATAGCTAAGCGCAACTTCAGCCCCATCCACAATATTTTGCGTAAATGTTTCAATCGTTTTGTCTAAAGGCAAGCCGGCTAACAATCCACCGACTAAGGCACTTATAAACAAACTAATGACAACATTTAATCGACATAAACATAAAACAATCATAAGTAATACTGCGATTAAAACTGCATTCATTCCGTTATCTCCTTTAGTTCATTATCGTGTTAAAGCGTTATGAAAATCATAACAGTTTCATTTTTTCATGTCAATGTATGATCTCACTTCTTTTTTGAAATTTTTATATTCATCGCATCGACCTAAAATAGTATTTCATTTAGTGTTAGCACTATCTATAATTTCCAATCTTTAGAGTTCTAAATGTAAAACAAGGAGTAGCCTTAAAGGGCACACTCCTTGCTCATTTTTAAAACTCTATTATAATTCTGTCACTTTTCCATAGGTATGTTTAAGATAATGTACTATGGTTGAAATCATGACACCTGTTGCACCTTTAGGGCCTTTATAAGATGCTTTACTCGTCGTTGCAGGACCTGCAATATCAAAGTGTAGATGTGGTGTTTCACCACTAAAATGTGTAATAAATGCAGCAGCAAACAGTGCTTTACCATCTGCATTTACATGATTAGTTAAGTCAGCGACATCAGATTTTTTAATTTGCTTTCGTTCTGTTGCTGTAATTGGTAATTCAAATGTAGGCTCCCCCCATATGCGCGTTTGCGTTAAAATGTCATCCAATATGTGTGTAGAGACCCCTTTATTAAATACAGCTGTTTTGTCTACACCTAAAGCAACAATTGCGGCACCAGTTAATGTCGCGAAATCCATAATTAATGCAGGTTGATATTGATTCGCATAATATGAAGCATCTGCTAAAACAAGTCGTCCTTCTGCATCTGTGTTTGGCACTTCAACTGTTTCTCCGCTTAAAGCAGTAAAGACATCATCTGGTTTCATTGCATGTGGTGCAATCATATTTTCAGCAGCAGCAATCACTCCGACTACGTTTACTTTAAGTTGAAGTGCTTGAATCGCATCAATCATCCCGACAACGTTTGCTGCACCACACATGTCGAATTTCATGGTAGGCATACCATTTTTAGACTTGATAGAATAGCCTCCAGAGTCGTACGTGATCCCTTTACCCACAAGGGCAATCGTTTGATCTTGTTGATTTGGATTCCCTTTATATTCTAATGTAATCAATCTGGGTGCATGACTTGAACCTTTACCTACTGCATGCAGTAAGCCGAAACCTTCTTGCTGAATCATAGTGCCATCTTTGGTATCCACTGTTACATTTGTTGTTTTAAAACGTTCGTCTACCAATGTCGCAAAGTATTCTGGTGTTAAAATATTTGGGGGCATATTGCCTAAATCACGTGCAAAATTAATAGCGTGACCTAGATGACGACCATCTTGCATCACCGATTCATAATTCGCCCATGTTTTAGGTTCAAGTTGAATATGTATACGATAAGGCGCTTTTTTATCAGATTTATAAGAATCAAACGTATAAATTGCTTGTTCTTGTTGCAACCCCATTATATTAAATACCTTTTCAATTTCTACAGTTTTTGAGAAAAACGTTGGCATATATAGGCTTATCGAATCTATAGCATGTTGTTTCAAGTATTGAAACACATTACCCCATATTTTTAAATAATCGCCTTCTGTGCGTTTTTTTACATTACCTAATCCAACAGTTACCACCTTACACCATTGATCATTGATGAATAGCGCTGCCTCTCGTACATCGCCTAAATTAGATGATACTAATTGTTGCGCTTTTAAAGGCGCCAAAGCATCAATCAATGCATGATCTTCCTTCACTTCCTCCACATATTGATTAAGATGTTCCGGTACGCCAATCACACGTACTGATGATTTGTATGCTGTCATCATCCCACTCCTTTTCTCTTTTAATGCTTTATACAAAGAAAGGCTGGATAGTGCCCTTAGAAAAGACACTCCCAGCCATGTATGACATTGATTTAGAATTTACCTTTTTTATAAGCTAAACCTAAACCACCAATTTTGAAAATTGCACGTGTATCAATCACGCGTTTCATGAAGGCTGCTTTTTTACCTGTGATTTCACGGCCATAAACAAGTCCTACACCATCATGTTTACCTAAAGATGCAACTGTTCCACGATCAACATACGTGAAGTTTTCAGTAGGCTCACCTTTTAAAATATGTTGAATATTTTTCGCAACATGTTCACCTTGTTGCATTGCAATTTGTGCAGTTGTTGGTAATGGACGCTCTTCACCTTCTGGAATAAATGCAGAACAGTCACCGATTACGAAAATGTCATCATAACCTTCAATTGTTAAATCTTGTTTCGTAACGATGCGACCGCGTTTAACACCTTCGAATGATTTTTCCATTAATTGACTTCCACGTACACCTGCAGCCCAAACAACCGTATTCGCTTCTAATGTTTGTTCTTCATCGTTCACTTTTACAACGAATCCTTTTTCATTCGCTGCTACGATAGGTGTACCCACTTTAAATTCAACACCACGGCTTTCTAAATAACTCACCGCATGATTTACCAAGTTGTCAGAGAACATTGGTAACATTTTAGGTGCTGCTTCAACACAAGTAATTTTAACTTTACTTTGGTCAACGCCGTATTTGTTCGCAAGTTCTGGAATACGATCTGTTAATTCGCCTAAAAATTCTACACCTGTAAAACCTGCGCCCCCAACTAAAATTGCTAAATCATTATCATCTTTCGTTTTTGATGCAGCATAATTTGCAAATTTGTCTTCAATATGACGCGCAATTTTTCGTGCAGTATGCACATTTTCAATTTGGAACGCATGTTCTTTCATACCATTAATGCCAAATGTTTCAGATTCGAATCCTAAACCAACCACTAAAATATCAAAATCGAAAATACCACGTGTCGTTTCAACTTTTTTAGCGTTGCGGTCTATTTTAGTTACCTCTGCACGCACGAATTCAACATGATCTTTAATGACACTATCGATCGGATACAAAACATCCTCATAGCTTAGCGTACCAGCTGATGCTTCATGTAACCATGTAGACTCATAGTGATAATCGTTTTTATTAATTAAAGTGATGTGTGCATCTTCTTCAGATAATTGTTTTTGAAGTTTTGATACAGTTTGTAAACCAGCGTAACCTGCACCCAAAACAAGTACTTTTTTACGTTCTGCCATTTCTATTCACCTATTCCTTCATAAATATTATAAATACTCTTCCTACTGTATACCCTCATAATTTTTTATGTACACAAAATTGTAAAATACAGTTCAATAATAGTTTATATTTTTTTAACGGTGAATTCAAGTTAATCATATGAATGTAAACACTTCGATATCAACAGTTAATATAAGCAGAGAAAATGAAGTGTCACTTGAGAGAAACCGCTTACATAACGATGAAATAATGGAGTCGTACAGTGTATCAACGCTTACACTTGCACGACTCCTTACTTAAATCTATTCAATATTGATCATATGACCTTAATGATTATACATTATTTTGAAGGTTAACAATCTTCAGGTGTGCCTGCCACTTTAGCTGTTCTAAATGAACTGCCACAGCCACATGAAGCAATTGCATTTGGGTTGTCGATTTGGAACCCGCCACCCATCAGTGACGTCTTGTAATCAATCGTCGTACCATTAAGTATTGGTGCATCTTCCTTATCCACTAATACTTTTAACCCATAAAATTCTAAAACTCCATCATTTTCACCTGGTTCTGGCTCAGCGGTCATGCCATACGTAAGACCTGTACAGCCGCCGCCATTCACTTTCACTTTTAAGTAACCATTTGGCATATCATTTTGTTTCAACATATCTTTCACTTCGTAAGCCGCTGCTTCCGTTAAAATAACAGTAGACATGATAAATCCTCCTTAAAAAATCCACGTCGCTTCAATGTGTGCATAAATATTTTGTAGCAATTCATCAGGTGTTTCCCCTTCAACTAAATCACCATTGACAAGCGCATAAAGTCCTGATGAACATATACCACAGTGTTGTAAACAGCCATAGTCTAGAACATCTATATTGGGATCGTTTTCTAAGGTCTGAAAAACTTTTTCAGAACCCCTTGCCATATTGGAGATGCAAAACTCAACAATAGGATTCATGGTTCACCCTCTAGCATTTCAATTTATAGTACATACATTATAACAAACTATCTCACATCCATCTATGACATCAACTTATATAAAGTTGTTTAATAACATTAATATTAATAATTATTTGTGAATCAATTTTGACAGAATTTTGACGTTTGTTTGTGTGCATTTTAAAAAACGTATATAATTATAGTAAGTAATGATGTCTGAATCTCATTCATTTTGATGCAAACGTAATATGTCGAGGGGTCATAAACATATTGTTCGCATCGAGCATATAAAATCAACATTAAAGGGGAATTTATAATGAAGAATTTAGTATTGTTAGGCGGCGGCTACGGCAACATGCGTATTTTGTCTCGTATCTTACCAGAGGCACTACCAGATGATTATCAGGTAACACTTATTGACCGTATGCCTTATCACGGGTTAAAAACAGAATTTTATGCGCTTGCGGCAGGTTCTAAATCGGATAAAGAGGTTCGAGTAGGTTTTCCTAAATCAGAACGAATGAATGTGGTATATGGCGAAATCACTGATATTGATCTAGAGCAACAAATCATTTCAGTGGGACAAACACGTGTAGATTATGATGAATTGATTATTGGATTAGGTTGTGAAGACAAATATCATAATGTGCCTGGGGCTAAAGCGTATACATATAGTATTCAAACATTACAAAGTGCGCGCAAAACATACCATGATATTAGTGAATTGCCTTCAAATTCTCAAGTTGGCATTGTAGGGGCTGGATTAAGCGGCATTGAACTTGCAAGTGCTTTACGTGAAAGCCGTAGTGATATTAAAATCTTTTTATATGATAGAGGCGATCGCATCCTAAATCAATTTCCAGAAAAACTAAGTAATTATGTAAAAAAATGGTTTGAACAACATGATGTTACTGTTGTACCAAATTCAGACATTGTTAAAGTAGAACCTGGTATTTTATATAATAAAGAAACGAAAAATGAACACGATTTAATCGTCTGGACAGCGGGGATTCAACCTGTTGAGTTAGTCCGTAATTTACCTGTTGATTTAAGTCGCAGCAATCGTGTTATTTTAAATCAGTATCACCAAGTTCCGACATACCCTAATGTATATGTCGTAGGAGATTGCGCAGACTTACCACATGCACCAAGTGCGCAACTTGCAGAAGAACAAGCAGATCAAATCGCATCTGTTTTAAAAACAAAATGGGAAGGTAAACCATTACCTGAACAAATGCCAGACATTAAAATCCAAGGATTTTTAGGCTCACTTGGTGAGAAAAAAGGCTTTGCATATGTCATGGATAAGACTGTAACAGGTCGTCTTGCATCAATCTTAAAATCTGGTGTGTTATGGCTTTATAAACATCATAACGGTTAACATTAAAAAACGGGATGGGACGCATGTTCCATTCCGTTTTGAATTATAGTAGATAAATGTCATATTTACATATTTATATGAAAAATGAGGTACCTTATTTTTCATTTACAATATGTTCATCTATAAACCGTGTAATCGGTTTGAGTTGGACGTAACCATCTGTAACATATTCATCATTCATTGTAACAAGAGGATAAAATAATTCATCTTCTTGGATTTGTTCGATAAATTGCTGATCATGGTCAGATAGATTTTCAGTATCTTTTTCAATATCTATATACGTATACTCGAACTGAATATTTGGATATTTACGCGCTAAAATCGACTGTAACCACTCATATGTGTTTTGAGAACTGGGTGCATTCACACAACTGGCACAAATGACGTCAGCACCATAAACGACAACACTCACTTTAGTCATCAATACTCTCCCCTTGTTTCTATTATAGATTTTTACTACTGATTCTATTATAATAAAAAAATAAGAGGAATTAGAACCATTTAACTTGAAAGGAGGCATTTTACATGCCAACTGAAAATGCAACAATGTATGACCAAGTTGCTGAGGTCATCGAAAAATTACGTCCTTTCTTATTACGCGATGGCGGTGACTGTGAACTCGTCGATGTTGAAGATGGAATTGTAAAGCTTCAATTATTAGGCGCTTGTGGCACATGTCCAAGTAGTACCATTACTTTAAAAGCCGGAATTGAACGTGCACTCGTTGAAGAAGTGCCTGGCGTTATTGAAGTTGAACAAGTTTTTTAATATCGCATATTTTAAAATAAATCACTTATTCTTGTTCGGGCTTGCCGACAACACATACACCCCTTAAAAGCTTGTAATTAATACTTTTAAGGGGTGTTTTATATTGATAAACGTCATGTCTACCAAGCTTTATGTACTGAAATCATCTAACCTTGCCATTCATTTAAAATATACAAAAACAGTAACATGACCACGAATCATGTTACTGTTTTTCATTTTTATGAGTGAATATGTTTCTCAATTTTTTCAGTTAGTTCTACTAAACCGCGCCAACCAATGTGTACTGCATCACTCATCACATATGGTTTATAGTCTTGATCTGTCATGTCGTGTACATTGCCACCATGAGATGAAATAGTTTTCACAATCTTTTCATCCACTTTTTGACGGCGTTCTCTATCAACATGAATAGAATCATACCATTTACCATTTACAGGTAGGACGACATATTGTACATCTGCATTACCAGCTTTCATAAGGTCTACTAAAAGTGCAAGATCTTTGAATTCTGGAGAGTTCATGTGGAACTCATGTTGACGACTAATTGGACGTTTATTTTGTTTAATCAGTTTCCAATATTCATCTTTAATGCGATAAGGATTCGTTGAACTACGGCTTTTACCATACTTTTCAGCTTCCTTATCTAATTGTGCATATGATTTTGTATTTGGTTTAGATTTATCAAGCAGTTTGGTTAACTTATCTGTTTCTACAGACATCGGAATATAACTTTTCAAAATTTCCATTTTTTCTAAATGGTTCGCATAAAATGGGTTTAAGTAATGACCTTTAACTTCACCTGTTTTAGCGACCTGTTTTAAAAAGTCATCATGCTTATTTGTTTTAAAATGTAATAAACGTTGAGCGAGACGTTGTTTAAGATGATTCGGTATATTTGGATTATCGAAATATCGGTTAATCTGAACTTTAGACACACGACCTAAGTAGTTATTTTCTAACATACCTTTTCGTGTGAACCATTGCGGTGAAATAATGATCGTCATTTTTTTATTTTTTAACTGATCATATTGCGCACCCAAAGCAATAGCCTGTAATAAATCTGTTTGTCCACCCGTACCTACATAAAATAAGTCTGGCTTTTTACCTTTTAACAAGATAACAGATTGGTACGGGTCGTCTTTACGCAGTTCACTTGACCCATACACAGGATAAAAGTTTTTATCTTTTAACATGGCATGCTGAATGGCAGATCCTTTAATGACGTTATCAGAATTTGCAACTTGTTGTTTTAACAATTTCTGGTGAGACCAGTTAGGCTGAAGCCATGATGCAGGTATTAAAACAAAAGCACCAAATAAAAGTCCACTAACGAGAAAAGCTAAAATTGCTGGATGTTTTAACTTCATTGTAATTCAGATAATACTTCAACAATTTTATTTGGTGTTGCCCATGCTTCACGATCGAAGTCCATAATTGATACTTCAATATCCAACTCATTTTGAATTGCTAAAATAAGTTGTACTGTTTGCATAGAATCTAAAATACCTTCATCAAATAAACGAACATCTGGTTGTTCCTTAACAATGCTATCTTCTGTAACGTCTTCTAAAATATTTAATACTTGTTCTCTAAATTCCATATCAATCACTCCTAAATTAAATCAGTTTTCCTGAGAATATTAATAGTCCAAAAGCTATAAAGTGGAATGTAATGAGTATTCCCATTACATTGAAAAATGGATGTTTGAGCTGGCCAAAACGTTTTTTACGCCATTTTTCATAATACGCATAACCTATAAATAATGCTGCATGATATAAACCATAAATGATATAGAACCATTCAAGACCATGCCAAATCCCCATAATTCCGAAATTGACTAAAAATGCAAGATTTGAAATATGAAACGTTGATTTCATATATTTCTTCTTCGTCATAAAGAAGACGATACGCATATATACACAGTCTCTGAACCAGAATGACAGTGACATGTGCCAACGATTCCAGAAGTCTTTAATGTTTTTAGCGATAAATGGTTTATTAAAGTTCATTGGCGTTTGAATACCATAAATGTAACTAAATGCTACCGCAAATAAACTATATCCTGCAAAATCAAAGAATAGGTAGAACGTATATCCATACATGTAAATCCAATAATCAGTAAACGTTGTCAGATGGTTGCCCATTGGGGTTGTTACATATTTTTGAATTAAAAATGCCACAATATATTTGTATAAGAACCCTAACATCACAAAGTGTACTGCTTTTTCTAGGAGTAATTTGTATTGTGCTGCATCCGGAACTTTTTTATCATCTTTAACAAAACGTCTGAAACGATCAATTGGTCCTGATGATATTGTTGGGAAGAACGTCATAAATGCCAACAATTTTCTGAGAGGTATTTCTTTAATAGAATGATCTCGAATCTCCATAATCAATTGGATACTCTTAAATGCAATGTATGAAATACCTAAAAAGCCAAATAAGCCAAGTAATTTAGAACTGTATATATGTACTTGTCCAGTTCCTAACCATGAGCTTTGAAGTACTTTAACGGCAATTAAAGGTAAAAGTGATAAGAAAAGTACTGTGACATATAGCGCTGTCGAATTCTTTTCTTTATTTTTATTGAGTTTTTCATACCCTTTAATCACTAAAACTTGCCAAATGATATATAGGAAAAACGTCATCGTATGATAACTTAAATATTTAATTCCTAAAAAGTTATGTTTGTGGTCTGCAAAAATGATGACCAACATGACGATTGTGCTGAGTGCATTATAAATTTTAGAACGTTTACCGAATAACCCTAAAATGATGACAGGTAATAAAATGATAAACGCGATTAAGAAAAAGTGAAATGAAGCATATGGTGTCATGATTGGTATACCTCGTTAATCATTTTTCGGTCGATTTTACCGTTGTTATTTAACGGCATTTGCTCAACACACACCCACTGTTGTGGAATCATGTAATCCGGTAATTCTTCTTTAATACGGGATTTAATGACTTTAATCGCTTCTTTTTCATCTAAATCTCGAGATGATAATTGAAGCACACCTTTAAGTAATTTTACTTTATTATTTTTGCGTACAGGCACAACCATCGCATTAATAATTTCATCTAAACGGTTTAATTTCGCCTCTATTTCTTCTAATTCCATACGATAACCGTTGTATTTAATTTGATTATCAATACGTCCTTGGATAAACCATTGATCGTCTACAAATTTAGCACTATCTCCAGTGAGATAACCTCGCGTTCCATTTGTCTCGAAGAACACACGTGCACTGCGTTCTTCATCTTTGACGTAACCAGCACTTACACATGATCCTTCTATAACAAGTTCATTTTCATCTGTGACACGTAAGTTTACGCCTGGTCTCGGTTGACCGATAGGTACACTCTCAAATTGATCTAATACATCTTGTGTCACCAAAATACTTGTAATGGCAACTGTCGCTTCCGTAGGGCCATACGTATTGTAAATCGCAGCTTGCGGAAATTGTTTTAATAAGCGTTGTGCAGATTTATGGCCAAATACTTCACCACAGAATAAGAATGTCGATAAATTCGGCATGTGTTCTGTATTAAATGAAGGTATTAGTAAACACATTTCCATAAATGAAGGTGTAGACACCCACACATCTATCGGTTGAGCAACAAATAGCTCATGTAACGCTTTAGGGTTAATAATCATATCTTTTGATACAAATTGAATGGTACCTCCAGAAACTAATGCCGGATACACTGACATCACTGATAAATCAAACGAAAGTGGTGCCTGGTTCAACCATACTTGACCTTCTTTATTTTGATTTAAATCGTCTACCCAATTAGCAAAATCGACTAAACTATCATAATAAATTTGTACACCTTTAGGTTCACCCGTTGAACCTGAAGTGAAAATAGTATATGCGATTGAATCTGGTTGAATATTTGAAACATGAGCTGTTTCCCCTGTAAGGTTCAACGTTTTAACGTCAACAACTTTGACATTATCTAACGTCATTGTATCTGTCATTGTATTTAAAAACAGACTTGGTTGAATCCTGTTAACAATTGATTCGATACGATTCGCAGGAATCGAATAATCAATAGGTACGTAGCCACATCCTGCTTTTAATGCTGCAATCATTCCAACAATCATATATGGCGACATATGTCCATAAACAACAATCGGTTGTGTCTCATCCTTTAATTGAATTGCAAGTTGATTTGAATATGCTTCTAATTCGGAATAAGTTAAAGCATCAGTTTGATGTTGTACAGCATTTTTATTTGGAGTGGCTTCACTAAAATAACGAATGGCTTCTAAAATATCTCTCATCGTTAACACTCCCTCTTAGTTTAAAATTCGTTATAGACAAATGTACTTTGTGCACCGCTGTCCCCGTACAACAAGTATAAAGCCATCATAATAGCGAAATAAAACACCATTAATAAAAATGACTTTAGATACACATGATCTGCCAATTTCATAGTACTCACTTCTCTTTTCTAAAAAATTGTCGTGCATAGAATTGGTATTACCAGAAGTGACCCAATGCGTCCCTAGTTTAACACTGACTTCCTTATAGCTTTTCCCAATTTAAAACATCCGTCACATTTCTCATGCATCTGTTCCATTCATTTACACACGTAATATTATAATACTATTCACTCATTATATCTCATTTTTTGAATAATTTAAGTGAAATTTAAACTAAATAGGGCTTAAGTCGTAGAAAAACAAACATACAGCGCACGTGACGTATGTTTGTTTTTCATCATACTATATTATTCACTATAGGTTAAATCATAAACTTAAATATAATGATG
>NZ_PPQF01000003.1 GCF_002901865.1 Staphylococcus agnetis
ATCTCATACTCAATCAATTAAAATCTCTTGGTGTAAACTCTAATTGGGATATGTTATTTATAGTATTTTCAATTCACTTTATTCAATTATTAAAGCAATTACCTAAAGAGATGCAAGTGACATTTTTAGAATCTAAGGTCATCACACAAGCACAGTTGCAAAATTTGGGGCAGCATGTGACGCATAAAAGAATTGATTATGCGGAACCATTAGACTTTTTAAAAAATGTTGAAAATGGAAAAGATACGCTTTACCGTGCACTCATGTCTTATGCTGAAACGCATTTGGAATACGAAAACACAACGCTTTTTGATATTCAAAGTCCTTTATGGCAATTTGCACAATCTATTTATCAAGAGTGGTATTTAGGATGTTCTCTTTTTGAAGAAATTGAACAATTACCTGCAAAATCGGATTTTAAACAAGGCTACATTTATAACGAAAAAGTTATTGTGCCGGTTGAAGACATAAAGTCTTTATTAAATACCTTAAAATCAGAAGGGTATCGTATTGGTATAGCGACGGGTCGTACGCGTCCAGAGACATTAATTCCTTTTGAGGCTTTAGGATTATTAACACATTTTGATACGTATTATATTGGAACAGCAAGTGAAGTACTAGAGGTTGAATCGGAATATCCAGAACAAAAACCATTAGGTAAACCGAACCCATTTACATATCTTGTTGCTTATTATGGAAATGATAAGAATCGTTATTATGATTATGCAACCCATCAAACGCATCGTGTCGATAAGAAACAAGTTATTATAGTGGGAGATTCGTTAGCAGATTTACTCTGTGCGAAAACAATTAATGCGACATTTATTGGAACTTTAACAGGTTTAAAAGGGAAAGAGGCACGTAAAGAATTAGAAGCACATGATGCGGACTATATCGTTAATCATGTTCTAGATATTAAAGATATCGTGTTAAATCATCATTGAATATGAATGCTTAACTAAATTTTAAATGATAAAAGCTAGATGAAGGTCGGTGTTTCACAATGCGTCAATGACCTTATCTAGCTTTTTAGTTATTGTTTCAAAGTAACTGGTGTAACGGAATGGAAACCGTCTATATTTAATAAGTCATCCTCTACAGCTTGATGGATAGGGTTATCGATAGACAATATCATCATTGCTTTACCACCAATATGTGTACGGCCTAAATGCATTGATGCAATATTCACGTCATATTCACCAAGTATTTGACCAGTTTTTCCAACGATACCGGGTCGATCATGATGATGAATGACGAGCTGGTATTGTTCAGGTTTGAAGTCAACAGGATAATCATTAATACGAACGATTCTAGGTCCGAATCCATTGAGGACAGTAGCACCTAATTTAACTCGGTCTCCTTTATTGATGAGTTCTAACTCAATATAGTTACTGAATCCTTTTTTACTTTTCGTTTTTTCAATTGTATAGGTTACATTTTGTTCATTTAAAAGAACAAGGGCATTAATTAAATTGACATGATCTCCCATATCTTGTTGTAATACACCCTTAACTAATGTTCGTGTAATTAAACTCGTGTCATCTAAAGCTAAATCCCCAGCATAAGTAATTTTTAGTTCACGAGGTGCTTTAGGCAATAATTGTATGCCCACTTGACCCGTCATTTTTGCAAGTTGGACAAATGGTTTTAATGCTTCATCGTCATTGAAAATGACACTCGGTGCATTGACTGCATGAGAAATATTTTGATGTAACAATATTTCAGCAATGTTTTCAGCAACAGAAACAGCCACTTTTTCTTGTGCTTCAATTGTAGATGCACCAAGATGTGGTGTCACAATAACTTTCGGATGACGTGTTAATGGCGAATCGGTTGCGGGTTCATTTTCAAAAACATCTAAGGCAGCGCCTGCGATTTGATTATTATTTAAGGCTTGCAATAACGCCGCTTCATCAATAATGCCACCCCGTGCTACATTAATAATCCTTAGGCTTGGTTTTGCTTGTTCAAAAAATGATGCACCAATAATCCCTTTAGTTTTGTCGGTTAATGGCGTATGTACAGTAACAAAGTCAGCATTTTGAGCAATTTCATCGACTGTAGCTCGAGTAAAATCAAGTTCTTTGGCTTTGTCTTCAGATAAATATGGATCATATGCCAATATTGACATACCAAAACTTTGAAGCCGTTTCGCAACACCAATACCAATTCGACCAGTTCCAATAATGCCTAATGTTTTTCGATAAAGCTCCGTTCCTCTAAAACGTTTTCGATCCCATTGGCCTTGAGATAATGATGCGTGTGCTTGAGGAATGTTGCGTGACATTGCGAGAATCATCGCAACAGAATGTTCAGTGGCAGATATAGTGTTACCGTCGGGCGCATTAATCACAATGATGCCTTGTTTCGTCGCATAGTCTAGGTCGATATTATCAACTCCTACACCAGCGCGTGCCACGACTTTTAACTGCGTAGCTGCTTTCAAGATCGCTTCTGTAACTTGAGTCTGGCTACGGACAATTAATGCATGATATTCAGGAATGCGTTCAATAAGTTCGGCTTCAGTTAATCCTGTTTGGTGGACGACATTAAAACGTGTATCTTCTGTAAGTGATTTTAAGCCATCTTCAGAAATGGGGTCTGCGACAAGTACTTTATATAACATCTTTTAAAACCTCCATAAATGCTGTAGTCCCTTTTCCAACTAAAGATGTTTGTCTATGTTTAGTTAAAATGAGCTCTAAAGCTGCGATAAATGATAATAATGTAAAAGGTGATACATCTGCCATATGTCCTACACGTAAAATCTGTCCTTTCAAGTATCCTTGACCTCCGGCAATTGTAATATTAAACTGCGCTTTGAGTTCATTTTTAATCGTTTGAAGCTCCTCTTTATTTTTAGGGATGAAAGCAGTGACTGTGGGTGATGCCACAGCATCGTTAACAAGTAAATCAAGGTCAAGTGCTTTCAAAGCTGAACGGACAGCATCGCGTAATTGATAATGCTGTTGAATAACATTTTTTAGTCCTAATTCATTGACATTGCGTATATATGCATTGACACCACGGAACGCAGTAATGTTTGGCGTATAGGGTGTAGAGGACGCCTTTAAAGATTCATAATGTTTCGACAAATCTAAGTAAAATTTTGGTGTTTTATTTTGCTGAAAAGCTCTTAACGCGCGTTCATTATAAGCAACAAATGCAATACCAGGAGGTAAACCCATCGCTTTTTGGCTACCTGATACTAAAACATCTATAGCGTCACGTTGCATATCAACATCAACTGCTCCAATACAACTGACGCCATCTACCACATAAAATAAAGCGTCATCTAATTGTTTTAATGCAACACCGAGTTCAGCAACGGGGTGTAATACTGCAGTAGATGTTTCACAAAATTGGGTGAATACAGCTTTGATGCGATGGTTGATATTTTTAATGAAATCAATTACAGCTTTTGTGTCGAAAGCTTCTCCCCAAGTCACATCAAAGACGTGAACGTTTGAATAATAGGTTTGAGCAATTTGTTTAAAGCGATTTCCGAAAGCACCAGAAACGATCACTACTATATGATCTTCAGCTTCAAGCAAATTCACCATACTTGCTTCTAGCGCGCTTGTACCACTGGAAGATAAAATCATAACATCATGTTGACTTCCAAAAACAACTTTAAGCGCTTGGAAGGCTTCCTTAGCAATCATTTCAAAGTCAGATGAACGATGTCCCACCATGGGTAAATTCATTTCAGCTTGGATTTGTGCAGTAACAGGAGTAGGGCCAGGTGTCAATAATGTGGTATGATTAAAATACATAAGAAACCTCCTTAAGTAAGATTTTTTAATTTTAACAAATATTCTGATAAATTAACAGAAAAATTTCACGGAACTTTTTTCCAGTGAAATTAAATAATGATAGAGGGGTGGATGTGAATGGCTACATTTCCACGTATACTATTGGAGACCATACAATTGCGATCTGCTATATGAATTAATCGCTCTAATCTTTGATTAAGTTGATCTTTAGTTTCAACATTTTGAACGTAGATGTTGACATTGTGTGTAATATTGTCCATTGAAAACTTGTGATTTTTATATGAAGCAGTACCTACAGAGTTGACATCTAAAGCTATCACGTCTATACGAGCGCGTTCTAATGTTGCTGCTAATGATAGTGTAAAACAACTACCAGCAGCACTAATTAATAGCTCGTCAGGATTAGTACCCACACCAACACCACCCAAAGCGTTCGGGATTGAAAATGGTGCATGAATGACATCGCCTTCAAGTTGTCCTACATGATCTTTACCACTTCGCCATTTCAAATGTACTTTAAAAGCATGTTGAGTCATTTTACTTCACTCCTACTGGGATTATGATAAGTTAAGTGTAGTAGAATTTTGTATTATTTGAAAGGATGTTTCTCTAATGAAATTGAGTAAACCATTTAAAGCGTTTAAAATCGTTGCGCATCGGGGTTTAGCAGAAAAATACCCGGAAAATACGAAGCTTGCATATCAAGCAGCACTAGGAAGACATATCGACATGTTAGAAATTGATTTACATATGACTAAAGATGGTGCGCTCGTTGTAATTCACGATGAAACGATTGATCGCACATCAAATGGAAAAGGGGAAATTAAAGAACTTACTTTAGATGAATTACGTACATATGATTTTGGGAGTTGGAAAGCACCCTACCAACATGAAGAGATTATGACTTTCGATGAAGTTTTAACACTTTGTAAAAATTATTCTAAAATGCTTTTAATTGAAATTAAAACGCCAAAGAAATATCCAGGGATTGAAGAGGCAGTCATTCAGAAGATTAAAAACCAGCAATTTCCGCATCATCGTATCATTATTCAATCTTTTGATATGAAATCTATTCAACGGATTCATACGTTAACACCGTACATTAAGTTGGGCGTGCTAATTAGTAAACGTAAATATTGGTTAAAACAACCACCATTTAAAGACATTGCTCAATTTGCTGATTATGCTAATCCTAACTTTAAATTAGTCAATCCAAGATTTATTCAACGTGCACATCAAGAAGGTTTAAAAGTAATGCCTTATACAGTTAATACAGTCGATGATGCAAAACATATGATGAAACTAGGTGTTGATGGACTCATTACAGATGCCCCGCACCGCTTATTTAAATTATAAAACAACGTATTAAAGGGATAATGACATCAAAGTTAATACTATCATTATCCCATTTTAGATTGATCATTAATACGTACATCAATGTTTTTAAATAATTATGAGTGGAAGGCTACGTTATGTCGACGATTCTTAGGATTGCGACTTTAACTTTTGATATGCACCAATTGCGACTGCTAAATCAAAATAGGCAGCGCCTACACATTTAAAAACGGTAATATCATGATTTGACTCACGTAATATATCTTTATTGAGAACAACGGACTTCAAATCACCACTGACTTCATTAAATTGGAAAATGTGCTTTTCATGTGCTTCGATGAATTCTCCTGCTTCTTCAGTCACACCTTCAATGTCATCAAATACAATATGTTGTGCTTTGGGAAATAGATGATAGTCTAATTCTTTCATTTCTGGTCTATATGAGCCGATCCCATTAATGTGTGTACCGGGTTTAACATCTTCTGCTTGAAATACAGGTGTCGTTGATTGAGTTTGGCAATTAATAATGTCTGAGTGTTGAACTAATGGCTTAACCTGTTTAACAACTTCTACCTCTAAATCTGGAAAGTCTTTTAATATGCGGTTTTTGAATTGAATCGCTTTTGCTTCGGTACGGTTAAAAAGATAAATCTTTTCAATAGGTCGGACTTCTAAATTACCTAAAAGTTGCTCATATGCCATGCCTCCGGTGCCAATCATTCCTAATGTTTTACTATCTGTTCTACTCATGAATTTTGAAGCAATACCACTCAGTGCACCTGTACGTAAGCGTGTTAAATAACTTCCATCAAGACTAGCTAAGTGCTGACCTGTTGAAATGTCAGTCAAAATAATATTGGCCTGTGTAGTGGGGCGATGATGTTCAGGGTTATTAGGTGTAATAGAAGTAATTTTTATAATACCAAGCGCTTTTCTTTTATGAATAGAGGGCATGTATAACATTGACTGTGCACCTTCACCGGTAGGAATCACGAGCCGCTGAGTTTGAATCACTTGATCGATATCTTCAAATAAAGCTTCGATATCATGTATTGCATCTTTCATATGATATGCGGATTGAACCTCTTTTTCATCCCAAAACTTCATTAACATTCACTCCTTCACTTTTGATGATAGTATACGTAAAATCATTCAGAATGTAAAAGGGGATATAGAGGTTAAAACGCAAAAACACCACCATGCCATGCATGGTGGTGTCGTATACATATTAACGTGAGTAGTACTCAACGATTAATTGTTCATTGATTTCAGCTGGTAATTCGCTACGCTCAGGAAGACGAACGAAAGTACCTTTTAAGTTATCAGCGTCAAATTCTAAGTAATCTGGTACGAAATTGTTAATTTCGATTGATTCTTCGATGATTGCTAATTTTTGTGATTTTTCACGTACAGTAATCACTTGACCAGGTTTTAAAGTGTATGATGGAATGTCAACACGTTTACCATCAACTTCAACATGACCGTGACCAACTAATTGACGTGCTTGACGACGTGTACGCGCTAAACCTAATGCGTAAACAACAGCGTCTAAACGACTAGCTAAAAGAATCATGAAGTTTTCACCGTGAACGCCACCTTGTTTACCAGCAGCTTCAAAAGTGTTACGGAATTGTCTTTCAGTCATTCCATATAAGTAACGTAATTTTTGTTTTTCACGTAATTGTAAACCATACTCAGATAATTTTTTACGTTGAGTTGGACCATGTTGTCCTGGTGCGTAAGGACGTTTTTCTAATTCTTTACCAGTACCTGATAATGAGATACCTAAACGACGAGATTTTTTCCAGCTTGAACCTCTGAATCGAGCCATAATTGACTCCTCCTTTTTCTTTTTTGTTGTTATGAAAAAAACAAAAAAGAGTGTTAAATGCTCATAAGGATATGATATTTTATGTGTCTTCACCTCATAGCGCCGGTTACGTGACACGTCCGCTTTGGGAATACCATAGCGCCTCATAATATTTAACTGCTATTTTCGTTTTTCACACAAAGTCCATTTTACCACGGTCTTTTTAAAAGTCAAGAAGGATAATAATGATTAGAGATGTTTTTCTAAAATTTCTACAACTTTGATTAAGCCCAATTCATCCTCTTTATTAAACCGATCTTTAATAGGTGCATCAATATCTAACACGCCAATAATTTCCCCGTCTTTATGAATCGGGATAACGATTTCTGATTGGCTATTTGCGTCACAAGCAATATGACCAGGAAACGTATTTACATCAGAAACTCTTTGGACGGCATTTTGTTTCACAGCAGTGCCACAAACGCCGCTTCCTACTTTAATATGCACACATGCAGGTTTCCCTTGGAATGGACCTAAGATGAGTGCGTCATTTTTCATTAAATAAAATCCGACCCAATTAATTTGCTCTAAGCTTTCATTTAATAATGCAGAAGTATTGCTCAAATTCGCAATTAAATCCGTTTCACCAGTTAACAATGCGTCTAGTTGGCGAATTAAAATATCATAATTTGTATTAATCTCCATGATATGCCCATCTCCCTTAAAAATAATAAAATAATTATAGCCTTTTCAATTGTTCGGCGCAATTTAGACGCAATCTATGGTAAAATTTTAAAAAGTCTATCTTTATTAAAGATTTCATTTTAATGCGTTTAAGAATTACGTTATAATGAACTTATGTTTGTAGGAGGAGACGAAAGGACATGGCATTATATATTATATTAGCTATTATTATCATTATATTGG
>NZ_PPQF01000029.1 GCF_002901865.1 Staphylococcus agnetis
CAGTTGGCTGATCTTTTCAGCGCCCTTACAAGGGCTGGTCAGTAACAGAGGCTTTCAGCCGCAGAACAAACCACCCGTTCACACGGGTGGTTTTGATTATGAATGGCGATGCTGCTTTAAAAAATATATGCCATAGAAGAAGGCTAAAAAGTAAATGAGCAACGCTGCAAAGTAAAATGTGTATACAGGGCTACCTGTAAATTGAGAAATTGGTCCCCCTAGTAATGGGCCAATCATTGCCCCAAATCCTTGGATACTATTAATCACACCCCAAGTTTCCTCTTGTTCACTTGGATGGATGAAACTCGCCATAAACGTATTCCAAGCTGGAAGAAGTAATCCGTAGAGCAACCCTATAAAAAAGGCTATTATCCAAACGATCATGATTTGATGAAAAAATGCGAATGAAAGAATCGCACTGGCATATATAAAAAAGCCAAAGAAAATGACACCATGCATGAATGATTTTGAATAATGATCGATAATCTTAGATAAGAATAACATTGAAATCGTACAACCAATGCCACCAATAACGATTGCAAGGGTGTATTCTACGGTTGAAACACCAATCATATTAATCGCATAAATAGGAAGTACAAGAATCAAGGCGCTAATTGCGATACCTTGGATTAAAATTCCTGGGAATAAGATTAAATGCCTTTTAGAAACACTAACAATTTGTCTTAACTGCTGTTTAACATTTTTAGGATTATATGCAGTTAATGTCACTTTCACAAACATATATAATAAAAAAGCGATAGCTACACATAACGTCATAATAAAGTTAAAATGCGTTGGATGGGCTTTATAGATTAAATTCATAGCAATCATACCGGATAATAAACCAGCAAGCCATGCGAAATATACATAGCCCATTTGCTTTCCACGTGTAGTTTCTTGCACGTTGGCAAGCATAATTACCCAAATTGGACACACGGCTATACCTAACATTAACGCACTTAAAATCAGAACGAACGGTGCTGTAGGAAACCATATAATCAGAAATAGACTCATTAATGCAAGAATGAATCCAACTGTTAACACAATTTTTGTGCCTAAACGCTTTAACACAAATCCTACGATAAAGTTAGAAATTGAATCTGCAATAAAATGGATGGAAACTGCGACAGAAGTGATACCGACTGCGATGCTTGTAGCAGTCGGTAACAAAGGTAAATAACTTAATACAAACATACCGCGCGCAAATTCCATCAAAAAGAGGATAACTAGTAGTAAATAAAAATTTTTCATGTAGTTATCGTTATTTGACGAGTAATTTTGCATATAAAGGAACCTTTCCGTAAACTTTTTCGTATTCAGTAGCATCATAAAGTAAATCTAATAAATCCTCGCATAAACGTTGAGTGGCGTACCGTGTTCTTAATGATGACATCGTTTCTACCATTGTTTTAAGTTGTTGCGGTTGATGTGTTAAGCGTGTCACGATATCAATCGCTTCATCAGGTGTATAGGCGATATGACCAAAACCTTTTTCTTCAAAGTAGTAGGCATTCTCTAACTCTTGTCCAGGGGCAGGATTTAAGAAAATCATTGGTACTTGTCTCGTAAGAGCTTCTGAAATCGTAATGCCACCAGGTTTTGTAATCATCATTTGACTACAAGCCATCCACTCGTTCATATGTTTTGTAAAACCTAAAATGCACACTTTAGGGTTATTTTTGAATGTAGATGATAATTGCCGTTTTAATTCTTTACTTTTACCACATACCATCACGACTTGTGCATTCGGGCTCTCATCTAAAATGCGTTGTATCATTTGGTCAAAGCCTTTTGATACGCCAAAAGCGCCTGCTGACATTAAAATTGTTTGCGCATTTGGATCTAAATGATGTTGTGAAAGCCAAGCAGAAGTATCGATTTGTGTTTCGAATTTTTCTGAGATAGGAATGCCAGTTACTTTAATCGTTTCTGATGGAACACCAATATTTTCAAATTCAGATTTTAAATCATGCGTCGCTAAATAATAGCGCGCAGAATTTGGTGTAATCCAGTTTTTATGCATGCGATAGTCAGTCATTACTGTTGCAATAGGTATATTCATATTGAATTGTTCTGTAAGCACGGACATTACAGGGGTAGGGAATGTTAATAAAATTAAATCAGGTTTCTCTTTTAAAAGTAGATTCAACAATTTGTTCAAACCATAGTATTTATAAAAACACTTATCTAATTCGTCAGGACGACTATAGTAAAATGCTTTATACATGCGTCGAAAATATTTAAAACTATTGATATACCACTTTTTAGTTAAAGTTGTAAGTAGAGGATGCGCCTCTAAGAATAAATCATGTGAAATCACAGATAGGTTATCTAGTTTGAGGTTGTTGAGTTGTTCTACAATGCTGTTAGTGACTTGGATATGTCCGTTACCAAATGACCCAGTAATGATTAATAATTTTTTCTTTTGTGTCACCATGATTGGCCACCCTCCATTAAAAGTTTTCTGTGTCTTACAGAATATTGCAACAGATATGTTGATAAATACCTTTGGATACACATTTAGTGTAACTTATTATTGTTTGTTTGTGAAAAGATTATTTTAATCCTAACAAAATTATTACAATTTTAATCTATAGTAATAGATGTTAAAATTTTTAATACGTTTCATGTTTATATTGGTACATTAAACGTGAAAAATGATATTCAGTTACCTATAAATCACGTATGTGTAACTTTAAATTATTTTTACGTAAACAAATCCATTATTATATTTTAATATATACATAACATAGACACAACAAAAAAGTGAATACGTCTGTAGTAGGTTGATGTATGGAGACATCTCATGATGTTAAGTTGAGAAAATTAAAATAATAAAATATCCGATCTCAAGTGCACGTTTCAATAGTAAAAATGTGCTGGTTCATATATGATTTTAAAGAGAAAAGTGTATAATGAGTGAGTGTAACTAAAAGGAGAGATTTAAGTGAATGCGCAACGATTATTTGAGAAAATTTTAATCAAAAAAGTGATTGGAACGTTAGACCGTGATGTTGTTGATATTACTACGGATTCTAGGACTGCTAAAGTGGGGAGCATTTTTGTGGCTTCAGAAGGCTATACTGTAGACAGTCATCGATTCGCGCAACAAGTTGTAGATGCAGGGTGTCGTTTAATTGTCGTTAACCGCGCGCTTACGTTAGAAGGCGATGTCACTCAAATTATAGTTCCTGATACGTTAAGAGTTGCCAGTCATCTTGCGCATCAACTCTATCATTACCCTAGCCAAAAGTTAACTACTATAGGTGTAACAGGAACTAATGGTAAAACATCTATCGCAACGATGATTCATCACATTTACCGTAAATTAGGTAAAGGAAGTGCCTATTTAGGTACAAATGGGTTTCAAATTAATGAAAAAATAACAAAAGGCGCGAATACGACACCAGAAACCGTTTCATTAACTAAGCGTTTAAATGAAGCTGTAGAAGCTGGCGCAGAGGCTATGACATTAGAAGTGTCTTCACACGGTTTAACGCTAGGACGTTTAAGAGGTGTCACATTTGATGTCGCTATTTTTTCTAATTTAACACAAGATCACCTCGACTTTCACGGTACTATGGAAGCTTATGGTCATGCGAAGTCGTTATTATTTAGTCAATTAGGTCAAGATTTATCCCAAGACAAATATGCAATTGTGAATGCAGATGATTCATTTTCTCAATATTTAATGGAAGTGACACCATATGAGACACTCACATATGGTATAGATAATGAAGCGCAATTTATGGCAACGAATATTCACGAAACACTACAAGGGGTTACATTCGACTTTGTTACGCCATTTGGGACATATTCCGTGAGATCACCATATGTAGGCCGTTTTAATATCGCGAACTTAATGGCAGCAATGTTAGGTGTTTGGGTAAAAGGCACTGATTTAGAAACCATTACGCGCATTGTGGCTGATTTAGAACCTGTAGAAGGACGTCTAGAAGTACTTGACTCTGATTTGCCGATTGATTTAATTATCGATTATGCTCATACGGCAGATGGTATGACAAAGCTTATTGATGCTGTGAAACCGTTTGTTAAACAAAAGCTTATCTTTCTTGTGGGGATGGCAGGTGAACGCGATTTAACGAAAACACCGGAAATGGGGCGTGTTGCCTCACGTGCTGATTATGTGATTTTCACGCCAGATAATCCAGCAAATGACGACCCTAAAATGCTTACTGCAGAGTTAGCAAAAGGTGCCACGCATGATAACTATATTGAATTTACAGACCGTGCTGAAGGAATTAAACACGCGATTGATGTTGCAGAGCCAGGAGATACAGTCGTTTTGGCATCAAAAGGGCGTGAACCGTATCAAATTATGCCAGGACACGTAAAAGTCCCACATCGTGATGACTTAATCGGTCTTGAAGCGGCTTATAAAAAATTTGGAGGTGGTCCTGTTGAAAATTAGAGAATCGCATAGCGACCATTATTCTGCAAAAGTTTTTATTTACCAAAATAAAAAAGAGGATTATTATGTAGTTTCTATTCCAGATTTAAATTGGTCAATTTTAATTGATGAAGCGTTATATGGCGAAAGTTTAACTGAACATTTGTTTGTCCACTTATTCAATGTCATTGATGAGGATGAAGCGAACACCCTTGCTTTACGTATAACGCATTGGTTACAAGAAGTATAAAGGAGAACAATGATGAGTATTAAAGATGAAATTCAATCCCGCAAAACGTTTGCAATCATTTCGCATCCGGATGCCGGGAAAACAACATTAACAGAAAAACTATTATATTTTAGTGGGGCCATTCGTGAAGCGGGGACAGTTAAAGGTAAAAAGACAGGTAAATTTGCGACAAGTGACTGGATGAAAGTTGAACAAGAACGTGGTATTTCAGTTACAAGTTCTGTAATGCAGTTTGATTATGATCATTATAAAATTAACATCCTTGATACACCAGGTCACGAAGACTTTTCAGAAGACACGTATCGTACACTGATGGCGGTAGACAGTGCGGTCATGGTCATCGACTGTGCAAAGGGGATTGAGCCACAAACACTTAAATTATTCAAAGTATGTAAAATGCGTGGCATTCCTATTTTTACCTTCATTAACAAATTGGACCGTGTAGGTAAAGATCCTTTTGACTTACTTGATGAAATTGAAACGACACTTGGTATTGAAACGTATCCAATGAACTGGCCTATTGGTATGGGACAAAATTTCTTTGGTATTATTGACCGTAAAGAACGTACGATTGAGCCTTTTAGAGATGAAGAGAATATTTTACACATTAATGAAGATTATGAACTTGAAGAAGCTCATGATATTGCGCAAGATAGTGTGTTCCAACAAGCGATTGAAGAATTAATGTTAGTTGATGAAGCTGGAGAAGCGTTTGATACAGAGGCTTTAAAACAAGGCGATTTAACACCTGTATTCTTTGGCTCAGCACTTGCAAATTTTGGTGTTCAAAATTTCTTAAACGCCTATGTTGATCATGCACCAATGCCACATGCGCGTCAAACTGAAGAAGATATCGATGTTAGCCCTTTTGATGATCAATTTTCTGGGTTTATTTTTAAGATTCAAGCGAACATGGACCCACGTCACCGTGACCGAATCGCATTTATGCGTGTTGTAAGTGGTGCCTTTGAACGTGGTATGGATGTTAAGTTACAGCGTACAAATAAAAAACAAAAAATTACGCGTTCAACGACATTTATGGCAGATGATAAAGAGACTGTAAACCATGCCGTTGCAGGCGATATTATTGGGTTATATGACACTGGAAATTATCAAATCGGTGATACGTTAGTGGGTGGAAATCAAAAATTTAATTTCAAAGCTTTACCACAGTTTACGCCAGAAATCTTTATGAAAGTGTCGGCTAAGAATGTAATGAAACAAAAACATTTTCATAAAGGTATTGAACAATTAGTTCAAGAAGGCGCGATACAGTATTATAAATCACCACATACAAACCAAGTCATTTTAGGTGCGGTTGGTCAATTACAGTTTGAAGTGTTTGAACATCGCATGAAAAATGAATACAACGTGGATGTGGTCATGGAGCCGGTAGGTAAAAAGATTGCACGTTGGATTCATAATGAAGACGACATTCAAGAAAAAATGAATACAAGTCGTTCAATACTTGTAAATGACCGTTATGATAATAAAGTATTTTTATTTGAAAATGAATTTGCGACACGTTGGTTTGAAGATAAATTCCCTGAAATTGAATTGTATAGTTTATTGTAATAGTATTTCCAAATTTAAATAAATGGTTGTTTTTTTCTCATCGAATTGGGTATAATAATCACATCATAATTAAATACCTATGACAGTTTTGTCAGAGGGGAGTAACTTGTTTAACGTTTAACGTTAAAAACGCTTTGTCGTCATTACGAAGAATTTTCTTCCGGTAAAGCGGGCAATATTTTTGCTGAGTGAGACCTTTGCTATGTATTTAGCATGGGTCTCTTTAATTATGCAAAAGTAAATGAGCGTCGACTTGAAATAAAATGATTTCATCGATAAATCTCATATAATAGGAGGAATTAGTTTGGATTTAACGATATTGTTAACCTATGCAGGCGTTGTCTTAGTCCTTGTTTTTTTAGAAGGTTTACTTGCAGCAGATAATGCAGTGGTTATGGCAGTTATGGTTAAACATTTACCGCCAAAACAACGTAAAAAGGCCTTGTTTTATGGTTTGTTAGGAGCATTTGTTTTCCGTTTTATTGCATTATTCTTGATTAGTATTTTAGTGAACTTTTGGTGGATACAAGCAGCAGGTGCTGTTTATTTAATTTACATGTCAATTAAAAATCTGTACCAGTTTTACAAAAGTAAAAGTCACCATGAGGATACACCAGATAATGATGACCATCATTTTGATGAATCTGGCGCTGAAAAAGAAGTGAGTGCAAAAGAATTTTGGGGGACAGTCGCTAAAGTTGAATTTGCAGATATCGCTTTCGCAATTGATTCTATGCTCGCGGCATTAGCAATTGCTGTGACGTTACCAAAATTAGGTGTGCATTTTGGTGGTATGGATGCAGGTCAATTCGGTGTCATGTTCCTTGGTGGCTTAATTGGTGTTATTTTAATGCGTTATGCAGCAACTGTTTTTGTAGAATTGCTTAATAAATATCCAGGCTTAGAAGGTGCAGCATTTGCCATTGTAGGCTGGGTTGGTATTAAATTGGTCGTGTTAGTATTGGCGCATAAAGATATCGCAGTGATTCCACATGACTTTCCACACTCAACTTTATGGCAGATTATATTCTGGGTTGTCATGATTGGATTAGTTGTCATCGGTTGGTTGACTTCAGTTAAAAAAAATAAAAAACAAACAAAATAGATTGATGAAAAGCGAGGCACGAACAGCCTCGCTTTTTATTATGGTGACGGCTTTACTTGGAAACGATGATCTAACGATAGGTATCATAAATTTTTAACAATTATGGATAGATTATTAAAGAAATTTGAAGGCCAATATGTCATAATAATATTTAAGCACACGATATTGAGGAGGACGTGAACATTGGATCAAGATAAAAAACATGTCATTCCACGACACAAATATAAACGTAAAAGACGTGAATTTTTCCATAATGATGAACGTGAAGCGCGCATTAAAGCAGAAGAGGAAGCGACACGCTTAAAAAAAGAGCGTGAAAAAGCACAAGTGAAAAATAATGAAGAGCGTGTGAAAGATAATTTAAGAAAAGCACGTATCGAAAAAATTACACATGAAGACAAAGTCAATACAGGTCAACTTCATGAAAATGATACACATGCTGAACAATCGGCTTCGAATCAAAATGACGCGCTACAATCGAACTTATATAAACAGCAAGCGCAAGAAATCAAAAAACATACTCCAACTGAAAATAAAAAACGTTCTCAAACATCTGAAACGTCTTCAAAGCACGATAACAACGTTTTACGTGATGAACAAGACAAACATCGCTATTCTGCAAAAAAAGATTGGACTGAAAAAATCACACAATTCATTACTAAAGAATGGGCAAAAATCCTAATTGTCTTAGCAGCCATACTCATTTTAGTGCTCTTGTTCGCTATTTTTAATAATGTTAATCGAAGTGATGATAATGTACGTACTACGCTTGAACATCAACAAAAAGAACAAGGTACCCATAAACAAATAACGAAAACGATGGAACATGCCAATGCGGCTTTAAATTCAGTGGTAGCTGTTGAAAGTCAGTCACAATCTACGCCAGTAAACGTTCAAGATGTGAAAAATCAGTCGCAACAAAATAATGAAACTGGATCAGGTGTCGTCTACAAAAAAGTAGACGACTCTCTTTATATCTTAACGAATGCGCATGTCATCGGTACGAGTAAAACACAGACGCTAACATACTTAACAGATAAGAAAGTTTCAGCGACGGTTGTCGGTACGGATAAATGGTCAGATATTGCAGTTTTAAAAGTGCCGGCGCATAAGGCAAAACAGTTAAAACCGATACATACGGGTAATTCCGATAAATTGGTGCTTGGTGAGCCCATCATAGTTATGGGAAATCCATTAGGATTAGATTTTTATAATTCAGTCGGGGAAGGGATCATTTCAGGATTAAATCGAAATGTGCCGGTAGATATTGATAAAGATAACCAATATGATATGTTACTTCGCGCTTTTCAAGTTGATGCACCTATTAATCCTGGAGATTCAGGTGGCGCGATTATAGATCAAAATGGTGATGTCGTAGGTATCGCTTCATTAAAAATTACGATGCCAAATGTGGAAGGAATGGCCTTTGGGATACCGATCAATGATGCGCTTAAAGTCGCAAAACAATTGGAAAAAGATGGTAAAATCACGTATCCTAATACATGGTTAGGTATGCAAAATATTACGGAATTAACCGAAAATGAGCGTCAAACATTGAAACTGCCACAAGACGTTAATCAAGGTGTGATTGTTAAACAAATTGAAAATAAAAGTCCTGCGAAAGATTCAGGATTACAAAAAGATGATATAATAGTAGAATTAGATGGTCAGCCGATTAAAGATACATTAACTTATAAACAACAACTTTTTAGACATACAGATACATCTAAACCTTTAAAATTAAAGGTGATGCGTCAAGGTCACACAAAGAACATTGCGTTTAAATTGAAATAATGTGGAGTGAACAATCGTGTCGATAGTGAACCAACTTTTTAGAAAAGCAAGCCCACAACAAGGGATTGTGTTATATTATCTAGTCGCGATTATTGTCGCATTCTTATTGTTAAATATCCCAGGTGTACATAAACCAGGTGTCAAAGTGGCGCCGATTGACACCCTATTTGTAGCTGTTTCGGGTGTAAGTGTCACAGGGCTAACGCCTGTCAATATTTCTGAAACGTATTCCACGTTTGGTTACATCATTATTTTACTGATTTTAAATATTGGTGGTATTGGTGTAATGGCTATTGGTACGTTGTTATGGGTCGTATTAGGCAAACATATCGGGATTCGAGAGCGTCAATTAATCATGTTAGATAACAATAAAGAATCGATGAGTGGAACGGTAAAATTGATTATAGATATCGTACGTGCGATGTTGCTAATTGAAGCAGTGGGCGCAATCTTACTTTCATTTTATTTTTACCGAGATATTCACGATATTAAAGAATCTATTATTCAAGGGATTTTTGTTTCAGTTTCAGCAACCACAAATGGTGGCTTGGATATAACTGGGGAGTCTTTAATACCATATGCGACGGACTATTTTGTACAAACAATTATCATCTTTTTAATTATACTTGGCTCTATTGGATTTCCAGTATTGCTTGAAGTAAAAGCGTATATTACCAATCGTATTCCTAACTTTCGATTTACATTATTTACTAAAATAACAACAGTGACGTATTTAGCGATTTTAATCGTAGGAATGATTGGGATTTTATTAATTGAAAGTCACGGTGTATTAAAAGGTCACTCCTGGCATGAATCCTTTTTCTACGCACTTTTTCAGTCATCTACAACCCGTAGTGCCGGGTTACAAACGATAGACGTTTCGCAATTTTCAGATGCGACCAACTTATTTATGGGTGGGCTCATGTTCATAGGGTCTTCACCAAGCTCAGTAGGTGGGGGTATCCGTACGACGACATTTGCGATTCTTATTTTATTTTTAATTAACTACAAACCAAATGCTGAAAAATCTGGTGTGAAAGCATTTAACAGAGAAATTCATTCACAAGATATACAGCGCTCTTTCGCCGTATTTGCGATTGCGATATTTCTCACGTTTTTAGGCATGTTTATTATGCTTCTCGTTGAAGGGCGTCAATTTAATATCATTCATATTTACTTTGAGATTATGTCGGCATTCGGGACATGTGGTTTGTCAACGGGGATAACTGGAGATTTAAGTGGCGTGTCAAAAGTGGTATTAATGTGTCTCATGTTTATCGGACGCGTCGGTCTTATATCATTTATTATCATGTTCAGTGGAAATCGGGAACCAGCCAAATTTCATTTCCCTAAAGAACGTGTTCAAATTGGATAACAAATTCAAAACTTTAGAAATGGGATGAAACTTTTGTTTTCATACCCATTTTTTTATGTGAAGTGATATTTCTGACCTATGATTAAATTAGTAAAAGGCAAATGATTGCACATTTTAAATTATGATAAAATAAAATCAAATGACAAAAAGGAGTTCTGTTTATGCGTCAAAATGAAGAGATACGTTTAAACATATTAGCGACATCCGATATTCATAGTCATATTTTAAACGATGAAGTGGGTTCCCATATTTATCGTGCAGGTACGTATGTTTCAAAAGTACGTGAACGTGAACCGCACGTTCTTTTACTGGATAATGGAGGGAGCTTAGCTGGAAATATTGTCGCATTTTATTATGCGTTAATCGCGCCACACAAACGGCATCCGATGATAAAAGTCATGAACGCATTAGAGTATGATGCGAGTGGTGTAAGTGCAGATGAATTTAAATTCGGTTTAGATTTTTTAAATCGTTCGATTGCTTTATCTCGTTTTCCATGGTTATCCGCCAATATTGAATATGCGATGACGCATGAACCTTATTTTTCAACACCGTATATCATCCATAAAATTAAGGATTTACGGATTGCAGTGATTGGATTAACTTCTGAAACATTAGTGAAAAATCAAAACGTTGAAATGGAGAAAGATATTGCGATTGAACGTGCAACGGTATCGGCAAAACGTTGGATTCGTTATATTTATGAAGCTGAAGCACCTGACTTTCTCATAGTCTTATTTCACGGAGGTGTTCTCACATCGCAACACCTTAATCAGTCAAAAACAGATGAAATGTTGAGAAATATAGGGATTGTAGATTTATTTATTACAGGCCACCAACAAGAAACGACAATTGAAAATGAAGATGGCACATTAGTTGTCCGGGCTGGACAAAACGGCGAACATCTCGTTCATGTAGAAGTAACATTTAGACGTAGACAATCTTCTTATGAGACGATTGATATTAATCCAAAAATCGTAACGCTCAGTCAATACGAAGAACATGAAGCATTATTAGAGATGACTAAATATGATCGGAAAGCAGTTCAAACTTGGAAAAATAAGATGATAAACGGACTGCATCTAGATGCACGGTTTACGGCTTTCGAGGAATTGTTAAAACACCCGCATCCATTCATTGAATTGTTACATGAAAGCATCCAAAATGAGCATCCAACTGATATCAGTTGCGTACATTTACCATTACCTTCTTCAAAAGGATGTGTAACGCCATTACAACATGAAGATATCTTTAACATTTATCCTCACCCTGACCATTTGATAGATTTGACATTAAGTGGGGAAGTTATTAAAATGTTAATCGAAAAAAGTGTGGCTTATTTGCATAGTGGAAATGATGCACTTACTTTAAACGGTATTGATCCGACACATTTCTTGTTTTGGAAAGGATTCGATTTCACGATAGATGTCTCAAAACCAGTCAACAAACGAGTAACTCAATTCAGTTTAAAACGAGACTATACGTATCGTGTGATAATGACAGATTATTGTTACCGACATTACCGTCAATACTTAGAACATGCACCTATGCATTACGTATCAAAAATATCTATGCCAGAATTAATAATTAAGCGTTTATCTTCATCAACGTCTATTAACAAGAGAAAACAGAATATGACGATAGTAGGAATGTAATATTCAAAGAAGCTAAAGCAAATGTTTTAGCTTCTTTTTTATTCATTAAACGTCCCTATTTAAAAAATAATCACGATTGTAGTTCTATGAGTGAATACCAATTACATCCCAATAATTATTATATTTTAATTTAGATTTAAGGGTTTTAGAAGGCTAGAAGGACAGTGAAAGTACTGGTATAAAAGGAAAAAGGGCGCAATATACGCAATTATAATGTGTTAAACATATTTAAAAATCACTTAAGGTATATTTAATATAACTATGTTGTAAAACTAAAAATGACGCTATATAATTATTTTTGTAAGTTAGATATTTAGTGATGAAAACTACTTTGAGCGAAGTAGTTTTTTTATTGTCTTTTTTAAATATTACAGGGCATAAAAGTTATTTTATTAATCAAAAATATTAAAAGGTGGATTTGCAAATTATGAACAACAAACAAAGGTACAGCATTAGAAAATATCGCATCGGAGCTGCTTCAATCGCTTTAGGCACAATTGCAGTGATTGGGGTAACTGATCAATCTGAAGCACACGCATCAGAAACGAGTGGGAACCAGGCAATTGAAGTGTCTGATAAAAGTACAACTTCAGAGAGTGAGACGTTAGAAGGGACTAAAGCAGAGACAGGTTTACTTAAAAGTGAAACTCAAAACGAGTCGACAAAATTAGAAGCAAGCTATAATTCACATCAAACAAACAATGATGAAATTATAGAGCCGAGCGCAATCACTTCAAATGAAAATAAGCCAACTGAAGTAGCCGCACCAAGAACAGTGTCGCCAACACAGACAAGCACTGAAAATAAACAAGTGATTCAAGGACAAGATGTATCTAATAAAGTTACCGTTGAACAAGGATCAATTAAAGGGCAAAATGGTGCTACAACAATAAATCCTCACCAAGCTGAAAGAGTGACGCTTGATTATAACTTGAAGTTTGATGATAGCATCAAACAAGGAGATTATTTTGACATTAAATTAAGTGATAATGTGGATACAATGGGTATTGGTACTAAGCGTTATATGCCGGATATTAAAGATAATACTTCGATTATTGCTACAGGGTATTTATTTAACGACAAAACAATTAGATATACGTTTTCTAATTATGTTACAAATAGAAGAGATATTAAAGCTCAATTATCTATTAATTTATATTTTAAGCCATCAGTAGTTCTAAACGTTGGAAATCAAACTGTATCAACTACTATAAATAACTCCAAAACCGAATCACAATTTAATGTGCAATATTTAAATGGTGTTGGAGATAATAATGGGATGCGTATAAATGGTAGAATAGATAGACTCGACAAAAATAATGGAACTATTAACCATATTGCCTACATTAATCCTGAAAAGAAAAATATGACTTCAGTATCTGTAACAGGTAGAATTACAGAAGGTAATTATAACGGCTATGAACGACCTAATATTAAAGTTTATAAATATAAAGGTCAATCAAATTTAGCTAAAAGTGTTTATGTAGACTTTAATAAGAATGATTTTGAAGATGTGACTCATACTATGAACCTAAATGTTTCAGATGGTTCATATAAATTAGACTTTGAAAGACTTAATGGTGAAACATATGTGATTCAGTATTATGGTAAATACGATGTTAATGCACCTAATTTAAATTTACAAACTCAATTATCAGGCTATTATTATAATAATTATTATTACTACCCGAGCACGCTAACTTGGAATAATGGTGTCCAATTCTACTCTAACAATGCGAGTGGTAGTGGTAAGGATAAACCTACTGAGCCTATTATTCAAGCTGGTCAACCTATTGATTTAGATTATGTGACTCAAGAGACGATATCTGGAAATGGGGAATATGTATATACTGAGGAAACAGAAGATACGCGTCCTGTTGAAATTGTTGAAGATACACTTCATGGTTCAAATCATGCTACAGGTGTGATTGAATTTGAAGAAGATACGCATGCGGGAGGTGGTCAAACGAATCACACAAGTGATGTTATTGAATATGAAGAAGATACAGCGAAAGGTATCATTACGGGTGCTGTTTCAGACCATACAACATTAGAAGATACAATGGAATACATGACTGACAATCATTTAATTGAGTTCGAAGATAAAAATACGTTACCGCCTTCTATCTCTGGACATGCTGAAGGTGTAATTGAAGAAATTGAAGACAATCATCATATTGATATTGTAGAAATCACAACTCCTGAAGGTGAAACGGGTCATGTTGATGGCATCATTGACATTGTTGAAGATAATCATTTGATTGACTTTGAAGAAGACACAGGTAATGGTGAGATTAAAGGAGAAGTTAACGGAACTATCGAAGAAGTTGAAGACAGTAACGTTATTAATATTATAAGTGAGATTGGCACAGAAAATGGTTCAAACAATATGACGTTTGAAGAAGATACTGATAATGATCGACCATCTATTGAAAACGGCGCACATGATCCTATCGAAATTATAGAAGATACAATTATGATAGAAAATGGTCATACGAAAGGTGTCCTTGTAGAAGAAGAGGATACTCAGCCGCCTCATCCAAATAAACCAAAAGAGGAACAACCAGATGTTCCAGAAACACCTGAAAATAACGTGCCTAAGAAAGATAATGAATTAAAACCAGCGCCAAAAGTAAAAGAAGATTCACCTAGAATGGAAGAAGAAAAAGAGAAATCACCAAAGACTGATGAAGTCGTACCAAAGGTTGTAAATGAAAAACCTAAATTTAAAGTGATGAGTACAATATCTAATAAAGTAAATAATAATGGAAAAGCGCATGTGAAACATGAAGAGAAGCATCATCTACATGAGGAACTTCCACATACAGGAAGTGAATCTGGACACCAGCCAATCTTAGTCGCTGGATTAATGAGTCTAATTGGTTTCGTTTTATTGAAAAGAAGAAAAAGAGATATTTAAAAAAATTGGGGCTGGGACATAATTCTCAGCCAAAAAAAGAATCGATTAGGTAAAATCATTTTTACTCAATCGATTCTTTTTATATATTATTTTAAAAAAATAAAG
>NZ_PPQF01000030.1 GCF_002901865.1 Staphylococcus agnetis
ATATCATAGACACCAATGTGCGTTTGTAAAAAAAGCTTTCAAAATTCATGAATAAATGAACTTTGAAAGCTAAAGATATGTTAATGATAGATGAAACTGTCGACTTAAAATTTATCGTATTGTTTCAAACGCTTTTGTGCATCGCCCCAACATTCAATACCGAATAAATTAATTTCTAATTCTTCTGGTCTGAAGATAGGTCGTTTACCTTCTTTACGTTGTCGTTGGTAATCCTTGGCGACAGCAAATGCAACATTAGATAAACCGATAATTGCCACCAAGTTAACAATGGCCATTAAGCCCATAAATAAATCTGCTGTGTTCCATACTGTTTGTGTTTTTACAACGGCACCAACAAAAACTAATACTACAACGAAACAGCGGAAAATAAATAATACAATTTTATTTTGAGATAAGAACTCTATGTTAGATTGACCGTAGTAGTAGTTCCCTACTACAGATGAAAATGCAAACAGTGTAATCGCGATTGATAAGAAGATACCGCCAGCACTTCCTAAATGTTCATTAAGTGCTGATTGCGTCACTTTAACACCTTGCGCAGCACCTTCACCAAATTCTAAACCAGAATATAATAAAATCATAATTGCTGTCGCAGTACAAACAAGTAAGGTATCAAAAAATACACCTAAAGATTGAATTAAACCTTGTTTCACAGGGTGTGTAACTGCTGCTGTTGCTGCTGCGTTAGGGGCAGAACCCATACCAGCTTCGTTGGAGAATAGACCACGTTTAACACCTTGTAAAACAGCAAAGCCTAAAGCCCCACCTGCAGCTTGATCTATACCAAATGCACTTTTAATAATCGTTAAAATCATCGGTACAATTTGATCAATATGTGTGACTAAAATAAACAATACCATTACGATATACACAATTGCCATAATCGGAACGATATATGACGACAATGTCGCAATACTTCTTACACCACCGAATATAATGACAGCCGTAAGCAGAGCTAAAACAATCCCTGTATAAACAGGATCAATGTTATATTGTGTTTGCAATGACTCTGCAATAGTATTCGATTGTACAGTATTAAAAACGAAGGCAAAGGTAATTGTAATTAAAATGGCAAATACAATACCTAACCATTTTTGATTTAATCCTTTAGTAATATAATATGCGGGACCACCTCGGAAGCCGCCTTCTTTATCTGGAACTTTGTATACTTGAGCTAAAGTCGCCTCAACAAAGGCACTCGCTGCACCAATAATTGCAATAATCCACATCCAAAATACTGCACCAGGACCACCTAATACAATTGCTGTCGCAACCCCTGCAATATTTCCCGTCCCTACACGAGAACCTGCACTTATTGCGAACGCTTGGAATGGCGAAATCCCCTTTTCACCAGAATCAAGTGTTTCTGGCTTTTCCGTTAAGGCTCTGAACATCTCAGGTATCCACCTAATTTGAACGAACTTTGAACTGATTGAGAAAAAGAGTCCAGCAGTAAGTAGTAATCCAATTAAATATTGGGACCAAATTAAGTCTGTACCTTCAGTTATTAATGTTTTGAACCAACCCGGAATTAAACTATCAAAATCTTTCACTTTAATCCCTCTTTACTTATCAAATTTTCAAATATACTCAATTTTAAAAACAACTAGGTTCATTCTACCATTGAATAAGACAAGTGACTATAAATTTTTTAAAAGCTACTGTATTTCAAGATGCTTGATGTCACCAAACTGTGTCACATCAACTACAAAACTACCATTCGTATATTGTTCAGATAAGTGGATATCGTTAATGTTGCCTTCAAATTGATGACGATCTGAATGCAAAGTAAAGTGCTCATGCTCAGGTCGACATACTTTGGCATCTACAACACGATGTGGATTTTTCTTCAATTCTTTTAATACTGTGATACCCCGTTGCGCACGTTTAGCCGATTGTAAAAGTGATGCTTTAATTCGTTTTAAAGCGCCTCGTTGAGTGGCAATTAAAATGGAATCTTCACTATCAATTGTGTCCGCCAGTACTACGTAATCTTCATCTTTAAGGTTGATGGCTTTCACACCTGCAGCACGTAATCCTGTATCAGGAAGTTCAGACAATGGATAAGTAAGCGACATCCCTTTGTGTGTGAATAATGTAATCAACTGTAGGTCATTCTTGGATGGCACTTTCATCACAGCCACAACGTCATCACCTGCTTTTACTTTTGCAGCAACAAGGGGTTTCGTTGAGCGCGAAGATTTGAAACCTGACAGTAAACTTTTCTTAATCATACCGTTACGCGTTGCGGTAATAATCGCTTCATCATCAGTAAATTTAGAAACGACATACGCTTGTATTATCTTTTCGTCTTCATCAATAGGTACAATTTGAGATACATGTTGACCTAAATCTTTCCATTTTATATCCGGCAATTTATGCACAGCAATCAGTAAGTAGCGTCCTTTTGACGTAAATACAAGCGCTGTATCTTGTGTATTGACTTCTTGAATCGTTAACACGCTGTCCTTATCTTTAATACCAATTTCGTCTTTACCACTTGCATTAAAGCTACGTAAAGAAGTGCGTTTAATATAACCTTCTTGAGTTAAACTCATCACTACCGTCTCACTTGGTACAATGACTTCTTTATCAATTTTAATTTCAGCAATTTCAGCTTCAATCACGGATAAACGTGGTGATTTAAATTGTGCTTTAATTTCATTCAATTCTGATTTAATCACATCAAGTAACGCACCGTGGTCATCCAGAATATGTTTCAATTTAGCGATTAGAGCTTCTAGTTCTTTATGTTCATCTTGCAATGCAACGATATCTGTATTTGTTAAGCGGTACAACTGTAACATAACAATCGCTTCAGCTTGTTCTTGTGTAAAATCAAATTCAGCAACAAGATTATTTTTTGCATCACTTTTATTTTTAGAGTTTCGAATAATTGCGATGACTTCATCTAGAATAGATAAAGCTTTGATCAAACCTTCAACAATATGCATACGCGCTTCAGCATGACTTAAATCATATTGAGTACGACGTGTGACAACTTCGATTTGATGATTTAAGTAACTGTCAATCATCGGTTTAATGCCCATTAACTTAGGTCGACCTTCACTGATTGCTACCATATTGAAATTATAGGCTACTTGTAAATCGGTATTTTTAAATAAATAATTTAAAATTGCTGTTGCATTAACGTCTTTTTTCAACTCCACTGCAACACGTAAACCGCTTCTATCTGTTTCATCACGTACTTCAACGATACCATCTACTTTTTTATCAGCACGTAACTCATCAATTTTTTTCACAAGACTACTTTTGTTCACTTCATATGGAATTTCTGTCACAACGATTTGTGAACGGCCATTTCGCAACGTTTCAATCTCTGTTTTAGAGCGAACGATAATTTTGCCTTTACCCGTTTCGTAGGCCTTTTTAATACCATCAATACCTTGAATAATACCACCCGTTGGAAAATCTGGGCCTTTGATGGATTTCATAAGTTGATTCACCGTGATGTCAGGATTATCTATATATTTTAACGTCGCTGTGATTACTTCTGATAAGTTGTGTGGCGGAATATCTGTCGCATAACCAGCAGAAATCCCTGTAGAACCATTTACAAGTAAATTTGGAAAACGTGCTGGCAACACCATAGGTTCCATTTCAGTATCATCATAGTTCGGTACAAAGTCGACTGTTTCTTTATGAATGTCACGTAATAATTGCGCTGACAGTAAGCTTAATTTAGCCTCTGTATAACGCATTGCAGCTGGAGGATCATTGTCAATACTTCCGTTATTACCATGCATTTCAACTAACACATGACGTAATTTCCAATCTTGACTGAGACGCACCATTGCATCGTAGACCGACGAATCGCCATGTGGGTGGAATTGTCCAATAACATCCCCGACGGTTTTCGCACTTTTACGGAAATTTTTATCGTACGTATTTCCACTTGAATACATTGCATATAAAATACGACGTTGTACAGGCTTTAACCCGTCGCGTACATCAGGTAATGCACGTTCTTGAATGATATATTTACTGTAACGCCCAAAACGGTCACCAATGACATCTTCTAATGGTAAACTTTGGATGATTTCAGCCATTATGCATTCTCCTCTTCCGATTCATCATTTAAAATTTGAACTTCATCATTTTCTAAAATACTTTGGTCTTCTTGCATACCAAATTGTACATGACGTTCAATCCATTCTCTTCGTGGTGCAACTTTATCTCCCATGAGCGTAGACACACGCTTAGATGAACGTACTTCATCTTCAATTTGAACACGAATCAATGTTCGCGTTTCGGGATTCATCGTTGTTTCCCAAAGTTGGTCAGGATTCATTTCACCGAGACCTTTGTACCGTTGTAAAATGAATCCTTTTCCAAATTCTTTTTGTAATGATTCTAACTCTTCATCTGTCCAAGCATAGGCTACTTTTTTATTTTTGTTTTTACCTTTTTCTAATTTATAAAGCGGTGGTAATGCGATAAACACGCGACCAGCAGCTACAAGAGGACGCATATATTTAAAGAAGAATGTAAGCAATAATACTTGAATGTGTGCACCATCTGTATCCGCATCGGTCATAATTATGACACGGTTATAGTTACTGTCTTCAATATTAAAGTCATTTCCTACACCTGCACCAATCGTATGAATGATTGTATTGATTTCTTCATTTTTAAATATATCTTCCAGTTTTGCTTTTTCAGTATTGATAACTTTACCACGTAATGGCAAAATGGCCTGGAACTTGCGGTCACGTCCAAGTTTTGCAGATCCACCCGCCGAATCACCTTCGACAAGATAGAGTTCATTTTTATCCGTGTTTTTACTTTGCGCTGGTGTCAGTTTACCAGATAGCAACGTATCTTTACGTTTATTTTTCTTACCTGAACGCGCATCTTCTCGCGCTTTTCTCGCTGCTTCTCTCGCTTGTTGGGCTTTAATTGCTTTTTTTACTAACGCTTTAGAAAGTTGACCTTTTTCCTCTAAATAATACGGTAATTTTTCAGCTACAACAGCATCTACAGCACTTCTCGCTTCAGGTGTTCCAAGTTTTGATTTTGTTTGGCCTTCAAATTGGAGTAAGTGTTCTGGAATTCGTACTGATATAATAGCAGTGAGTCCTTCACGTATATCATTACCTTCAAGGTTTTTATCTTTTGCTTTTAAGTCGCCGATACGGCGGGCATAATCATTAAAGACACGTGTCATCGCTGTTTTAAAACCGACTTCATGTGTGCCGCCATCCTTCGTACGGACATTATTAACAAAACTCATAATACTCTCGGAATACTGATCGTTATATTGAAACGATACATCAACCTCAATCTCATTGGACTGACCTTGGAATAAAGCAACGTCATGAAGCGTTTCTTTACCCTCATTGACATATTTTACAAATTCTTTAATTCCTTCTTCATAATGATACACTTCAGTACGTGCTTTATCTGCGCGACGATCTTCTAAAGTAATTTTTAATCCTTGAAGTAAAAAAGCAGATTCTTGTAATCGTTCACTTAACGTATCAAAGTTAAAAGAGGTCGCATTTTTAAATATTTCGGGATCTGGTTTAAATGTTACGGTCGTTCCTGTACGTCTCGTTTTACCTTTAGATATCAGTTTTGTTTGTGGAACGCCACCATGTTTAAACTGTTGTTCAACAATTTTTCCGTCACGGTGAATCTGAACTGTAAGCCATTCACTTAACGCATTGACGACAGATGCACCTACTCCGTGGAGACCGCCAGATGTTTTATAACCACCTTGACCAAATTTACCACCCGCGTGAAGTACAGTAAAAATAACTTCAACAGTAGGTTTCCCTGATTGATGCATTCCTGTTGGCATACCACGACCATTATCGGAAATTGTAATACTTTCGTCTGGATTGATTGTGACATTAATCTCATCACCATATCCATTTAAAATCTCGTCGACAGAATTGTCCACAACTTCATAAACCAAGTGATGGAGTCCACGCTTATCTGTCGAACCAATGTACATACCTGGTCTTTTACGAACAGCCTCAAGACCCTCGAGTACTTGTATTGCATCATCAGAATAGTTATGATTCGTTTTTGCTGACACTCAATTCCCCTCCTACAAACATACGTTCGTTCATCAAACTATACAATAGTTATTCTTATATAAATCACATTAAAATGCAAGTCACAATTGGTATTGCTCGTTAATTTCACCCCTGAATAATGGGAAATTACTTTTTTAGTAACACAAAAAAACATGACGCGTTCAAAAATTGTGGTAAAATGGTAGTAGGTACTAAAAGGATGTGAATGTACATGTCAATTTTCCTAGTAATCGTTTTGAGTTACCTTATTGGGGCAATTCCGAGTGGTTATATAATTGGTAAAATTTTCTTTAAAAAGGATATTCGTCAATATGGTAGCGGAAACACAGGTGCAACAAACAGTTTTAGAGTGTTAGGTAAACCTGCTGGGTTCGCTGTTACTTTTTTTGATATTTTCAAAGGATTTATTGTAGTGTTTTTACCTGCATTATTTCATGTAGATATTCATGGTATTTTAATTGGTATATTTGCAATTTTAGGTCATGTATTTCCAGTATATTTAAAATTCCGTGGTGGTAAGGCGGTTGCTACAAGTGCCGGAGTGTTACTCGGTGTAAACCCCATTTTATGCTTAATTTTAATCGCAATCTTTTTTGCAATTCTTTATTTAACAAAATATGTATCATTATCAAGTATCATAGCCGGCATTTGCTGTGTCATAGGCTCGTTTATAGTTAATGACAAAATACTACTACTGATTAGTTTCGTAGTAGCCTCTCTACTCGTGATACGACATATTAGTAATATCAAACGTATCATTAAAGGCACAGAGCCTAAAATTAAATGGATGTAACCTTTTTCTATTTATTTCTTTTAGGTTTCAAGATAAAATAAGCTTATACCTAGCCTTATTTATGAGAGGAGTTTTAAAGATGCAATTAGAATTTACAGCTGAAGCAATTGAATGGTTTAAGAAAGAATTAGAATTACCTCAAGAAGGCAAAGCACTTCACTTTTTTGTTCGCTATGGTGGCGAATTTCAATTAAAACAAGGATTTAGTCCTGCGTTTAATATTGAAAATGTAAAAGATATTGACGAAATTGGATACGAACAAACACTAGATGGCTTATATGTCGTTGTTGCTGAAAGAGACGTATGGTATTTTGAAGACGATCACCTCAAAATCGACGTCAAAAATGACGAAATCACATATGAAGCTGAATCAAAATAAAAAGAGATTACAATAACATACATGGAACGTAAGATGACGAGATAAAGTTCCTTATAAAATTAAAAGGTTGAGATATAGTATGCTCAACCTTTTTTATATGCCATTAAAATGTCTACACTTAAAACAAACGGTCATGATAATTTGTTTAAACTGACATAATATTAAGAGGAAAAGTTAATACCGTTACTAAGCGTCTCCCTTTTCTTTTGTCAGCTTACATACTTAGCCTTTAAAAACTATGAAAATAGCCTTCATCTTCACCCATATATGAGCGATGAAGGCTATTTAATATGGCAACAGCATCTCTATGCGATTTAATATTACTGATAGAATTAATTTAACGTAAGCTCTTTTTCAACGCCTGCTTGATTTTGTTCATCAACTTTACTATAAACCTCAAACCAATTCGGAAAACGTTTATCAAGACGTATCGGTCTACGTTCATCTTTAGTAATAATCACATTATCTGTGTAACCAGTAGTCACAATGTCACCTTTTTCGTTGTATATCTCATATTGATATCTTGAGCGTAATTTAGAAAATTTTGAAACCCATGTTTTGATAATCACTTTTTCTGGATATGTGACGCTTTTTTTATAGGTGATGTTTAATTCAGTCACTGGTGATACGACACCTTCATGTTCCATTTCACTGTAATCTAAACCGAGTTTACGAATGTAATCAGTACGCGCTACTTCAAACCATGTTGCGTAATTCCCATGGTAAATCACACCCATTTGATCTGTTTCTTGATATCTAGATTCTATCTCAGTTAAAGCATATAACATACGCCGTCCTTCTTTCTATCATTCGTCACTGTTTAGTGTATCATACATCGTATTTAAATAACGATAATAAACTTCATACAGATTAAACGGGATAGAACTACTACGTTCCATCCCGTTTTATTATGATGATAAAAGCATGTTTTATGCTAATTTTTTACGTAATACCAATTGTAAAATACCACCGTGACGATAGTATTCAATTTCAACTTTAGAGTCGAAACGAGCCACTGCTTTAAATTCAATCGTTTGACCGTCTTCTTTTTTCGCAGTAACTGTCACATCTTGTCCTGGCTGAACGGCTTCTGTAATGTCTACAGAAATGTGTTCTGTACCATCTAAACCAAGGCTATCAGCTGACTCACCTGGTTTAAATTGTAAAGGTAATACACCCATCATGACTAAGTTAGAGCGGTGAATACGTTCATAACTTTGTGCAATGACTGTTTTCACACCTAAAAGGTTCGTACCTTTCGCAGCCCAGTCACGAGAAGAACCCATACCATAGTCATTACCAGCTAATACAACAAGACCTGTACCGTCTTCTTTGTATTTCATCGCTGCATCATAAATGGACATCACTTCTTTCGTTGGCCAATATGTCGTATAACCACCCTCAGTACCTGGCGCTAATTGGTTCTTAATACGAATATTCGCAAACGTACCACGTACCATCACTTCATGATTTCCACGACGTGAACCATATGAGTTAAAGTCACGAGGTGAAACACCATTGTCAGTTAAGTACTTACCTGCTGGCGTATCTTTACCAATCGCACCAGCTGGAGAAATATGGTCTGTCGTAACAGAATCACCAAATTTACCCATCACACGTAAATCACTTAATGGTTGAATGTGACCAGGCTCTTTAGATAAGCCTTGGAAGAATGTAGGATTTTGAATATATGTTGATGACGGATCAAAATCATACAATGGTTGATTTGTAGTATCGATTTCATTCCATAATTCGTTATTTTCATATACATTTTTATATTCTTCTTTAAAGAGTTCTGGAGTCACGACACTATCTACAGTATCTGAAACTTCTTGAATCGATGGCCAAATATCTTTTAAGTAAACGTCATTACCTTGCGCATCTTGGCCAAGTGGTTCATTTTGTAAGTCTACATCAACTGTACCCGCTAAAGCATAAGCGACAACGAGTGGCGGTGATGCTAAATAGTTTGCTTTCACTAAAGGATGGATACGACCTTCAAAGTTACGGTTACCAGAAAGGACTGATGTTACTAATAAGTCTTCTTTAGCCACCGCACGTTCAATTTCTTCGAGTAACGGACCAGAGTTACCGATACAAGTTGTACAACCATAACCAACTAAGTTAAACCCTAATTGATCTAAATAGTCTTGTAAGCCGGCATCACGCAAATAACCTGTTACAACTTTTGAACCAGGTGCAAGTGATGTTTTAACATAATCTGGCACTTTCAAACCTTTTTCAACAGCTTTTTTCGCTAAAAGCCCAGCACCTAACATTACATATGGATTAGAAGTGTTTGTACAAGATGTAATTGCGGCAATCGCAATGTCTCCCGTTTTCATTTCAGTTGAACGGCCATCTTTAAATTCAATCGTCGCTTTTTTATCGAATTCACTTTTATCTAAACCGTGACCTTGGTTACCTGCAGGTGCAGTCACAGATTTTTGGAATGCTTTTTTCATATCACTTAAGAAAATTAAATCTTGAGGACGTTTAGGGCCTGATAATGAAGCTTCTACAGTAGATAAATCTAAATCAACAACATCTGTGTAGTTCGGTTCTGCAGAGGCATCAAAGAACATATGGTTTTCTTTTAAATATTTATCCACTGTTTCAATTTGCTCATCAGAACGACCTGTTAAACGTAGATATTTGAGTGTTTCATCATCTACTGGGAAGAACCCACATGTTGCACCATATTCAGGTGCCATGTTGGCAATTGTTGCACGGTCAGCTAATGGTAATTTTTCAACACCAGGACCGAAGAACTCAACAAATTTTCCAACTACGCCTTTTTTACGTAGTAATTCTGTAACACGTAAAGCGAGGTCTGTGGCAGTTGCACCTTGAGGAAGTTCTTTAGTTAAACGTACACCAATTACTTCTGGAATTGGGAAGTAGGATGGTTGACCCAGCATACCTGCTTCAGCTTCAATACCACCAACACCCCAACCTAATACACCTAGACCATTGATCATCGTAGTATGTGAATCGGTACCTACTAATGTATCTGGGAAAGCAACTTGTTCACCATCGTTTTCACGAACATGAACAACATTCGCTAAGTATTCAAGGTTCACTTGGTGAACAATACCCGTTGCAGGTGGTACTGCATTATAATTTTCAAAAGCTTTTGTAGCCCAGTTTAAAAATTGATAACGTTCATAGTTGCGTTCAAATTCTAATTTCATGTTGCGTTCAAGAGCGTCTGGAGATGCGTAGCTGTCAACTTGAACCGAGTGGTCAATAACTAAGTCCACAGGTACTTCAGGATTGATTTTAGATAAATCACCGCCGACATCATCCATTGCCTTACGTAATGATGCTAAATCTACTACTGCAGGTACACCTGTAAAGTCTTGTAAAATAACACGTGATGGTTTAAAAGGTACTTCACCTTTTACGTTTTCTTTACCAAATGTTGATAACGCCTTAATGTGATCATCTGTGATCACAAAACCATCTTCTTGACGTAAAACAGATTCTAAAAGTACACGAATTGAGTATGGTAAACGACTAATTTCTGTTAAACCTTGTGCTTCGAGTGATTTAAGGTCGTAGTAAGTTAGTGTTTTACCATTCACTTGAAACGACTTTTTAGCTTGCTCTTTTAAATTTGAAGCCATAGAATATCCCCCCTGATATTTTTATATGCCGTTAATATAATTGTATAATTATCCTTCTATGAAAACAACTCTATACGCGTGAAAAGCTTTATTTCAGTGTTTTGACTTTCTAATCAGTAACTATAAATAAAAGTTATCAATCTAAGATAGTGTAATAAGTATATATTATGCTATTTTTCAAATGCGCGCTCTATAAGTATTAAGCGCGTTGATTAGAATCCTTGATAAAATGAATTTTTGACTCCTACGATAGTTGAATGATTTCAACTTCCTGAGTCTGTATAAATAAAAAAGCTTAATGACAAGGTATCACCTCATCATTAAGCAATAAGACCGTTTTCTATTATCTTTCCGTATCACGTATCGCTTTACGCTTAGAAATTAATTCTTCTTCATAATCGTTTCTAGAATTTTCAACATATTCTTTTAAACGATGTTTGTTCGGCGTTAATGTTAAACCGAGGAATTTACGTTCTTTATTGGCATCTTTATAGAAACTGACCATCATCAGTATGACAACAAATGAGAACGGCAAGGCACTAATAATCGCTGCATTCTGAAGTGCGGTTAACCCGGCTTCGCCATCTCCACCACCAGATAATAAAAGCACGAAAGCGATAAGAGATTGTGCAACACCCCATGTTACTTTGACAAATGAACTTGGGTTTTGTGAACCAAATGTTGTTTGCATACCAAGGACGAATGTTGCTGAATCCGCTGATGTAATAAAGAATGATGCGATGAGTAAAAGTGCAATAATTGATAACACCATACCCATTGGTAAATGATGGAAAACACCAAATAATTGTGTTTCAACAGACATATCATAAATTTCTTTATGTTTTTTAGCTGTTTCGATACCAAGAACACCAAATACACTGAACCAAATAAAACTTACGATTACTGGGACAAGTAAAACCCCTGAAATAAATTCTCGAATCGAACGTCCTTTAGATACACGTGCAATAAATACACCAACGAATGGACTCCAGCTTAACCACCAGCCCCAATAGTAAAGCGTCCAACTTGCCATCCATTCACGTTTTTGAGGATTTGTGGCAGCTGCATCAAAGCTGTTAAATAAAAATGAATTTAATAAACTACCTGTAGAACTTGTCAACATATTTAAGATTAAAATTGTCGGCCCAATAAATAACGCAGCTAATAATAAAACTGTACCTAAGCCGATATTTAAATTACTTAAATATTGAATCCCCTTACTGAGTCCTGACCAAGCGCTCATAATGAATAAGATTGTAACAACTACAATAATAATCGATTGTGTCACAATATTATTTGGAACACCAAACAAGTAATGTAAACCACCAGCGATTTGAAGCGCACCCATACCTAGGGATACAGCGACACCGACCACTGTGGCAAAAACTGCTAAAACATCAATGAACGTTCCTATTGGACCATCCACTCGGTCGCCTAAGATCGGTCGTAATGTTTTCGATAATAAACCAGGCTCGCCTTTTCTAAATTGTGCATAAGCAAGCGCAAGTGCAACAACACCATAGACTGCCCATGCATGGAAGCCCCAGTGGAAGAATGTAGAACGTAATGACTCAGTAAAAGCTTGAGTAGATTTCGGATCTGCATTCGGTGGTGAAGCAAAATGCGCTAAAGGTTCTGCAGCACCATAAAACACAAGACCAATCCCCATACCTGCACTAAATAGCATCGCAAACCATGACACTGTATTAAATTCAGGTTTATCATTTGGTCTACCAAGCTTCAATTTACCAATCGGACTAAAAATTAAAAAGATACAAAAGAACACAATCACTGTTGTTAAGATCAGATAATACCAACCTAATGTATTCGTAATCCAAGCTGTAATCATAGATGTAAATCCACCGAATTGTTTCGGTATAAATACCCCAATTAAAACAATCGCAAAGATGATAATTGAACTAAAGATAAATACTGGTGAAAACTTCTTACCATTTTCATTTGGATTTGAAGTATTCATATCAATACCTACTCCCTTTCTCCATATTAAATTTTCAAAGATATGTGCATTTTTTGATTAAACGTTTTAAATAAGCTTTAAAATGCAATCGTCATATATACAATAACAAAACAGAATAACATATTCAACGTGGCATATAAAAATAAGTTTATATAGCAAAATTGCGTCTTGCAATATTATGTCTATGATGTATAATTCTTAAAGTGTTTGAAATCACATTCAGGGGGAGAACATCATGTTAAAGGAATTTAAAGAATTTGCATTAAAAGGTAACGTACTTGAATTAGCCGTAGCCGTAGTGATGGGTGCTGCATTCAATAAGATCGTGACATCTCTTGTTGAGAATGTCATTATGCCGCTCATTGGTCTTTTATTTGGTGAAATTGATTTTGCTAAAAATTGGACAATTTACGGTATAAAATATGGTATCTTCATTCAATCAATTATTGACTTTATTATCATTGCTTTTGCGTTATTTATCTTTATCAAAATCGCAAATACACTTGTTAAACCTAAAGAAGTCGAAGAAGAAATTGAAGAAAGTACAGTATTACTTACTGAAATCCGCGATTTATTACGCGAACAAAATAAAAAAGCTTAATCATATGAAACATGAAAAAGCGGCGCTTAAATCAAAAATTTAACGCCGCTTTTTCTATTTAATTAATAGTACCGTTATTCATTGAAAGTTAAAGATGTAGAACTTTGATAATTTTTCGCATTGACTTCTAATATAGTTGGAATTCTATTTTTGAGTTCTGTGACATGGGAAATAATGCCAACGAGACGCCCTGTCGCCTGTAATTGGATTAAAGTGTCTAGCGCCGTCTCTAGCGTTTCTTGGTCTAACGTACCAAACCCTTCATCGATAAACATCGCATCTAGCGAAATGCCCCCTTGTTCATTTTGAACAATTTCACTTAAACCTAACGCTAAAGCAAGAGATGCTTGAAACGTCTCACCACCTGAAAGCGAGGTTATATGACGCGCTTGATTAGAATAATAGTCAAACACTTCAATTTCTAAACCACTATATCCACGACCCTTATCAATTTTACGTACCAATTCATAACGTTGTCCCGTCATATGGCGAAGTCGTTTATTTGCAGCATCTAAAATATGTTCCAAATAATAGATTAAAACATAATTTTCTAACGTTAACTTGAGATTGTTTTTTCCAGAAATCACTTCAGATAAATTAAAAATTGCGCGATGTTGTGTTAAGGATTGCTGAATATATTGAATGATTTCTTCTATTTTTTGAATTTTCTTCTTATTTTCTTGAACTTGAAATGCAGTTTCATTGTATTGCTTAGTGACAGTATTCAAGGCATTTTGTATATGCTCGCTTTCGAGTTGAAGTGCTTGAAGATTATTTTCAGGCAAGCCTTTTAATTTTTGTGACAGCGTATCTCTTTGTGTCGTCCATTTTTGCATATCTTTGTGAAATGTCTCAATACGTGTTTGATATGCTTCTATATGCTCAGCTTCAGTTGTTAATTGACGTAATTGTGCTAACGAGTCTACGTTTAATTTACGCATTTCTTCTTGCACAATAGCATCCACCTTAGCATACCGTTTTTGATTAGATTGATGTTGTGCATCTTGATGTTTTATATCATTTTTAATAATCATTAATTGTTCATTTACTGTTTGAATGTTCGTTTTAAGTTCATCACGTTCCTTTTGAAACGCATTTACTTCTTTTTCAAGTTTTTCATAAGCTGTTTTAAAGGTATAAAAATCATCGAATTGTGTCGTTTGCTTAAATTGCATTACTTTTTGTTTAGCATGGTCATGCGCGTAATTATTCTTAGTGATATCACTTTTTAATTGTTGAGCATTTTCTTCTAAACGTTGTTTCTTGTCGTTTAAGTTTTCAACTTGTTGTTGTTTTGCCGTTAACTCTTTGATAAGTGACGCATTGTGCGCTTTTTGTTTGAGACACGCTTGCTTTTGATGTTCCGGATCCTCAATAGACTCTAATTCCTTCAATTGAATATCAATATGTTTTAGCGTTGTTTGTTGTTCAATCATAGATGTTGCAATTTGACGAACCTTTGCCTCTATTTGTTCATTTTCTTCTAAATGTTTTTTAACTAGCTCCATGTCTTCACCGGCATTTGTATCATGAACAATTTGGCCACATACAGGGCACGGCTCCGATATAGATAACGTGGCACGTAATGTTTGAATCATGTCATCATGTGATGCCATTGATTGAGCGCTTTCAGTAATCTCATGCTTTTGTGAGGCTAACTGTTCAATATGTTGCTCTGACGCTGTCAAAGATGCTGTTAATTCATGGCGTTGTTTATCAAGCTCACACTTACGTTTATATTGCTGTTCAATACCGTCAATCTTATCTAACTCTCTTCTTAACGAAAACTGAGTTTCTTTATATTCATCGAGTTTTGAAAAATCTGTAGCTAAAGTGTCTAATTCTGCTCTGATCTGTTCGAGTTGTGCTCGCACTTTTTCTAATATATGATTTAAGTTTTCGTTTTGTTTTAATAATGCTGTCTCATCCTCAAATGCTTGAATAATGTCTTTTTCATGTTGAATATAATGATGTGTTGTCTTTAGTGTTTCTAGTTTAGTATCCATATCTGTTTGTTTGGCTTCAAGTTGATCACTTTTTTGATGATAAGTATTCAACTCTTGTTGGTACGCTTTCATTTGATTATCTAAGACAGCAAGCTTCTCTTTATTATCATTCATATCTTGTTGCAACTGCTCTAGTTCAGTTAATGCATGTATAGCCAATTGGCTTTCTTTTAATATATGTAATTTCTGTTCGAGTTGCTTGATTTCATCACTTTGTTCTTTTAAAGACAATCTTTGATGCTCAACTTCTTTTAATTCGCTACAAAGTTGTTGTCTCATAGTTTCTTGATCGATTTGCGTTTGAACATGCTTCATTTGTTGTTCAATCTTTTCTTTTTCAGATGATAACTGTGACACTTCTTGGAGACCAATCATGTTAAACTCAGATAAATATGTTTCAATTTGTGCATATTGAGAGACATCCGTCTCAAGATAATGTTTTAAAGTTTCATTATCAAGTGCATACATATCTTGCCAGCAGGTCCGCAATCGATCATACGTTTTATCCATGTCGTCTTGAATAGATTTTGTTTTTTCTTTCAAAGTATTTTTTAAATCTTCATACATGACTGTATTAAATAATGTTCGCAAAATGGTTTGCTTATCCTGACTTTTAGACACAAGAAATGATTTAAACTCACCTTGAGGTAGTATAAATAATTGGCGAAATTGATCAACCTTTAAGTTCATTAACGATTGCAAGTATGCATTGCCTGCATTAATTTTACTTTCTTGAAGGACAAAATGGTCATCCTCAAGTTTATAAACTTCTAAAATCCCGGGCGTTTCGCTTTTTTTATTAGGTTTTGTAAATGATGCGGAACGAATCACTTTATAGCGTTGATGATGCATGTCAAATTCATAGATGACTTTGAGTGGTTCTTCTGGAGGGGCAAAATGACTGCGCAATTGTGCTACTTCACGTGCCGTTGTCGATGCTCTACCATATAATGCATAGACTATTGCATCAAAAATCATTGTTTTACCTGAGCCCGTTTTACCACTAATTAAAAAAAGCTGATTGGTTTCTATTTGTGTAAAATCAATATTTTCCTTCAAAAACGGCCCAAAATTTTCTATAGTTAACCGAATGGGCTTCATCTTTATTCCTCCTCTCCATATTGATTTAAAAATGTTTCAACTTCTTTAGTTTGAATGTCATCTAGAGTTTCATCCATCAGTTCTTTATAAAATGTGTCTATAATTTCAAGAGGTTTCATCTTTTTAATATTGTGAGATGCATTGACATGCGTTGTCGATACATATACTTGTTGTGTCAGTGCCAAGGTATTCGGAAACATTTTTTTAAGCTGTTGCATGGGATCTTTGACCATTTCAAGCTCAGATAAACTGAAATGGAAATAATCTTCTTTATTGTCATGTGCAAAACGTCCATTCACAGCATCATCATATGTGGTTTCAACATATTGCAGCTTTCTACGTGGTGACAACGGTATAAAATTTTGAGTGTAATCCTCTTTATTAAAAGTGAAACAGCGGATACCTTTTGGCTGATTGACTTCAGAAAATGAATATTGTAATAAAGACCCACTGTAATAAATATGACTCTGATTTAAAGCAAAAGGATGATGAATATGTCCTAACATCACTGCATCAAATAACGCCACACAATGTGAACGCACACTTTCAATCGTCCCAACGGTGAGTTCCCTTTCAGAATCACTTTTTGGTGCACCGAATATAGTAAAATGTCCAATCAATACATTTTGCTTTGAAGTTTCTATCTGCGGTTTAATACGTTCAACAAGTTGTGTGACAGCTTCTTCATATGTAGTTATTTCTGTACCTAAAAATGCTCTTGCTTCTGCTAACGTGAAAAATGGTAAGGTGTAAAAACACACATCCCCAAATATAATGGGTTCCTCAAAGTCTGTTAATGCTGTACGAATATAGAGGTGATTCCGCTTGAACCAATGGGCACCGTAGCGTAGGCGCTCTTTACCATCATGGTTCCCATTTGTAATAATCATTGGTATCTTTAAATCGATGTTTAAGCGTGCTATCGTACGTTCCATAAGCTCGATGGCCCGTTTACTTGGCATGGCAGTATCAAATATATCACCTGCAATAACCAAAACATCGGGTTGCTCACGTTCAACTTTATCCACCAGTTTCTCTAAGATATCGGCTTGATCCTCTAGAAACGTGTGTCCATTCAACACTTTTCCCAAGTGCCAATCTGCTGTATGTATCACTTTCATCATATCACTCCAGAACATTTGTTCTATTTTATTTTAATGAATACATGACTTGCATGCAAGTAAAAACCGAGCTTTATTTCACAACCATCTTCATGATGTGTTTAAAAGCCCGGTTTATCACTTATAAAATTTAAGAGGCATTTCCTAGTTGACGTTTAATACTTCTATAACGTAATAACATGGCAACGCGCCATGGTAATAACATACTAAATGCTAATAAGAAAAACATACCTGCTAACTCCCCAGGATGGACTGAGTTACCGATATAAACTTTTAAAATTGTACGCATAATTAGTAATGATACTAATATAATAGGGAATGCTTTAGATTTTTTTAAATATATTTGTTGGTCTTTTACTTCAAAGTGTGACGTAAAGATTAAAATTGATGAAAAAATAAATCCTACGATAACGGATTCTAAAATTTCTAAACCCGTTAGTCTAAAATATGGTACCACATACATCAATGCGCCTGTTGCCATAAATAATGGTGGTAACATAATTTTTTTAGTGTTGACAGGATATTTTTGCGCTTTTACACGAATAAAAATGACGACAGCGCTCATAAAAAATGCGACGAGGATAGAAAATACTAAAAACGTCATATGTAAATCTCCTTTATAGCTCACCAGTAATAAGCGTATTATATCATATTGAATACCGATACGTTATTGAATTGCCCTATATCATACCATATATAAATAAAATAAGAGATTCGGAAATCATCTCAGATCCGAATCTCTTTTTCATCATTTAAAAGTTGGACATTAAAACTTTTTGTCCATGTTTTTATTCATCATTGTCATCATTTGATTAATTTTTTTCTGTGATGGTTTTTGACCCATTTGCATCATCATCATACGTAACATTTCTTCGTTAATTGGAGGATTTTTCTTTAAATAATCCATCATATATTTACGTGCGAGGAAAAAGCCACCTACAAGTCCAATGATAAGTGCAAGTACAATTAATACGATTGCCAACCATGTAGCCATTATTTCACCCACTTTCTCTATCCTTTTGCATTTTACTAAAATTGATTCAAGTTTTCAAGGTCATTCCAATACTTTCATGAAAATAGAGAGCGGACATTAACGTCTCGCCCTCTATCCTTTCGAAATAATCTATAATGTGGGTGGAAGTCCCGATTAAACATACGTGATGAATGACATCATTTACAAAATTAAAAATGATTAAAGTGCTTCGATTTGTGAAAGAATATTTTCTTTAGTGAAACCATATTTTTCAACTACTAAGTCACCAGGCGCACTTGCACCATAACGATCAATACCAACAACAATGCCTTTCATACCAACATATTTGTGCCAACCAAGCGTTGCGCCCATTTCTACTGCAACACGTTTAGACACTTCTGGAAGTAATACCTCGTCTTGGTAAGCTTTTGGTTGTTGTTCAAATGCGTGCCAGTTTGGCATTGATACCACACGTACACCTTTTCCACGTTGTTCAAGATCTTTCGCAACCTCAACCACTAAGCTCACTTCAGAACCTGAAGCTAACAATACGTATTCTGGTGCTTTTTCTGTTTCATACACAACATAAGCCCCTTTACGTACACCTTCTTCAAGTTTTGATTCTTCAACATCTAACACTGGTAAGCCTTGACGTGTTAATACAAGCGCTGTAGGCGTGTTATTAGATTCTAATGCAACTTTCCATGCAACACGTGTTTCGTTGCCATCAGCTGGACGAATAACGTTTAAGTTAGGAATTGCACGTAAACCAGCTAATTGTTCAATTGGTTCGTGTGTTGGACCATCTTCACCAACTGCAATCGAATCATGTGTGAAAATGAACGTTGAACGTACTCCCATAATTGAAGATAAACGTAGTGCTGGTTTTAGGTAATCGCTAAATACAAAGAAAGTAGCGCCATAAGGATGTAAACCACCGTGTGCTGCCATACCATTCACTGCAGCTGCCATCGCAAATTCACGTACACCAAACCAGACATTTTTACCAGTGCCATCTTCTGCAGAGAAGTCACCTTCAGCTTTAACGTTCGATTTATTTGATGACGCTAAGTCAGCTGAACCACCGAAGAATGACGGTACAGATTTACCGATTGCTTGAATGATTTCTCCAGAATCTGCACGAGAAGCCGCTTTGTGACCTAACTCAAAACGTGGTAACGCTTCGTCATAGTTTTCAGGTAATTCTCCTGCAATGGCTAATTTAAACTCTTTCGCAAGTTCAGGATATTTTTCAGCATACGCTTCCAAATCTTTTTTCCATGCCGCTTCATGTTCGTCTGCACGTTTGATCATCGTTTCATTAAAGATTTCATACACACTATCATCCACTTGGAATGTTTGAGTCGCGTCTAATTCATAATTTTTGAAAGTTAATTCACGTTCTTCTTCACCTAGTGGTGCACCATGAGAACTGTGACTGTTAGATTTATTAGGAGAACCATAACCAATAATTGTTTTCACTTCAATGATTGTAGGTCCTTCTTGAGATTTTGCTTCTACAATAGCGTTATTGATGGCTTCCATATCATTACCATCAGTAACCATGATATGATTCCATCCATACGCTTCAAAACGCTTCTTAATATCTTCAGAGAATGATTTGTTCGTTTTACCGTCTAAGGAAATATCATTTGAGTCATATAACGTGATAAGTTTATCTAATTTTAAATGACCCGCCAAAGATGCAGCTTCGTGAGAAATCCCTTCCATTAAATCGCCATCAGAGGCTAATACGTAAGTATAATGATCTACAACAGAAATATCGTCTTGATTGAATTTGGCAGCTAAGTGTTTTTCAGCCATTGCCATACCCACTGACATCGCAAAACCTTGACCTAATGGCCCTGTTGTAATTTCTACACCTTTTGTATGGTTGTATTCAGGATGTCCTGGTGTTTTAGAGTCCCATTGTCTAAATTGCTTTAACTCTTCTAATTCTAAGCCACCAGAAACGTGAAGCAAGCTATATAAAAGTGCAGAACCATGACCCGCAGATAAAACAAAACGATCGCGGTTGAAATACGTATTAGAATTAGGATTAAAATTTAAATGTTGCGTCCAAAGTGTGTAAGCCATTGGCGCGGCACCCATTGGTAAACCAGGGTGACCAGAATTTGCTTTCTCAATTGCATCAATGCTAAGCGCACGGATGGTATTTACTGCATGTGTGTCTTTTTGTCCAAACATATTATGACTTCCTTTCTATTCGCTACTAGGGTTATTATACCTTATATACGCGGATAAAACCTATAATTTCATTTGTATTTATAGAGAACTAATGACGTGTATGATTTTGCTTTTGAATTTCTTTTAATTTGCTAGGTGTCACGTCGTTACCCTCAGGATCAATCACCTTCGTATGTTCGATTTGATTTTTAAAACTATTACGAAATGAAGCAAGATATTCACTTCTTAAGCGTGATTGTTCTTTTGCTTCAACTTCAGTCAAACCTTCACTTTTCTTTTTCTTAGCGAGTGCATTAATACGTTGTAATTTTTCTTGACTAAGCATAATTGAAAACCTCCGTCAATATTCTCTACAAAATATAACAGAAAAGATGCATAAAACCAACCACTCTGACTTATAAGCTGAATAAAAAAAGACAATGTGAAACGTCATTCATCATTTCACATCGTCCTTATAAAACCTTTATATTGAATTGTGTATAGTCTCATTACCGTGCGCCTCATTTCTATGTCTTTATGTCAAATGTTCGGTTTTAAATTTATCGAACTGTCACAGCGAGCACACTTTGTTGATCATTAGACTTTTGTTCGTATTTTTGTACGTGTTCTGTTTGGTTAGAATTAATTTGATGATCAGTCATTTCGTACGTTTGTTCTGTATGCGCAGTTTGGCTAGTCATAATAAAAAACACGAAAAAGATAATCATAGAAACAACAAATACTGATAAATACAGATATATTTCATTTAATTTAACTTTAATCATTATCAACATCTCCTAGAACATTTGTTTGTGTTACTAATTTAACAGAACGAATGTTCTATGTCAACACCAAAACGAACAAATGTTTGTTCTGTTCGGATAACTATGCTATAATGTACATAAATCAAGCAAAGGAGTGCAATCAGATGAGAGAACTGACAAAAAGACAAGAAGAAATATTTGAATTTATTAAGCATATTGTTCAAACAAAAGGATACCCGCCAAGTGTTCGAGAAATAGGAGAAGCAGTTGGATTAGCTTCAAGTTCAACTGTTCACGGTCACTTATCACGCCTTGAAGAGAAAGGCTACATCCGTCGTGACCCTACAAAACCTCGAGCAATCGAAATCGTAAGTGAGCTCATGGGTGAACCAGTAAATATGGAAGAAACAATTTATGTACCCGTTATCGGTAAAGTTACCGCTGGTACGCCGATTACTGCTGTAGAAAATGTTGAAGAATATTACCCACTGCCTGAACACTTTACTTCTACACATAATGGCCAAATCTTTATTTTAAATGTTGTAGGAGACAGTATGATTGAAGCTGGTATTTTAGATGGCGATAAAGTAATCGTAAGAAGTCAATCAATCGCAGAAAATGGCGATATCATCGTAGCGATGACGGAAGATGATGAAGCCACAGTGAAACGTTTTTATAAAGAAAAAAATCGTTATCGTTTACAACCTGAAAATAGTAGTTTAGATCCTATCTACTTAGAACACGTCACTGTGCTAGGTAAAGTTGTAGGCCTATTTAGAGAACTGTAATTCAATGTGATCTCCTTTGCTTATATAAAAACACCATCCCTAATTTGCGGATGGTGTTTTTCTTATCATATTTTTTAATTTAAACCGAATTGTTCTTGTGGTACAACGCCTTGTTTAATTTCAGAAGGCAACTGACTTTTCATTTCTACAAATAATTCTTGAAATCTCGTCTCTTCTTCATCTACATAGCCTTCAAAGACAACCTTATCAATATTTTCTTCATTGAAATAATAAATTTGATCTTCAACAACCCCTAAAGGATATTTACACGCGGAATAATCAAACATATATTTTTTATCATCTATTTCTACAATAGGACCACGATTAATAATCATTAATTTTTGTGAACCTTCTTTTAAATATATAATACTTCCAATTGTTTTCATAAATATCTCCAATCCCTTTAGTTACATCAAAGCATTAGCTTATTATGTATTTAAAATAGAACGTTATTTTTTTTTATAGATTATAGCTTCAGATACTCCAACTTTTACAGTAGCATAGCTTAAAAAACTAAAAAATATAAGGAAAATTAGATGTATAATACCAATAATAAAATTAAAATCATTATATAGTAAGATAATGGTTAATGTCATAGAT